>NZ_JAKEIP010000474.1 GCF_021474425.1 Streptomyces muensis | reverse complement strand
GCCCCTGGGGATGGGACGGGTAGGGGCGGCGGGGGCGAGGTCCGGCCCCCCACGACCCGGCAGGGATACCGTGGGGCCGTGATGGACGTACACCGCGCCACGGACCGCTACCCCGGAGGGAACCCGGCAGCGGGCATCTCGTCCCGCCACGCCTTCTCCTTCGGACCCCACTACGACCCCGAAAACCTCCGCTTCGGCGCGATGATCGCCTGCAACGAGGAACACCTCACCCCCGGCGCCGGCTTCGACGAGCACCCCCACAGCCACACCGAGATCGTGACCTGGGTGGTCGAGGGCGAACTCACCCACCGGGACTCGACGGGACACGAGACCCGCGTCGGCCCCGGCGACGTACAGCGCCTCAGCTCGGCCGGCGGCGTACGCCACGTGGAGCGCAACGACGCCGACACGCCCCTCACCTTCATCCAGACCTGGCTGGCCCCGCTCACACCGGGCGGCGACCCGGCGTACGAGATCGTCCACGGCATCGCGGACTCGACACCGTACGCCGTACCGGAGGCCGGCGCGATGCTCCACGTACGCCGCCTGGGCGCGGGCGAGCGAACCGCCGTACCGGACGGAGCGTACGTGTACGTGCACATCGTGCGCGGCACGGTGCGCCTGGACGGCGAGGAACTGGCCGCGGGCGACGCGGCGCGCATCACGGACGCCAAGGACGTGGAGGCCGTGGGGATGAGCCCGGCGGCGGAGCTGCTGATGTGGGAGATGGCCGGGTAACACGGGTAGCCCCCGGTAGCCCCGGTACCCCGGTAGCGGTGGGGCTCGAGATGCCCAAGTGGTCGATGCATCGTCAAATGGAGGTCTGGATCCAGCCCGGCAGAGAAGAGCCGAGCCCATGGCACGACGCAGGACCGAAGCGGTGCGGGGCGGCGACGCTCCGGAAAAGGGAGGACTTCGACGACTCGGTGAGTGGTGTGCCCACCACTTCGTGATCGTGATCGTCGCCTGGGTCGTGGCGCTCGGCGTCCTCCAGACCCTCAATCACCTCCACGGCGGGGAGTACTCCGACAACTTCGCCCTGTCCGACGTGCAGTCGGAGAAGGGCCTGGACGTCCTGAAGGAGCACGATCCGGCGGCCGGCGGCTACAGCAGCCAGATCGTCCTGCACGACGCGGACAAGTCCCTGACCTCGGTCGGTTCGCAGATGTCCACCGCCGTCGCCGACCTCCAGAAGCTGCCGCACGTGCTGAGCGTGCAGAACCCGCTGGAGGCCACCTCCTCGAAGGTCGGGCCGCTGTCCTCGGACGGGAGGACCGGCTACATCACCGTCCGCTTCGACGAGCAGCCCTCTCTGCTGGGTGACAGTTACCTGAACGGCGTGGACAGCGCCGTCCAGCCGCTCAGACAGGCCGGAGTCGACGTCGAGTACGGCGGATCGCTGGGCGAGCTGGAGCGGCCCGCCGGCAACGACCGGATCAGTGAGGCGATCGGGTTCGGCGTGGCGATCGTCGTGCTGCTGATCGGCTTCGGCAGTGTGATCGCGGCCGGACTGCCGCTGGTCACGGCGCTGATCGGGGTGGTCGGCGGGCTGGCCTGCCTCGGGCTGCTCGCCATCGCGTTCACCTTCGCCACGGTCTCGCCCACCCTGGCCACGATGATCGGCCTCGGCGTCGGCATCGACTACGCCCTCTTCCTGCTCACCCGGCACCGGCAGAACCTCATGGACGGCGCCGACCCGGTGCGCGCCGCCGGTCACGCCGCGGCCACCAGCGGACGGGCGGTACTGGTCTCCGGGACCACCGTGATCGTGGCCCTGATGGGCCTGTGGGTGTCCGGCGTCAGCTTCATCGGCAAACTCGGCGTCGCCGCGGCCGTCACGGTCGTCTCGGCCGTCCTGGGCGCGCTGACCCTGGTCCCGGCCCTGCTGGGGCTGATCGGCCGCAACGTCGACCGCTGGCATGTGCGTAAGCCCATCGCCGAGACCGAGGCCGCGGGCGCGGCCGGCGACACCTCGCAGGGCACCTGGCACCGGTATGCCAAGCGCGTGGAACGCCATCCGCTGCGGTATCTGTCCGCCGGCATCGTCACCGTCGCCGTGCTGGCCGTCCCGGTCTTCTCGATCCAGCTCGGTCACATCGGCGACGGCGCCGACCCCACGTCCTTCACCGACCGGCGCGCCTTCGACCTGATGACGGACGCGTTCGGCGCGGGCTCCAACGGGCCGCTGACGATTGTCGTGGACCAGACGGACGTACCGGATTCGCAACGCTCCGACCTGGCCTCGAAGACCCAGCAGGCCCTGAACGACGAGTCCGGTACGTCCTTCGTCAGCCCGCTCACGCCGACGCAGGACGGTGACGTGCTGGTCGGCACGGTCTACTCGTCGGTGTCGCCGCAGAACAAGGACACCACCGACCTGACGAATCGGCTCTACGACCACACGCTCCCGGACGCGGCCTCCGGCACCGACGCCAAGGGCTATGTCACCGGGACCACGGCCGCCCAGGTCGACTTCCGCGACATCGTCGCGCAACGGCTTCCGGTGATCATCGCCGTCGTGGTCGGCCTCGCCTTCCTGATCGTCCTCGCGGTCTTCCGCGGCCTGCTGGTCGCCCTGAAGGCGGCCGTGCTCAACGTCCTGTCCATCGCGGCCTCGTACGGTGTCGTCGTCGCCGTCTTCCAGTGGGGCTGGGGCGGGCCCGCGCTGGGGGTGCACGGCAAGGTGCCCATCGAGAGCTATGTGCCGATGATGATGTTCGCCATCATCTTCGGGCTCAGCATGGACTACGAGATCTTCCTGCTGTCCCGGGTGCACGAGGCGTGGCTGCGCACCGGGGACGCCAAGGACTCGGTCGCCCACGCCCTGGAGATCACCGCGCGGGTGATCACCTGCGCGGCGCTGATCATGGTGAGCGTCTTCGCGGCCTTCATCATCAGCGACAACATCGTGGTCAAGATGCTGGGCCTGGGGCTCGCGGTCAGTGTGCTCATCGACGCCACGGTGGTCCGGCTGCTGATGGTGCCCGCCGTGATGACGCTGCTGGGCAGGCACGCCTGGTGGACACCCCGGTGGCTGGACCGGATCCTGCCGCACATCGACACCGAGGGAGCGGGCGAGCCCCTGGGGACGGGCGGGGCTACAGCTGGGCGCGCACCGCGTCCGTGAACGGCGGCCACACCTCGACCGCCCACGGCCCGAACGCCCGGTCCGTCAGCGCGACGCAGGCGGCGCCTGTGCCCTTACCCACCCCCCCCCCCCCCGCCCGGGGGGTGCCCCGGCACCGGCCCCTCAGCCCCCAGTTGCCCCATGTGGGGCGGGCGGACGCGGGGCCCGGCCCGGGG
>NZ_JAKEIP010000473.1 GCF_021474425.1 Streptomyces muensis | reverse complement strand
GGGCGGGCTCGTCCATCGCCTCGGACTCGTCCACCGAGATGCCGTAGTCCGTGGCCAGGCCCTTGAGGCCGTCCGAGTAGCCCTCGCCGAGGGCGCGGAACTTCCAGCCCTCGCCGCGGCGGTACAGCTCGCCGCAGATCAGGGCCGTCTCCTGGCCCGTCTCCGGCTTGATGTCGAAGTACGCCAGCGGATCGCCGTCGGCGGCCGCGGCGTCGTACAGCACGATGCGCAGATCCCGTACGCGGTCGAAGGCGACGCCGTCCGCCGAAGCGACCAGCAGAATCTGACCGACGCCGGACTCGACACCGGCGAGATCTGTCTGGATCGTGTCGGTGAGGCCCTCGGCGCCCCGCTTCTTGCCGAGCCGCCAGACCTTCCCGGAGGGGTGCCGGGGCTGGTTGTAGAAGACGAAGTCCTCGTCGGAGCGCACACGACCGTCGGGGCCGAGGAGGAGTGCCGAGGCGTCGACATCCGGGACCCCCTGCCCGGGCGTCCAGCGCAGCACGGCGCGTACCGTCGTGGCTTCGAGCGGGACGTTCGACCCCTTCAACATCGCGTGCGTCATACGGTCATCCTGCCCTCTCCGTCCTGGTCACGACAACGCGGGGGTGCGACGGACCGTGCGCGCCTGTGTTCGTCCGCGTTACCAGAAATTCATGCCCTGCGGGAACCCCCGACATGGGTATCTACGTACTATTACCGGCCACCTGTGAACCGGTCACAGGGGCCACTGAGCCACCACGGGGGAGCTCTATGCGTCATTTCGGGCACATCGCCCCGGAGGTGCGGCAGCGCCTCTTCCACCAGGAGCCGTGCGAGTTCTCCGCCGACTCCCCGGCCCGGCTGCTCTCCGCGGCCCTGGGCGCCACGCTCTACAGTCCGGCCACCCGGCCGCGGCTCGCCGACGACATCGTCAAACAGACCGGACGCGGCGTGGTCTCGATGGTGCTGTGCCTGGAGGACTCCATCGGCGACGAGGACGTGGCGGAGGGCGAGGAGAACCTCGTCAGGCAGTTCACCGAACTCGCCGCACGGGAGAACGCGGGCGGCGCGGAGGACGCGGTGGAGCTGCCGCTGCTCTTCATCCGGGTCCGTGCCCCCGAGCAGATCCCCGACCTCGTACGGCGGCTCGGGCCCGCCGTAAGGCTGCTGTCCGGGTTCGTGCTGCCGAAGTTCACCGAGGAGCGCGGCATGCCGTTCCTGGAGGCCCTCGCGAGCGCCGAGGCGCAGAGCGGGCGGCGGCTGTTCGCCATGCCCGTGCTGGAGTCGCCCGAGCTGCTGTACCGCGAGTCGCGCGTGGAGACCCTGGAGGGTGTCTTCCGCGCGGTCGACAAGTACCGCGAGCGGGTGCTGGCGCTGCGGCTCGGAGTCACCGACTTCTGCTCCTCCTACGGCCTTCGCCGGGCCCCCGACATGACGGCGTACGACGTCCAGATCGTCGCCTCCGTGATCGCCGACGTGGTGAACATGCTGGGCAGAGCCGACGGCACCGGGTTCACGGTGACCGGGCCGGTGTGGGAGTACTTTCGGGTGCAGGAACGTATGTTCAAGCCCCAGCTGCGCCGCAGCCCCTTCCTGGAGGGCCAGGCCGAGGAACTGCGCGAGGCCCTCATCGAGCACTCCATGGACGGCCTGCTGCGCGAGATCACCATGGACCACGCCAACGGACTCCTCGGCAAGACCTGCATCCACCCCTCCCATGTGCTGCCCGTGCACGCGCTGTCCGTGGTCAGTCACGAGGAGTTCAGTGACGCGCAGGACATCCTGCGGCCGGAGCGCTGTGGTGGGGGTGTACTGAGGTCGCAGTACACGAACAAGATGAACGAGGTGAAGCCGCACCGGGCCTGGGCCGAGCGGACCCTGCTGCGGGCCGAGGTGTTCGGTGTGGCCAACGAGGACATCGGCTTCGTGGAGCTGCTCGCCGCCGGGATTCCGGCCTGACGGCCGGCCTCCATCTCCGATATTTCCAAGGGACGCATGAACAACGCAGTGAACAACGGGGTCTGGTCCGGGAGCTGGGTCGCCGAGCGGCTCGGAGTCCAGCTCGTGGGCGACGACGAGCTCGAGCAGATGCTGGGGCTGGCCCTGCGGCGCAACCCCAAGCGGGCGCATCTGCTGGTCTCCAACGTGCTCGGCAAGCACGTTCCGCAGTCGCCGTCCGTGGTGTACGGGGCCGGGTTCGCGCTGGGTCGGCGGGTACGGGATCTTTTGGGCGCGGAGGAGGTCGGCAGGGCGGTCGTCCTCGGCTACGCGGAGACGGCGACGGGGCTGGGGCATGCCGTCGCCGACGGCGTCGGGGACGCGCCGTATCTGCACTCCACCCGCCGCCCGGTCGCCGGGGTCGCCCCGGCGGGCGGCTTCGAGGAGTCCCACTCGCACGCCACGTCGCATCTGCTGCTGCCGGAGGATCCGGCCCTGCTGGCCGGCGATGGGCCGCTGGTGCTGGTGGACGACGAGTTCTCCACCGGGAACACGGTGCTGAACACCATCCGGGATCTGCACGAGCGGTATCCGCGGCGGCGGTACGTCGTGGTCGCCCTGGTGGACATGCGCTCGACGGCCGACGCGGGGCGCCTCGCGGATTTCGCCCGGGAGATCGGCGCCAGGGTCGACCTGGTGGCCGCGGCCTCGGGAACCGTACGGCTGCCGGAGGGGGTGCTGGAGAAGGGGCAGGCGTTGGTGGCGCGGTACGAGGCCGAGAGTGCGGTGGGGGGTGGTTCGTCGGCTGCGGGTGCGTCGGGGCTGGTCGCGCAGTTCCCCGCGCCCCCAGACGGCGGCGTTGCCGCGGGGGGTCGTGTGTCGGGTGCGGGTGCGTCGGGGTTGGCCGCGCAGTTCCCCGCGCCCCCGGACGGCGGCGTTGGCGTGGAGGGTGGTTCGTCGGGTGCGGCCCGGCGGGGGCTGGTCGCGCAGTTCCCCGCGCCCCCGGACGGCGGCGCCGGCGGTTCGTCGGCTGCGGGCGTGTCGGAGTCCCCGGAGGGCGAGACAGGCGCCGCCGGCTTTGAAGGCGACGGCCGGACCACCTCCCCAGGGGCGCGGGGAACTGCGCGACCAGCCCCCGCCGGGCCGCACCCGGATGACAACGCGCCAGGGCTGCAGGTATCCGCGCATCAGGCCGACCGTGCCGGCAACCCCCTAGGGGCGCGGGGAACTGCGCGATCCGCCCCCACCGGCCCGCACGCGGACGACAGCGCGCCAGGGCTGCAGGAGTCTGCGCATCAGGTCGACCGGGACGGCAACCCCCTAGGGGCGCGGGGAACTGCGCGATCCGCCCCCACCGGGCCGCGCCCGGATGACAACCGTCCCCACCC
>NZ_JAKEIP010000472.1 GCF_021474425.1 Streptomyces muensis | reverse complement strand
CTTCCCGCCCTCCCGCAGATCCGGGCCTTCCGCCACTGGATGCTCGACGAGATCGCGGGCCAGCTGTCCGGCCGGCGCCCCACCGCGTGGACGCAGGTCCCCGGCGCGCCGGGCGCCACCCCCACCCAGCTGGCGCCCTGGGACGCGAGCGAGGTGGAGGCGTCCGACGTGCCGACCGTCGCGGCCGACGACGGCAACCGGATCATCGCCGTGAACCACGCCGCGGCGAGCCTGCTGGGCCGGCCCGCCCATGATCTCGTCGGGCAGCGGCTGACCGTGCTGATGCCCGAGCATCTGCGCGAGCGGCACATCGCGGCCTTCACCTCGCTGCTGCTCACCGGCGAGTCCCGCATCCTGGGCCGTTCCATACCGGTTCCCGCCCTGCACCGTGACGGCCATGTGATCCCCGTCCGGCTGTCCATCCAGACCCAGGAGGCGGTCGACGGACGCACCGTGTTCGTCGCCCACCTCACCACGACGACGGTGGTCCCCGCCCCGCCGCACGCCCCGCGGGACGAGCGGTACCCGACACGGCCCGTTCCGGGCCCGGTACATCTGCCCACCACCGCCAAGAGGGCGCACGGGACGGGCGACGGGGCGGCGGTGTGGCTGGCGCTGTTCGCCGACGCCGGCCGGGCCCTGCACAGCACCCTCGACGTGGACGAGCGGCTGCGGCGGGTGTGCCATGTCCTGACCCGGGAACTGGCCGACTGGTGTGCGGCGGACCTCCTCGACGAAGACGGGCGGCTGCGGCGGGTCTGCGTCGCGCACCGCGACCCCCGGGTGCCGGTCCCGGACAGGCACCTCGGCCCGCTGCCCACGGTGTCCGAGACCTCGCGGGGATCCCTGGCCCGGGTCCTGCGCGGCGCCGGACCGCTGCTGGAGACCGGCCTTCCCCGGACCGGACCGGCGCAGAGCCCGCTGGAGGCCCGGCAGCTGGAACTGATGGCGGACCTGGGCGCGAGCAGTTCCGTCGTCGCTCCGCTACGGGCCCAGCGGGAAGTCATCGGCGCCCTGACCATGGTCCGCGTCAGGGACGTGCCGCCGTTCACCAAGGACGACATCCCGCTGATCGCGGAACTGGTGCGCGCCATCGCGCTCGCGGTCGACAACGCCCGTCTGCACCGGCACGCCCACGACAACGCCGAACACCTCCAGCGCGCCCTGCTCCCCGAGCTGCCGCGCGCCGAGCACCTCCAGCTGACCGCCCGCTACATCCCTTCCAGCAGGACCGCCGAGGTCGGCGGTGACTGGTATGACGCGTTCACCCTGCCCGGTGGCGACACGGTGCTGGTCATCGGTGACGTGACGGGCCATGACCTGCGGGCCGCCGTGGCCATGAGCGCCTTGCGCAACATGCTGCGCGGCATCGCCGTGGACCGCCAGGAACCACCCGGAGAGGTGCTGCGCCGCCTGGACCTGGCCAGCCAGACCCTGTCCCCGCACTCCACGGCCACCTGCGCCTACGCCGTGGTCAAGAGCGACGGCGACACGGTGAACCTGAACCACTCCTCCGCCGGTCACCTGCCGCCCCTGCTGACCACGCGGGCAGGTGACGCCCGCTTCCTGGACGCGGGCCGGGGCCTGCTGATCGGCATGGATCCGGATCTGCCCCGCCCCTCGGCCTGCGACCCGCTGCCCCCCGACTCGACCCTGCTGTTCTTCACCGACGGCCTCATCGAACGGCGCGGAGAGCCCCTGGACGACGCCCTGGCCCGACTGCGCCAGTACGCCGCGGGCCACGCCCGGGATCCCCTGGACGTCTTCTGCGACGAACTGGTCATCCGGTTCGGCGCCGACACCACCGACGACATCGCCCTGCTCGCCCTGCGCCTCACCCCGCCACCGGACTGAGCTCCACCAGGGTGTACGTCAGCCGAGCACCCGGGCGAACTCGTCGTACGCGCGGTCGTCGAACAGGACGAACCGCACCTCCTCGACCGCCGTCGGTGTGTCCCGCACCGTCTCCACCGCGATCCGCGCGCCGTCGTCCATCGGCCAGCGGTAGACGCCGGTGGAGATCGCCGGGAACGCGACCGTCCGGGCGCCGAGTTCACCGGCGATCCGCAGTGACTCGCGGTAGCAGGAGGCGAGCAGCTCGGAGCGGTCCTCGGTGGCCGACCAGACCGGCCCCACCGTGTGGATCACCCAGCGCGCGTCCAGGTTCCCCGCGGTGGTGGCGACCGCCTGCCCCGCGGCCAGGCCCTTGCCGTAGTGGGAGGCGCGCAGCTTGCGGCACTCGTCGAGGATGGCGGGGCCGCCGCGGCGGTGGATGGCGCCGTCGACCCCTCCCCCGCCGAGGAGGGAGGAGTTCGCGGCGTTGACGATCGCGTCGACGCTCTCCCGGGTGATGTCGCCCTGGACGAGCCTGATGGTGGTCATGGCTGCCTCTATAGCAGGAAGGCCAGGCCACCGCAGATTCATCACCAGGCGACCGGCAGCGAGCGCACCCCGTGGACCGTGCTCGTCGAGAGGGCGAGCGACTCGGGCGGGGCCGTCATGCGCAGGGACGGCAGCCTGCGGAACAGGGTGGACAGACCGAGCCGGAGTTCGGTGCGGGCAAGGGACTGGCCGAGGCACTGGTGCAGGCCGTGACCGAAGGCGAGGTGCCCGCTCGCGTCGCGGCGGACGTCGAGGCCGTCGGGGTCGGCGTACACGGCCGGATCACGGTTGGCGGCCTGCAGGGCGACCACCACGCCCTCGCCCGCACGGACGCGGACGCCGGACAGGTCGACGTCCTGTGTGGCGACCCGCCGTATCCCGGAGTGGATGACGGTCAGATGGCGCAGGAGTTCCTCCACCGCCGCCGGCCACAGGGAGTCGTCGGCGCGCAGCGCGTCCAGTTGCGCCGGGTGCTGGAGCAGGGCGATGGCGGCCAGCGGGAACATGTTGGCCGTCGTCTCGTGGCCCGCCAGCAGGAGGAGGGAGACCATGCCGGTCGCCTCGTCGAGGGTGGCCTCGCCGGTCGCGACGCGTTCCGTGGCCAGCCGGGAGACGAGGTCGTCGGCGGGGTCGTGGGTGCGGCGCTCGATGAGGGCGCGCAGATAGCCGTAGAGCGCCATGCGGGCGGCCATCGCCTCGGCCGGGTCGCCGGCGACGCTGGTGAGAGCGTTGGACTTCTCGCGGAAGAAGCCGTGGTCCTCGTAGGGGACGCCGAGGAGTTCGCAGATGGCGAGGGTGGGCAGCGGCAGCGCGTACGAGGCGACCAGGTCCGCCTCCGTCGCGTCGCCGTCGGTCATCGCGTCCAGCAGGTCGTCGCAGATCCGCTGGACGGCGCCCTCCATCTGCTCGATGCGCCGGAAGGTGAAGTCGGGGATCAGCATGCGGCGCAGCCGGGTGTGGTCCGGCGGGTCCATCTGGTGGAAGAGGCCGGGGGCCTGGGGCGG
>NZ_JAKEIP010000471.1 GCF_021474425.1 Streptomyces muensis | reverse complement strand
CCGCTGCAGCACCTTCCCCTGGCTCCCCACCGGCAGCTCCCACTCCCCGAGGTACTCCACCGCCCGGCCGCCCGCCCCCGTCTTGAACACGAGCCGGCCGCGCAGCCGGTCCTCGGTGAGGGCGGGGGTGATGGAGCGCAGGTCGTACGTCTTCGCGCCCGCCGCCCTCGCGTCGCCCAGCATCCGCCACAGCAGTGCGCTGCTGGGCCGCAGTTCGCGACCCCGGCGGCCGGACGCGGCGTAGGAGTGCCAGACGCGGGAGCCGACGCTGATCATGAGTGCCGCGGACAGCACCTCGCCGTCGTACTCGGCGACGTAGAGCCGCAGCCGGTCGTCGTCCTCGGCGTTCAGGGCCGCCCACATACGACGGAAGTAGTCCAGTGGGCGGGCCTTGAAGCCGTCGCGGGCGGCCGTCGCGATGTAGAGGCGGTGGAACTCGGGCAGGTCGGCGGCCGAGCCCCAGGAGACCCGGACGCCCGCCGCCTCGGCCGTACGCAGGGACTGTTCCCAGTGCGGCGCGAGGGCCCCGCGCAGCTCGTCCACCGAGCGCCCCGCCAACGGGATCTCACAGCCGTAGCGCGGCTGACCGAGCCCGAATCCGCTCCCGTCGTCCTCCTCGCACCGCCGCCACCCGAGCCGCCCCAGCCGCTCCGCGACGTCGAGCGCGTAGCCGTCGATGCCGTCCGGCGGCAGATCGCGCAGATGACGTACGTCGGCGTCGGCGACGCCCGCGGCCACCGTCGCCGCGTCCCAGTGACGTACGACCAGGGGCGGGCCGATCCGGACCGAGAACGCCCCGATCTTCCTCAGGTGGGCGACCAGCGGGTCCAGCCAGCGCTCCAGGCGCGGCGTCCGCCAGTCGATCGCGGGGCCGTCGGGCAGGTAGGCCAGGAAGCGCCTGGTCCCGGGCAGCGGCCGGTACAGGACGAGGGCCGTCGCGACCAGTTCCCCGTCCTCGAACCAGCCGACGCTCTCCGGCAGCCAGTCGGGCTTCACATCGCCCCACTCGGGGATCTGGAGATGGCTCGCGTCGGGATACCGCCGCAGCCGGGCGAGGTGCTCCGCGCGCGGTATCTCCCGCACGAACAGGCTGGTCATGGGCAGGGTGCTCCTGGTCGGGGGCGGCCACCCTAAGCCGGAGCTCACGGAACGGGTCAAGAGACGGCGTGTGAACGTTGTGAACGTTCCCGGCCCGCGCCTCGCCTCACAGGTTTCTCGTAGCCGACTCAAGGATCACCCCGAGACAGCCTCCCTATGGTCATGCACACGCACTGACCGAAGGTGGGGATCATGAGCAGCCGTAACAGCAGCAAGCGTGTCTGGACCGTCGTCTGCGCGGTCGCGACCGTCGTCCTGGGGCCGGCCGCCGTCACGGCGTCCGCGCTCGACCAGGCCAACAAGGCGCCGATGCACCAGGTCGTCAAGGCCGAGCAGACGCAGGCCTACATCCCGTCGGACCCGGGCCGCAGACGGCTCGCGGCCTGAGGCTCCGGATCCATCGCCCCAGCTCCAGCCTCAGTCCTTAGCCTCAGTCCTTGAACCGCTCCCACAGCCGGGGATACCGCTCGGCCAGCGCCCGTTCGTTCTCGAAGTCGACCGGTGTGCCCTCCGGTTCCGCGGGTGCCGGCGGGATGCCGAGGTCGGGGGCCACGGTGCCGGTGAGCTGTTCATAGGCCTCGTCCGCCGCGTAACCGAGCTCCTCCGCGTCGCCGTCGAACTCCTCGTCGAAGTCGTCCAGCAGGTCGGCGAGCGAGTCGGGGTCGTGCACACCGCCCTCGTACACCTCACGGCCCTGGCCGATCAGCCAGCACCGGAAGAAGTCGAACGCGTCGTCGCTGGCACCGTCCAGCAGTACCCAGGCGGCACCCCACAGATCCCAGGTGTACGCGCGGTTGTAGCGGGCCTCGAAGTGACGGGCGAAGTCCAGCACCGCGTCGGGGTCCTGCTGGAGCAGCCGGTCCACGAGCTGGTCGGCCTGCTCCTCGGGGTCGCCCTCGGCCGCCTCGCGGGCGCCGTCCACCAGCTCCCAGAACTCCGTCTCGTCCATCACGGGTCAAGCATCGGCCCTGCGGGGGTGGGACGCACGTGGAGTGTGGCGGATTGTTATCGGCGTACGGCTGTTCCGCCCACGAGCCGCTCACGAGTCGTACAGCGCCGCCAGCCGTATCGCGTCCCTCGTGAAACGCTCCCGCAGTTCCCGCGGCGCCAGCACCTCGACCTCCGGGCCGAGTGCCGCGAGCTGGGTGTGGGCGACCTCCTCGGACTCCACCGGGAGCGTCAGCGTCACCCAGCCGTCCTCGTCCGGGGCGTCCGCCGCGCGGAGTGCCTCGCGTGCGGAGTGCGGATCGACGGCGTACGGCAGCCGGCGCACTCCGTCCGGTGACACCCGCACCACGACCTCGGCCCGCAGCAGGGACCGCGCGAACTGCTCGGCCTGCTCCTCCCAGAAACCCGGCAGATCGAACTCCTCGTCCCGCTCGAACCGCTCGGGGCGGCCGTCGGAGGGGTCCACGGCGGAGAATCGGTCAATGCGATAAACCCGATACGAGCCATGACTGCTGTGACTGCCGTGACCGCCGCGTCCGCCGCCGTCTCCCGTGACCCTGGCGCACAGGTACCAGACCCCCGCCTTCAACACGAGTCCGTACGGCTCCAGTTCCCGCTCGACCTCGTTCTCCCCGCGTCGGTAGCGGGCCACGATCCGGCGGTCGTCCCACACCGCGTCCGCGACGGCGGGCAGGAGTTCGGGGGTCTTCGGCTCCTTGAACCAGTTCGGGGCGTCCAGGTGGAAGCGTTGGGCGGCGGTACGGGAGGCGTCGCGCACGGAGGGCACGAGAGCGGCCGACACTTTCAGCCGGGCGGCGGAGGCGGCGTCCTCCAGGCCCATCTCGCGCAGGGCGCCCGGGACGCCGGAGAGGAACAGAGCCTCGGCCTCGCTGCGGCCGAGGCCCGTCAGGCGGGTTCGGTAGCCGCCGATCAGCCGGTAGCCGCCGGCCCGGCCCCGGTCCGCGTACACCGGGACCCCCGCCTCCGACAGCGCCTGCGCGTCCCGCGTGACCGTCCGCTCGGACACCTCCAGCTCGGTCGCGAGCTCGGCGGCCGTCATCGAGGCCCGGGACTGGAGCAACAACACCATCTTGATGAGCCGAGCAGCACGCATACGCCCATCTTCCCTCGCCCCGGGTCGTTGTTCGGGTGCCTGCCGGTGGGGGCTGGCCGCGCAGTTCCCCGCGCCCCTTCTGGGGGCTCCGCCCCCAGACCCCCGCCGTCGGCCCTACGGGCCTCGTCCTCAAACGCCGGACGGGCTGAAAAGATCCACGCCCGGCCGGCAAATCCAGCCCCTCCGGCGTTTGAGGAGCGGGGTCTGGGGCGGAGCCCCAGAAAGGGGCGCG
>NZ_JAKEIP010000470.1 GCF_021474425.1 Streptomyces muensis | reverse complement strand
GTTCGGGGGAGGAGGGTGGGGCTTGCTGTCCTGGGGAGGACGACGGTCACGGAGGTCCTTTCGCTGGTGATCAGAGATCGGTGATCGGGGGCGGTGGTCGATGTCGGTGATCGACCCCGATCTACCGTCGCAGCGCCGGACCTGTCACGTCCATCGAATCTTTTCGATGATTCAGTTCAGCAGAACTGAAAGATCGTCCGGCGACCGTCCGCTTGCCGGCCCCGATCTGCCCCACCACCGTCGCCCCGAACGCAAGCACCATCCCCACCACCTGAACCGGCGTCAGCGCCTGCCCCAGCGCCGCCCAGCCGACCACCGCGGCGGTCAGCGGGGACAGCGGGCCGAGGAACGTGACCTGCGTGGCCGTGAGGCGGCCGATGCCGCGGAACCAGAGCCAGTACGCGAGGGCCGTGTTCGCGAGCGCGAGGTAGAGGTAGCCGCCGATCGCCGGGGCGTCGAGCGCGGGCGGCGCGCCCTCGACCAGCACCGCGAGCGGCGCGATGAGCAGGCCGCCCGCCGTCAGTTGCCATCCGGTCAGGGCGAGGGGGCCGACGCCGTCCGGGCGCCCCCAGCGCTTGGTCAGCACCGTGCCCGTGGACATCGAGGCGGTGGAGGCGAGGGCCGCGAGGACGCCCAGCGCGTCCAGGGCGCCGGCCGCCTTCAGCACGACCAGGCTGACCCCGAAGGCCGCCACGACCGCGGTGAGCAGCGTCCGTACCGTCGGCCGCTCCCCCAGCAGCAGCGCCGCGAGCCCCGCCACGAACAGCGGTCCGACCGAGCCCACGACCGCCGCCATGCCGCCGGGCAGCCGGTACGCGGACAGGAACAGCAGCGGGAAGAAGGCGCCGATGTTCAGCGCGCCGAGCACCGCCGACTTCCACCACCAGGCGCCGTGCGGGCGGACCCGGGCGAGGGCCAGCAGCAGGAGGCCGGCGGGGAGAGCGCGCATCAGGCCGGTGAACAGGGGGCGGTCCGGCGGCAGGTACTCGGTGGTGACCGCGTAGGTCGTGCCCCAGGAGACGGGCGCGAGCGCGGTGAGGAGTATCAGTGCACGTGCACCCATGGCTCGCCACACACCCTTCAAAGTAGGTCGATGGAAAGTAGCTTAGCTCTAAGCTACTTTCCGTCAAGCCACTTTCTTGCGGCCGAGCGTCCGGCCATCGATACTCGGCACCATGAGTGAACGCCCACAGCGCAACGATCCCGTCGACGCGATCATCGACCAGTGGGCGGCCGTGCGGCCCGACCTCGACACCAAGGCGATGGAGGTCTTCGGGCGGATCTTCCGTCTCTCGCGCACGATGGGCGACCGCATGGAGAAGGCGTACGCGCCCTACGGCATCTCGCGCGGCGAGTTCGACGTCCTGGCGACCCTGCGCCGCGCCGGTGAGCCGCACACGCTCTCGCCCCGCCAGCTGTCGGCGACGCTGATGCTCACCACCGGCGGCATGACCGGCCGCCTCGACAAGCTGGAACGGGCCGGCCTGCTGCGCCGCTCCCCCGATCCGCACGACCGCCGCGGCCTGCAAGTCACCCTCACCGAGAAGGGCTTGCACCTCATCGACGAGGCGGTCGGCGCCGGACTCGCCGCCCAGACGGAGGCCCTGTCCACCCTCGACGCCGAACAGGCCGACCGACTGGCCGACCTGTTGCGGGAGTTGCTCGCGGGGACGCCCGAATCCCGGTAGTCCGGCGACCTGTTAGCCGGGCGACCGGACCTGCCCGGCAGGTCCGGCAGACCCGGCATGGAGGCGGCGTTCAGCCCACCTGCTCGGCGAGCGCCGCCTCGACAGCACGCGCGTCCTCCGCGTCCGCCCCGTCCGCCGCCCACGCCACGTACCCGTCAGGCCGCACCAGCACGGTCGTACGACGGTCGCCCGCCCAGCGTTCCACGGTCAGCCGGTCCTTTCGGGAGCCCTGGTCCCCGAGGGCTCCGGGCACCTCCACGCCCCTCGCGGTGATCAGCACGAACCGACCACCGCGCAGAGCCTCGTACAGCCGGCCGCTCTCCAGCGCGACGTCCGGGACGCGGGTGCCGACCAGGCGGTGGGAACCGCGCGGGGCGGCGTACCGGTAGCCGATGCCCGAGATCTGGGCCAGGGCCTTCGCACGGGCGGGGCGGGCCGCGTTGACGAAGGCGGAGACGAGGGCGCGTACGGCACGCAGGGCCGGGTTCTGCGCCCGCGCCAGCCGGACCAGTCCGCCGCTGCTGCGCAGCACCGCCTTGCCGACCGGGTGGCGCTCGGCCTGATAGGTGTCCAGGAGGCTTTCGGGCGCCCACCCCTTGCTGACGGCGGCGAGCTTCCAGCCGAGGTTGGCCGCGTCCTGGAGCCCGGTGTTCATGCCCTGGCCGCCGGCCGGTGAGTGGACGTGCGCCGCGTCGCCCGCGAGGAAGACCCGTCCGACCCGATACTCGGGCGCCTGGCGCTCGTCGCTGTGGAAACGGGAGAGCCAGCGGGCGTCGTGCATGCCGTAGTCGGTGCCCAGGGCGCGCCGGGTGACCTCCCTGACCTCGTCGAGATCGAGCGGGACGTCGTCGGGGACCTCGTGGCGGCGGTTCCAGCCCATGACGCGGTACCAGCCGTCACCGAAGGACGCGATCATCGCGAAGGCGTCGCCCGCGCCGTTGACGGTGAGCACGCTCTCCGGCCGCTCGGCGAGCCGTACGTCCGCCAGGAAGAGGGACTTGATGACGGAGACGCCGGGGAAGGGCAGGCCGACGGCACGGCGTACGGCGCTGCGGTGGCCGTCCGCGCCGACGACGTAGGCCGCGCGCTGCGTGACGACCGTCCCGTCCGGGCCGCGCACGTCGAGGTCGACCCCGCTGTCGTCCTGCCGCAGCCCGACGACCTCGCTCTCGAAGCGGAACTCGACGCCGAGCTCGCGCGCCCGTCGCTCCAGCAGCCGCTCGACCTCGTACTGCGGGGTGATGAGCAGGAACGGGAAGCGGGACGGCAGCGTGCCCAGGTCGAGGGAGAGGCGGCGGAAGAGGCGCAGCTCGGTGATGGTGCTGCCGGTGGCGAGCAACTGGTCGGCGAGGCCTCGGGCGTCGAGCTGTTCCAGGGTGCGGGCGTGCACGCCGAAGGCGCGGGAGAGGTTGCTGATCTCGTGGGGGCGCCTCTCGACGAGGGTGACGGGGACTCCGGCCGCGGCGAGGTCACCGGCCAGGAGGAGACCGGTGGGGCCGGAGCCGACGACCAGGACGGGGGCGGGGGCGGGAGCCGTGTGGTTGGTGCCGGTGCCGGTGCCGTTCATGGTGGCCTCCTGGGTGCCAACGCATGTTTGCCAACGATTGTTGGTCAACGCTTGTTGGCTAACGTACGGCGGTGCAGCCGCGGCTGTCAACACTTGTTGGCCTACGCATGTTGACCTACAGTTGTTGGCATGCCCCAGAGCCCGCCCCCCACGCCCGACACGCC
>NZ_JAKEIP010000469.1 GCF_021474425.1 Streptomyces muensis | reverse complement strand
CCACCCTCCCGTCCTGGGCCGGGAGGGTGGGCGGGTTGTGGGCGGGGTGGGTCCGGGTCGGGGGTGCGGGGCTTGGTGCGGAGGCTGCTGATGCCCCAGTACAGGGCGAGCGCGCCCAGCAGCAGGGCCACGTAGGGCCAGCTGAACAGGGCGAAGAAGAAGGCCCACATGCCGGAGAGCAGGGCGTACCGCGCGCGGCGCTGGGCGGGGTCGGTGGGGTCCCAGCGCATGCCGGTGCCGGGGGCGCCGTTGCCCGGGCCGTCCTGGCCCGTGCCCCGGGGGTGGTCGCCGAAGCCGTCGGGGGAGCGGCCCGGCTGGCGGTCGCTCCACTGGTTGCCCCACGGTGAGTGGCCGCCGCCCTGGCCGGACCCCTGGGAGCCGTCCTCGCCGGACGGGCGCCGCGGCTGCCACGGGCGGTCGGGCGTGCCCTCCGGTGGCGGGGCGAAGGGGTTGTTCTCGTCCTGGGTGCCGCCGCTCTGGTCGTCGCCGGACGGCTTGTCCGAGGGCGCGTCGGGCGGCGAGGCGGGCCGCTCGCGCAGCAGGACGGCGTCACGCTTCCCTCCCTGCGCGGACTGCGGAGGGAGAGTGAGGAGTCGCAGGCTGCGGTCCGACATCAAGTGAGCGTCTTCCCCTTGGTGAACGGCTGATCTTGAACGGCTGATCTTGGTGAACGACTGATCCGACAGGAGCTGTCACCTCGTGAACGCACCACACCACCACCGCGTTCCCGGGCAGGCTCCCCCCAGACGCTACCTTCCGGCCACGCCCCCGTCCCGTGGGGGGCGTCGGGAGTGCCGGTATCGTTGCTGACGGTCGGCCGCTTCGTAGACTTCCCCGTATCCGAGGGCGCGAAGCATTCGTACGACCATACAAAGACGCTCACCGAGAAAGGGCTCCACCGTGGCCAAGCGCCTCGTCGTGCTGGTCTCCGGATCCGGCACCAACCTTCAGGCGCTGCTCGACGAGATCGCCGCCGTCGGTCCCGAGGCGTACGGCGCCGAGATCGTGGCCGTCGGCGCGGACCGCGAGAACATCGAGGGGCTCGCGCGGGCCGAGCGCGCCGGACTGCCCACGTTCGTGCGCAGGGTCAAGGACTACGGCAGCCGTGAGGAGTGGGACGAGGCGCTGGCCGACGCCGTCTCCGCCCACGAGCCCGATCTCGTGGTCTCCGCCGGGTTCATGAAGATCGTGGGCAAGGAGTTCCTGGCGCGCTTCGGCGGCCGGTTCGTCAACACCCACCCGGCGCTGCTCCCCAGTTTTCCCGGCGCCCACGGCGTCCGTGACGCCCTCGCGTACGGCGCCCGGGTCACCGGCTGCACCGTCCACTTCGTCGACGACGGCGTCGACACCGGACCGATCATCGCCCAGGGCGTGGTGGAGATCCGGGACGAGGACGACGAGAGCGCTCTGCACGAGCGCATCAAGGAAGTCGAGCGAAGGCTGCTCGTCGAGGTCGTGGGGCGGCTCGCCCGTAACGGCTATCGCATTGAGGGACGAAAGGTAGTTATCCAGTGACCGCCACCGCCGAGAGCAACAAGCGGGCCATTCGCCGGGCGCTCGTCAGCGTCTACGACAAGACCGGTCTGGAAGACCTCGCGCGCGGCCTGCACGAGGCGGGCGTCGAGCTCGTCTCCACCGGCTCCACGGCCGCGAAGATCGCCGCGGCCGGTGTCCCGGTCACCAAGGTCGAGGACCTCACCGGCTTCCCCGAGTGCCTGGACGGCCGGGTCAAGACCCTGCACCCGCGCGTGCACGCCGGCATCCTCGCCGACCTGCGCCTGGAGGACCACCGGCGGCAGCTGGCCGAGCTGGGTGTGGAGCCGTTCGACCTCGTCGTGGTCAACCTCTATCCGTTCGAGGCGACCGTGGCCTCCGGTGCCTCGCCCGACGAGTGCGTCGAGCAGATCGACATCGGCGGCCCGTCGATGGTCCGCGCCGCCGCCAAGAACCATCCCTCGGTGGCCGTCGTGACCAGCCCCGACCGCTACGCCGACGTGCTCACCGCGGTGGCCTCCGGCGGGTTCGACCTGGGCGCCCGCAAGAGGCTCGCCGCCGAGGCGTTCCGGCACACCGCCGAGTACGACGTGGCGGTGGCCTCCTGGTTCGCCGCCGACTACGCGGGCGACGGCGCGGAGTTCCCCGAGTTCCTCGGCGTGACGTACCGGCGCAAGCAGGTCCTGCGCTACGGCGAGAACCCGCACCAGCCCGCCGCCCTCTACACCGGCGGCTGCGGCGGTCTGGCCCAGGCCGAGCAGCTGCACGGCAAGGAGATGTCGTACAACAACTACACCGACACCGACGCCGCCCGGCGTGCCGCGTACGACCACGACGAGCCCTGTGTCGCGATCATCAAGCACGCCAACCCGTGCGGCATCGCGATCGGCGCGGATGTCGCCGAGGCGCACCGCAAGGCGCACGCCTGTGACCCGCTGTCCGCGTTCGGCGGTGTGATCGCGGTGAACCGGCCGGTCAGCAAGGAGATGGCGGAGCAGGTCGCCGAGATCTTCACCGAGGTCATCGTCGCCCCCGACTACGAGCCGGGCGCGCTCGACGCCCTCGCGAAGAAGAAGAACATCCGCGTCCTGCGCTGCCCCGAGGCGCCCGAGCTGGTCGCGGAATTCAAGCCGATCGACGGCGGCGGGCTCGCCCAGATCACCGACACCTTCCAGGCCGAGGGCGACGACCCCGCCAACTGGACCCTCGCGACCGGCGAGGCCCTCTCCGCCGACGAGCTGGCCGAGCTCGCCTTCGCCTGGAAGGCCTGCCGGGCCGTCAAGTCCAACGCCATCCTGCTCGCCAAGGACGGCGCGTCGGTCGGCGTCGGCATGGGCCAGGTCAACCGGGTCGACTCCGCGAAGCTGGCGGTGGAGCGGGCCGGGGCCGAGCGGGCGCAGGGTTCCTACGCCGCCTCCGACGCCTTCTTCCCCTTCCCGGACGGCCTGGAGATCCTCACCGAGGCCGGCGTGAAGGCCGTGGTCCAGCCCGGCGGTTCGGTCCGCGACGAGCTGGTCGTGGAGGCGGCGCAGAAGGCCGGCGTCACGATGTACTTCACGGGGACGCGGCACTTCTTCCACTGAGCCGCACCTGCTCGCGAGGGCCCGCCGGTCACCGACCGGCGGGCCCTCGCCCGTTCAGGCCGCCGTCATGACGAACGGCGCAGCGCCGCCCAGGTGTTGGGCCCGACCTCGCCGTCCACGGCCAGCCCCTTGTCGCTCTGGAACAGCCTGACCGCGGACTCCGTGTCCGCGCCGAACTGGCCGTCCACGCCCGACCCGCCGACGCTGTAGCCGCGCTTGGTGAGCATGCACTGGACCTGGCGGACGCGCTGTCCCCGGTCGCCGCGGACGGTGAGTTCGGTGCCGGAGTAGTGGGTGCAGTCGGAGAGCCAGGGCGGGGTGGCGGGTGTGGTGGCGGTCTTGGTG
>NZ_JAKEIP010000468.1 GCF_021474425.1 Streptomyces muensis | reverse complement strand
CACCCCCGCCCTCACCCTCCTCGCCGACCAGGGCCGCACGAAACGGATCCGCCACCTGGCACGGGCCGGCCTCCGGCGGCGGGGAGGGGCTCGGTCCTGAGCCTGAACGTGGCCGTCGAGGCGGGGGCCACTAGGACGAGCCACGCCCCAGAACAACCGTCCGCATCCCCCCGGCCCCGCTCTCCTCGTGCCGCACCCGCAGCCCGGCCGTGCGGAGCTGTTCCAGCACCCAGGCGTGGGAGAGCCGCAGTTTGCGGTAACTGCGGGCCGTGAGGGTCCAGTCGGAGTCGGCAGCCGTGTGGTCGGCGCGGGCGTCGGCGTTCCGGGTGTGGATCAGGTCGTGGACGAGAACCGTGTAGTCGTCGTAGTCGGCCGGGTACTCCAGGAAGCACGTCATGATCCGGTCCTCGGCGGCCCGGACCGGCAGGAAACGGTCCGTGCCCGTGAGCGGGACCGTCAGATCGCGGTAGGCGAACACGGCCGTCCCCTCGGGCGCGAGCGCGGCGGCGACATCGGCGAAGAGGGCCGCCACATCCCCTCGCGTCGGCAGATGGGTCAGCGTGTCACCCAGGCATACGACGGCCTGCGCCGACCCCGGCCGCACGAGCTCCCGCAGCGCGGTCCGCACATCCGCCCGCACCGCGCGCACGGCCGGCGCCTGGGTGGCGTGCGCGGTGATTTCGTCCAGCAACGGCCGGCTCAGATCGACCGCGAGGACGGAGTCGAAGCCCAGCCCGGCCAGCGCGAGGCTGGCCTGCCCCGGCCCGCACCCCAGATCCACCGCGAGCGCTCCCGCAGCCGGCCCGATCGCCGCCCCGGGAGTCACCCCCCACCCCGCGAGAGCGGCACCTTGCACCGCGGCGAGCGCGTCGAGATCGCCCCCGAGCATCCAGGTGTAGTGCTCGGCGAGAAACCGGTCGTAGTGGTCGACGGCTTGGTCGATGCCTTGCTCGATGCCTCGGTCGACCGGTTGAGCGGCAGCGGTGGTCATCGACGAGGGCTCCCTTCGGTCCGGCACGGAAGTGCGGGAAGTTCAGGGAAATCTATGGCCAGGTACGGGAGTTGAGCGCCTCGGCCGAACCAAATTCGGAACCCCGGCAAGAATGACGGCCATGGACGACACTGATTCGGCGATCCTCACCCTCCCCCAGACTCCGTCCGGGGGGACCCCCACCAGCGCGATGCGCGGCTCACCAACCGCGAACTCGCCCGCAGGGTCGGCATCGCCCCCTCCACCTGCCTCGAACGGGTCCGCGCCCTGCGCGCCCGCGGAGTGATCACCGGCTACCACGCGGCCGTACAGTCACGCCTGTTGGGCCGCTCGCTCCAGGCCCTCGTCTTCGCCCGGCTGCGCCCGCTGAGCCGCGACGTGATCGAGGCCTTCGAGAGCTATCTCACCCGACTCCCGGAGGTCGTCTCGGTCTTCGTGGTCTCCGGCGACGACGACTTCCTCGTCCAGGTGGCCGTCCCGGACATCGAGCACCTGCACGCCTTCCTCATGGACCGTTTCAGCGCCCGCCGCGAGGTGGTGAGCTTCCGCAGCTCGGTGATCTACCGACAGACGGGCACGCCCGTACTGACGCCGATCGTGACCGACTGACCGAAGGGGGCCGCTCGGCCGGCCGGGCCTCACACCCCGTCGAGCAGGGACATGAGCCCGTGGTCGAGTTCCGGCCCCAGCTCCTCTCTCCCCGGCTCGACGACGGCGTACGACCGTTGCAGGAACCGCCGAAGCGAAGCCGTCCCGAAGCGGATCGCGGCCATGCCGTGCGCCGCGTGGAACTCGACGACCGTACGGGACCGCCCGCACGGCCGTATGCGTACGTCCCCGATCCCCGCGGCCGCGTCCAGCCCCTCCGCCAGCAGTGAGCGGGCGAACGTCCAGGTGACCCCGCCCTCGTCGGCCGAGACATGCGCCGGGAAGTCGACGTGTACGGCGAAGGGTTCGGCGGCGAGGTAGCGCAGCGTGGGGCGGATCGGGAGCTGCGGGGAGCCCGGGGTGACGAGGCGGGCGCGAACGGGCTGTTCAAGGGTGAGGCGCATGGACGTTCTTCTCCACGGGTGATGTGGTCCTACTGCAACTGCCGGTCTTTGTGCGCCTTCTCGACCGCGCGGCAGCCACGTTGCTTACGCGGAACAACCGCCCCACCCCTGTGATCTAGCTCACGCGAACCATTTACTTGAGATTTTAGTCATCTACGCTGACAAACTCGTCCCCCCCTTCAGCTCAGCCCATTGGCCCAGCAGGCAACCGGAGCGTTCCAGCCATGTCCGACGGTTCCGCCAAGGTGCCCGCCCAGGCGACACCTCCCGTGTCCACCACCGCCTCGTACACCGCCTCGTACGCCCGTATCTACGAGGAACAGCAGCCGCGTCTGGTCGCGTTCGCGCGCTCGCTCACCCGCAACAACTCCTGGGCGGCCGAGGACCTGGTCGCCGAGGCGCACTTCCGCGTCTGGCGGCGGCTGTCGGCGGGGCACGAGATCGAGAACGTACCGGCGTACCTGATGACGACGGTGCGGCATCTGGCGGCGACGGCCGGCGGCGAGGCACGCGAGACCCCGCACCACGACCCGCAGGCCGCCGAGCGGGCGGAGGCCGCCGCCCACGCCGAGGGCATGGCGGACCCGGCCGAACAGGTCTCCTCGGTCGACCTGTTGGTGCGTGTGCTGGGCCAACTGCCCGAGCGCTGGGTGCAGGCCCTGTGGCTCGCGGAGGCGGAGGGGCAGCCGCTGGAGACGGTCGGGCGGCGCATCGGTGCCAAGGAGGGGGCGACGGCCGTACTGCTGCACCGCGCCCGCGAAGGCATGCGGCAGGCCTTCCTCCGCTCCCAGACGGGCGCCCCCGACGACCCCGCCTGCGAGGTCCACTGGGTACGTATGCCGGCGTACGTCCGCGGCAACGCGACCCCGCGTCAGTCCGAACGCCTGCTGGCCCATGTGGACGCCTGCGCCGACTGCCGAGGCCGGCTCGCGGTACTCATGCGCGCCAACGACCGGCTGCCCGCATTGGTCGGCCCGGCCCTGTTGGTCTTCGGCCTGGGCACCGCGGGCAAGTTCCTGCTGCCGCTGGCGGCGGGGTCCGCGGGCGCGACGGCCGCCCTGAGCGGCCAGGTCGGCGCTGCGCTGCATGCTGCCCGGCGGGCGGTGACCGGGGGTGGGGCCGGCGGTGGCGGCGGTGTTGGCAGTGCCGGAGGTGTTGGTAGTGCGAAGGTGCCGGCCGCCGTCGCGGCCGGCGCGGCGGTCACCGGGATGGCCCTCGCGATGGTCCTCGCCCTGGGCACGGGCAGCTCTACGCCGACACCTGCGCCGCCGCGGGCGCCGTTGGCGGAGGCGCCGGTAGGGCAGCCGGCGGCGGGGGACGGGGCTGAGGCGGAGGTGGCGGATCCGGGTGGGTCTGCTGGGGCGGTTGCGGTGCCGCGGGTGGCCGAGGTTGCCGAGGT
>NZ_JAKEIP010000467.1 GCF_021474425.1 Streptomyces muensis | reverse complement strand
CCCCCCCCCCCCGCCCCGCCCACCGCCGTTCCCTCCGCGGGCGCCGCACCCTCGTCGTCACCGCCGCCGTGGCGGCCGCCGGCGTCGGCGCCGGTGTCTTCGTGCTGAACGCGAACGCCGGTGCGGTCGACCTGTACCACCAGTCCCTCCCGGCGAAGGACGGCTGGGCGGCCTCCGGCTCCGGTACCACGGGCGGCGCGAAGGCCGACGCCGCGCATACCTTCACCGTCAGCACCCGCGCCCAGCTCGTGAAGGCGCTGGGCTCGGTCTCCGACACCGCGCCCCGGATCATCAAGGTCAAGGGCACCATCGACGCCAACACCAGCGACGCCGGCAAGAAGCTGACCTGCGCCGACCACGCCTCCGGTACCGGCTACTCGCTCGCCGCCTACCTCAAGGCCTACGACCCGGCGACGTACGGCAAGAAGGCGCCGGCGGGCAGCCAGGAGAACGCCCGTAAGGCGGCCGCCGACAAGCAGAAGAAGAACATCGTCTTCCGCGTGCCGTCCAACACCACCATCGTGGGCGTCCCCGGCACCAAGGCCGGCATCAAGGGCGGCAGCCTCCAGGTGCAGAACGTCAAGAACGTCATCGTCCGCAACCTCACCTTCTCCGCCACCGAGGACTGCTTCCCGCAGTGGGACCCGACGGACGGCTCGGCGGGCGAGTGGAACTCCAACTACGACTCGGTCACCCTGCGCGGGGCGACGAACGTCTGGGCCGACCACAACACGTTCACGGACGCGCCGACCTTCGACACGTCGCTGAAGACGTACTTCGGCCGCAAGTACCAGATCCACGACGGCGCCCTGGACATCACCAACGGCTCCGACCTGGTGACCGTCGAACGCAACCTCTTCGACTGCCACGACAAGACGATGCTGATCGGCAGCAGCGACACCGACAGCACCGGCAAGCTGCGGGTCACCCTCCACCACAACGTGTGGAAGGGCATCGTCCAGCGGGCGCCCCTGGCCCGGATCGGCCAGATCCACCTGTACAACAACCTGTACGACACGACCACGCTCAACGGCTACACGCCGAAGTACAGCATCGACTCCCGCGCCAAGGCCCAGGTCGTCGCCGAGCACAACGCCTGGAAGCTGCCCTCCGGCGCCAAGGTCGCCAAGCTGCTGAGCGGCGACGGCACCGGCTCGATCGCGGGCGGCGGCAACCTCGTCAACGGCACGGCGACCGACATCGTGGCCGCCTACAACGCCGCGAGCTCGAAGAAGATCAGGACGACGGTGAACTGGAAGCCGACGCTCACGGCCGGGCTTCAGACGTCGGCGAAGAACCTGGCGACGGAGCTGGCGACGACGACCGGCGCCGGGGTCCTGAAGTAGTCGACCCGCGGCGTCGGCCTGCTCTTCCGCTCCCTTACGCCGCCTCGCCGCCGAAGCGCTCCTTGTACGCCTCCAGGTCGTCGTCCGTCAGCTTGGCGAACAGGACCGGGGGGACGGTGAAGGGGGTGCCGGCGGGGACGGCCGTGAGGGAGCGGGCCTCGTCCGCGCTCACCCAGGTCGCCGTGTCGTCGGGGAGGGAGAACGCCTGGCGCATGGCGGCCGCCGACGTCGGGATGAACGGCTCCGAGACCACCGCGTAGAGGTGGATCAGGTTCATCGCCGTACGCAGGGTGAGGGCGGCGGCGTCCTTGTCGGTCTTGATCTCCAGCCAGGGGGCCTTCTCCTCCAGGTAGGAGTTGCCGGCCGACCACAGGGCGCGCAGGGCGGCGGCCGCCTTGCGGAACTGGAGGGCCTCCATGTGCTCCTCGTACTCCGCGAGCAGCCGCGCGATCTCCTCGCCGAGCTTCGCCTCCGCCTCACCGGCCTCGGCACCCGCGGGGACCTCCTCACCGAAGCGCTTCTTGGAGAAGGACAGGACGCGGTTGACGAAGTTGCCCAGGGTGTCGGCGAGGTCCTTGTTCACCGTGGCCGTGAAGTGCTCCCAGGTGAAGGACGAGTCGTCCGACTCGGGGGCGTTGGCGATCAGGAAGTACCGCCAGTAGTCGGCGGGCAGGATCTCCAGGGCCTGGTCGGTGAAGACACCGCGCTTCTGGGAGGTGGAGAACTTCCCGCCGTAGTACGTCAGCCAGTTGAAGGCCTTGACGAAGTCGACCTTCTTCCAGGGCTCGCGGATGCCGAGTTCGGTGGCCGGGAACATCACCGTGTGGAACGGGACGTTGTCCTTCGCCATGAACTGTGTGTAGCGGACGGTGTCGTCCACGTCGTACCACCACGACTTCCAGTCGCGGGTCGAGGGGTCGATGTCCGACCACTCCTTCGTCGCGCCGAGGTACTCGATCGGCGCGTCGAACCAGACGTAGAAGACCTTGCCCTCGGCCGCCAGCTCCGGCCAGGTGTCCGCCGGGACCGGGACGCCCCAGTCCAGGTCACGGGTGATCGCGCGGTCGTGCAGGCCCTCGGTCAGCCACTTGTGGGCGATGGAGGACGCCAGGTGCGGCCAGACGCCGTCGTGGCGGGCCACCCACTCCATGACCTCGCGCTGCAGCTTGGACTGGAGGAGGAAGAGGTGCTTGGTCTCGCGGACCTCCAGGTCGGTGGAGCCGGAGATCGCCGAGCGCGGGTTGATCAGGTCGGTCGGGTCCAGGACCCGGGTGCAGTTCTCGCACTGGTCGCCGCGGGCCTTGTCGTAGCCGCAGTGGGGGCAGGTGCCCTCGACATAGCGGTCCGGGAGGAAGCGGTCGTCGGCGGGCGAGAACACCTGGCGGATCGCCCGCTCCTCGATGAAGCCGTTCTCGTGGAGCTTGCGGGCGAAGTGCTGGGTGATCTCGACGTTCTGGGGGGAGGAGCTCCGGCCGAAGTAGTCGAACGCCAGTGCGAAGCCGTCGTAGACCGCCTTCTGGGCGTCGTGTGCCTGTGCGCAGAACTCGTCCACGGGGAGGTTCTGTTCCTTCGCCGCCAGCTCGGCGGGGGTGCCGTGCTCGTCCGTCGCGCAGATGTACAGGACGTCGTGGCCGCGCTGGCGGAGGTACCGGGAGTACACGTCCGCCGGGAGCATGGACCCCACCATGTTGCCCAGGTGCTTGATTCCGTTGATGTACGGAAGGGCGCTGGTGATGAGGTGTCGAGCCATCGGGGGCTGCTCCCAGGTCGGTTCTGTTGCTGGTTTCGCGAACCTTGAAATCGTAGCCGACATGGGTGGGCCGCCCGCTTCCCGTTTTGCCGGGTGGGAAGGGGGCGGCCGGTTGTCTCCGACGGTTGAGCGGTTCTGCGGCGTTACGGGCGCCAGTCGATCAGTACGCCGTCGTAGAGCTCCGCGTCCGTGAGCTCCAGGGGGGTCGGGCCCGCGTGGAAGAAGGCCGTGTTCTCGGTCTTCAGCTTGCGGAGGTAGTCGAAGCCCTTGTTGTCGTGGTCGCCGAACGCGACGAAGGAGAAGAAGACGGTGGGGTGGGACTTCGCGGCGTCCGTGAGGGACTTGGTGGCGGGGGTCTTCGCGTCGGGGGCGCCGTCGGTCTGGAAGACGAC
>NZ_JAKEIP010000466.1 GCF_021474425.1 Streptomyces muensis | reverse complement strand
ACCCACCCGCACAGAATCAAGAGCCGCCCGCAACAACCCCCGCTGCAGCGGAGCAAACCCGTCAAGATCCTCCGGCCGCCGCCGCCACCGAGCCTCCGGCCGCCGCCGCAACGCCCCCAGCCCCGTACACGGCACATCCACCAGCACCCGGTCAAAGCTCCCACCCCGCCAGGCCGGCCGCGTCCCATCCGCGGTGATCACCTGATACGGCCCCGGATTACCCTCCAACGCCCTCGCCACAAGCCCCGCCCGATGCGGCTGCTTCTCGGAGGCCAGCAACATGGCCCCCCGCTCCGCGGCCAACGCCCCGAGCAACGCCGCTTTGCCCCCCGGCCCGGCACACCCGTCGAGCCACTTCTCGTCCGGCCCCTCCAACGGCGCGTTCGCCAGCGCGAGAGCGACGAGCTGACTCCCCTCGTCCTGCACCCCCGCACGCCCTTCCCGCACGGCCTCGACAGCCCCCGGCTCCCCGCCTTCGGCGAGCCGCACGGCATACGGCGACCACCGCCCCGGCACCGCCGCCTCCGCACCGAGCAGTTCCTCGGTCGTGGCCCGCCCCGGCCGCGCGACGAGCGTCACCTCGGGCCGCTCGTTGTCGGCCGCCAGCAACCGCTCGATCCCGGCCCGCCCACCACCGAGCGAGTCCCACAGCGCCGAGACGACCCACCGCGGATGCGAGTGCACGACGGCGAGATGGTCCTCGGGATCGTCGTCGTACGGCGGAGCGACCCGCTGGATCCACCCGTCGAGATCGTCCTGCGCGACCTTCCGCAGCACGGCGTTGACGAACTTGGCCCGCCCGTCCCCCAGAACGACCCGCGCGAGCTCCACGGACGCGGACACGGCCGCATGCGTCGGGATCCGCGTCCCGAGCAGCTGATGCACCCCCAGGCTGAGCACGTCGAGCACCGGCGGGTCGACCTCACGCAGCGGCCGGTCCACACAGGCGGCGATGACGGCGTCGTACGTCCCCTGCCACCGCAGCGTCCCGTACACCAGCTCGGTCGCGAGCGCGGCGTCACGCCCGTCGAAGTCGCCCTTCTCCCGCGCCTTCCGCAACAGCGGCGGCAGCACGAGGTTGGCGTACGCGTCCCGCTCGTCCACGGCGCGCAGCGCCTCGAAGGCGAGGACGCGGACGGGGTCCTTCTTGGGCCGTCGATAGGGCTTGCCGGTTCTGCGGGGCCGACGGGAGGTGTCGCTCACGAAAAAGGTGCTCCGGATTGCTGGAAGAGATGTACGACCAGCCTACGTCGCCCGACGCCCCGGACGGACGGCTGCCCCGAGGCCGGGCCTCGGTCGGTCGGAGCAGCCAGTCGGAGCCGTCGGTCAGACCCCGAGGCCCTCCCCCTCCCCGATCCGCACGCCCCGCGCCCAGTCCGCGGCCCGCATCGGCTTCTTGCCCTGAGCCTGCACCCACAGCAACTCCACGGCGTACGACCCGGTCCCGACGTACACGTTGTTCTTCCCCACGGACAGCGCTCCCGGGGCGAGATCGTCCCGCCCGGGCACCGGCTGCACCTGGATGAGCTTGAGCCGCTCACCGCGGAAGGTGGTCCAGGCGCCCGGCGCCGGGGTGCACCCGCGCACGAGCCGGTCGACGCGCAGGGAAGGGGCGGCCCAGTCGATATGAGCGTCCTCCACGTTGACCTTGGGCGCGAGGGTGATCCCGTCGGACGGCTGGGGTACGGCCTTGAGGGTGCCGTCGGCGATCCCGTCCATGGTCGCGGCGAGCAGCCCGGCCCCGGCGAAGGCAAGCCTGGTCAGCAGGTCGCCGCTGGTGTCGGTGTGCCGGATCTCCTCGGTGACGGTGCCGTAGACGGGCCCGGAGTCGAGGCCCTCTTCGATGAGGAAGGTGGAGGCCCCGGTGATCTCGTCGCCCGCCATGATGGCGTGCTGCACGGGCGCGGCCCCACGCCAGGCGGGCAGCAGCGAGAAGTGCAGGTTGACCCAGCCGTGGGCCGGGATGTCGAGGGCGACGCGGGGCAACAGGGCGCCGTAGGCGACGACGGGGCAGCAGTCGGGCGCGATCTCCCTGAGCCGCTCCAGGAACTCGGGGTCACGCGGCCTGGCCGGCTTGAGCACCTCGATCCCGGCCTCCTCGGCCCGCTCGGCCACCGGACTCGCCACCATCCGGCGCCCGCGCCCCGCCTGCGCGTCCGGCCGCGTCACAACAGCGGCCACCTCGTGCCGCCCGGAGGCGATCAGAGCGTCCAGAGCGGGAACGGCAACCTCGGGGGTACCGGCGAAGACAAGCTTCATGGGTGGGCACGGGCCTCTCGGGCGGGGTCGGTTGGGCGACACACAAGTCTATGGGTGCCCGGGACGGCGCTCACATGGGCTCTCATGGGGAACCCCCGCGATCCGAGGCCGAGGGCCGAGGCGCGCACCCCTCACCCAGGGGCGTGGGCATATGCCCATACGCCCCCACTGCGTGACCCCCGGACCACTCCCGCGTTGGTCAAGAAAGAGTTGACCACAACGGGCCGCACCCGCCGTATCCGCGGCGCGGCCCTCTCCTTTTCAACGCCGGTTCGAGAGGCTTGTTCATGGCCGACCACGCAACCCACGACGCCCAGGCTCGGGCCAGCCTGCACTTGCTGGTGCGGGACATCGAGCGGGTCCGCCGGCAGGTGGACGCACTGCGTACGCTCACCGCCCAACTGGGCAACGTCTACCGCCCGCGCCGCTCCGGCCCCTCCACGGGCTTCGTCGTCTACGGACGCGCTCCCGCCCCGACGGTCCGTCTCGCCCAGGAGCTACGGGACAGTGTCGAGACCCTGGTCACGGCAGCGGTGGACTTCGACCGCTCGCTCGGCTTCTCCTGGGACGCGGTCGGTTCCGCTCTCGGCGTCACCAAGCAGGCCGTCCACCGCCGCTACGGCGCGCGCCGCGCCGCCACCCAGGCGGCGGCCGAGGCCGAGCGGACGACCGAGCCCTCGGGCACCCGGACGGTCAACGTCACCACCGCCCTCCCCACGGTGCCGACGGTCCCCGCAGCCCGCTCCATGCCGACGCAGCCGACGGCAGGCAGTCCCGCCATCCGCGACGAGGCCAGGCCCACGGCGTTCCCCGGCCCTCGCAACGGCTGACACCCCCGACGCTCTGCCCTCCCGAAGCGCACCCGGGAGGGCAGAGGCATGCCAGCCCCCTCCGGGACGCGGCACCTCCAGGTACCAACACACGGGCGCCCCCCCGAGCCATCGAGACCACAGAAGCCACCGCTCTCAGGCGCCCACCGGCCCTCAAGGCCCCGGGCCCACGTCAATCACCGGGCCTGCAGCCCGCCAGGCCACAGAAGCCACCGGCCTCAGGCGCCACCGGCCCCCAAAGCACCAAACCCACGCCAGTCAACCGAACCTTCAGCCCGCCAAGGCCACAGAAGCCGCCGCTCTCAGGCGCGACCGGCCCTCAAAGTCCCGGGCCCACGTCAATCACCGGGCCTACAGCCCACCAAGACCACAGAAGCCACCGGCCTCAGGCGCCACCGGCCCCCAAAGCACCGAACCCACGCCGGCCACCCGGCCACCCAGCCACCCAGC
>NZ_JAKEIP010000465.1 GCF_021474425.1 Streptomyces muensis | reverse complement strand
AACGCGCCCCGTCCGCAATCGCCGGGCGGACTCAGGTGGTCCAGTTAACGGCCCGATAACTGAACGCAGAACTCCGCTCCCCCACCCTTGACACCCCCGCCCGGACCGACGACCCTTCAACTCATCACCTGTGGGAGCGCTCCCACAGTACCTGACACATACACATCCCGCACGTTCCCCGCCCGAGCCGCAGCGAGTACAACGAACGGGCCCAACAGTGCAGTTGGCCGGGGGGTCGGCACGTCAGGCAACAGGAGGACGCAATGCGCACGAGTACCCGCGGGTCCCGCCGGCTGATGGCCCTCGCGGCCGCGGCCGCGCTGACGACAGGGCTGCTCGCCGGCTGCGCCGAGGACTCGGACGACGGCACTGCCAACGAGGGCGGTGGCAACGGCGGCGGTGGCAAGACCACCCTCACCGTCGGCACCTTCGGCACCTTCGGCTACAAGCAGGCCGGCCTCTACGACGAGTACATGAAGCTCAACCCCGACATCACCATCAAGGAGAACGTCACCACCCGTACCGACGTCTACTGGCCGAAGGTCCTCACCCGGCTCCAGGCCGGCTCCGGTGCCGACGACATCCAGGCCATCGAGGTCATGAACATCACCGAGGCCGTGGAGACCCAGGCCGACAAGTTCGTGGACCTCGGCAAGGAGGTCGACAAGTCGCAGTGGCTGGACTGGAAGAACGCCCAGGCCACCACCAAGGACGGCAAGCTGATCGGCCTCGGCACCGACGTCGGCCCGATGGCGATCTGCTACCGCAAGGATCTGTTCGAGAAGGCCGGCCTGGAGACCGACCGCACCAAGCTCGCCGCGCAGTGGAAGGGCGACTGGGGCAAGTACGTCGAGCTGGGCAAGGACTACATGAAGAAGGCGCCGAGCGGCACCAAGTTCGTGGACTCGGCCTCCTCGGTCTACAACGCGGCCCTCGGCGGCGCGGACCAGCGCTACTACAAGGACGACGGCACCGTCGACTGGGACAAGTCGCAGGGCGTCAAGGACGCCTGGGACGTCGCCATGGACGTGGCGACCAGCGACATGTCGGCGAAGCTGAAGCAGTTCGACAAGCCGTGGGACCAGGGCTACGCCAACGGCACCTTCGCCACGGTGGCCTGCCCGGCCTGGATGATCGGCTACATCCTCGAGAAGTCCGGTGACTCCGGCAAGGGCAAGTGGGACGTGGCGGCGGCGCCGACCGCGGCCAACTGGGGCGGCTCCTTCATCGGCGTGCCGACCTCGGGCAAGCACCAGAAGGAGGCCATCGCGCTGGCGAAGTGGCTGACCGCGCCCGAGCAGCAGGCGAAGGTCTTCGCCAAGCAGGCCAGCTTCCCGTCGACCCCGTCGGCGTACTCGTCCCTGAAGCCGGCGGCCGCCACCACGGAGTACTTCTCGAACGCGCCGATCACACAGATCTTCTCCGACTCGGCGCAGACCATCCCCTCGCAGTACTTCGGCATCAAGGACCAGGCGATCAACACGGCGCTGACCGACATCGGCATCCTCCAGGTCGAGCAGAAGGGCAAGACCCCTGACGAGGGCTGGGACGCGGCGTCCGAGGAGATCAAGGACGTGCTCGGCCAGTGACCAGCTCCAAGCAGGCCCTCGCGCACGCCGCGAGCGCCGACGCCGCGCCCGGTGACCAGCCGGGCGCGGCCGGCCGCGCTCAGGGTCGCGGTACACCCCCGCCGGGGAAGGACTCCTGGCGCAGCCGGCTGTACCGCTGGGACATGAAGGCGTCGCCGTACGCGTTCGTCGCCCCCTTCTTCATCGTCTTCGGGGCGTTCTCGCTCGTCCCGCTGCTCTACACGGCCTGGTACTCGCTGCACAACGTGCAGCTGTCCAACCTGGACGGTCAGACCTGGACCGGCCTGGACAACTACCAGAACCTGCTGTCCTCGGACTTCTTCTGGAACGCGCTGTGGAACACGTTCACCATCGGTGTGATCTCCACGGTGCCGCAGCTGCTGATGGCGATCGGCCTGGCGCATCTGCTCAACTACAAGCTGCGCGGCTCGACCGTGTGGCGGGTCGTGATGCTCACCCCGTACGCCACCTCGGTGGCGGCGGCGACGCTGGTGTTCGTGCTGCTGTACTCGTGGGACGGCGGCATGATCAACTGGCTGCTGGAGTTCGTCGGGATCGATCCGGTCAACTGGCGTGAGTCGGACTGGGGTTCGCAGTTCGCGGTCTCCTCGATCGTGATCTGGCGCTGGACCGGCTACAACGCGCTGATCTACCTGGCGGCGATGCAGGCGATCCCGGCCGATCTCTACGAGTCGGCGGCGATCGACGGCGCCAACCGCTGGCAGCAGTTCCTGCACGTCACGATCCCGCAGTTGCGGCCGACGATCCTGTTCACGGTGGTCGTCTCCACGATCGGCGCGACCCAGCTCTTCGGTGAGCCGCTGCTGTTCGGCGGGGTGTCCGGTTCGAAGGGCGGCTCCGAGCACCAGTACCAGACGCTCGGTCTGTACATGTACGACCAGGGCTGGATCATCGGCAACCTCGGCAAGGCCTCCGCCATCGCCTGGTCGATGTTCCTGATCCTGCTGATCGTCGCCGTGATCCAACTGCTGGTCTCCCGACGGCTGAGGAAGTCCCAATGAGTACGAGTGAACTGACGGCTCCTCAGACGTCGAAGACCGCGAAGGAGTCGAAGCCGCGGCGCGAACGGCCCCGTGTGATGGGCGCAGGCAAGCAGCTGCACGCCGGTCCGCTCACCTACGTCGTCCTGACCCTGTTCGCGCTGGTCTCGCTGGCCCCGCTGGTGTGGACGGCCATCGCGGCCTCGCGCACCGATCGGCGGCTCGCGGAGACCCCGCCGCCGCTGTGGTTCGGCGGGAACCTGTTCAAGAACATGGAGCGGGCGTGGGAGGAGGGCGGGCTCGGCACCGCGATGTTCAACACCACGTTCGTCGCGGCGACGATCACCATCAGCACGGTGGTGTTCGCCACGCTGGCCGGTTTCGCCTTCGCCAAGCTGCGGTTCCGGTTCTCCGGTCTGCTGCTGATGCTGACGATCGGCACGATGATGATCCCGCCGCAGCTGGCGGTCGTACCCCTCTATCTCTGGATGGCGGACCTCGGCTGGTCGAACCAGCTGCAGACGGTCATCCTGCCGACGCTGTGCACGGCCTTCGGTACGTTCTTCATGCGGCAGTACCTGCTCCAGGCGCTGCCCACCGAGCTGATCGAGGCGGCGCGGGTGGACGGCGCGAGCAGTCTGCGGGTCGTCTGGCACGTGGTCTTCCCGGCGGCACGGCCCGCGATGGCCGTCCTCGGCCTGCTGACCTTCGTGTTCGCCTGGAACGACTTCCTGTGGCCGATCATCGCCCTCAACCAGGAGAACCCGACCGTCCAGGTCGCCCTCAACTCGCTCGGCACCGGCTATGTCCCCGACCAGGCGGTGATCATGGCGGGCGCCCTCCTCGGCACCCTGCCGCTGCTGATCGCCTTCCTGCTGTTCGGCAAGCAGATCGTCGGCGGCATCATGCAGGGCGCGGTCAAGGGCTGACCCGCGCACGCCCCTTTTCAGCCGTACGGCTCCGGGGGCCGGGCCACCGCCGCCTCGGCCCCCGCACCCCCTC
>NZ_JAKEIP010000464.1 GCF_021474425.1 Streptomyces muensis | reverse complement strand
CGTCAGAATTCGCGAACATCCTTCTGGGCCATCATCTGGTGCCGTCAGCTTTCACGAACAACTGACGTCACCAACTAAGGGCTTGCATGTCATTAACACGTCGTCTTGATCATGCTGCTGGAGTCGCTGCTCAGGACTCGAACGCGAGCCTGGAGGGCTGTGAGGGCGGAGGGCGGGGTGGCTGACGGTGGGATGATGATGCTGTGCGCCTTGAGCAGTGTCCTGATCTTCAGCAGGGTGCGGTGCATGGCGGTCCGACTGCTGTCGAACAGCACCGCTAGGGGTTCCGGGGCCAAGTCGACCCGCAGGTGGAGGACGGCTGCCAGGACCTGGTCGGGGAAGGCGTGTCGGGTCAGCGGCAGGGACGCCATCTCCGCGTCGCCGATCTGGACTCCGGTGGGGTAGACGTTGGTGTCCAGCTCGGCCATGACAGGCAGTCCAGTGCGGGTGGTGGTCGCGGCGATGGACTGGACGAAGACTTCATGGCTGGTCAGCGGGCGGCCGCGCCAGTTCATGGTGATGTGCGAGAAGAGCCGGTGCTCGATCTTGTTCCATTTCGATGTGCCCGGCGGCAGGTGGCACACGGTGATCGTCAGTCCTGTTTCTGCGGCGAGCCGGGCGAGTTCGAGCTTCCAGGCCCGAGTGCGGTAGCCGTTCGAGCCGCCCGCGTCGGCGGTGATGAGCAGTCGTGTCGCCTGCGGGTAGGCGGCCCTGCCCTGGCCGGACCACCAGCGGCGGATCGATTCCAGCGCGAACGCGGCAGTGTCGTGATCGGTGCCCACATTGACCCAGCCGGTGTTCGCCGCGAGATCGTAGATCCCGTACGGGACGGCCTTGCCCAGCGTTCTGCAGAAACACCGTCAGGCCGAAGAGGCGGTACGCGGTGCCAATGATCTGCATCGAGTCCCTAAACCGGCGGGCTCTCTCCCGTACCTGGCAACGCAGGAGTTCCTGGATGCGCTGGTCTAGCCTGTCCTGCGCCACAGGCTGAAGTAGTAGAACACCGCCGACCAGGCCAGGAAGTCATGGGGAAGGTAACGCAGCTGGCAGCCTGTCCGGTTCTGATAGAAGATCGCGTTCACGACCTCCCGCAGGTCACAGGACTCGGGATCCCCGTTCGCCGACCGCGCCACCCTCTCCTGTTTCCAGGCCGTGATCATCGGCTCGATCAGAGCCCACTGCTCGTCCGATAGATCGCTGACGTACGGCTCTCTGTCAATGCTCGGCATCTCGAATGGCTATGCCCAGTTGTGGCCTGCATGGCGATCAGTGCCACGATCGAGCGGTCGCGAACCGAGGAAGATCGAACTTAACGCCCACTGAGTTCATGCGGGCACAGATGCGCGCGCCCCGCAGGGTCGCCGTCTCTGAAGAGCGAGGCAGGAACAGCACTCACCGGGTCATCTTCGAACCGGACGGAAGCTATCGGGAGCATTGCGAATGGAGAGGGCTTCCAGCGCCACCTTGGAATCCGCGTAATCCACGTACAAACCCTGCACAGTGGCAAGTTCACCGGGCGGCGAACCACCCCATACCTGCCCATTGGTGATACAGGCGTCCTCCGAAGAGCCAGGTTCGACCGAGATTCAGCCAACTCTCGGCAGTCGCCCCGCCCTGTGCACTCTTGTCGCGTCCATGGCTCGGTTCCTAGCGTGTCCCCACCGTCAGACCAGACGCAGTGGGGGACACGCGCCTTTCTGTGGCCCTCCACGCCCATGGCCGCGATCGGAAGGTTGGGAAGAACGTGCAGCGATTAAGAGGGTTAACTCGGGTCCGCCCGTTAGCCGCGGTGACCGCCGTGGCAGCCGCGCTCGCGATGGCGCTCGGCGGCACTTCGTCGGCGGCCGCGGCACCGGCGGACTCCGGCAGTCGCACCGGCTCCGGATCCGCATCCGCCGGCGTCGCCGACACCGCCCGGAAGGGTGCCGACCGTACCGCCGAGGTCACCATGCGCGAGGTGCCGGTGGAGAAGCTGGTCACCCGCACGCCGGACAGCAAGGGCCACCTCAAGGTCCTGCTGGAGAACGGGAAGACCGCTGAGATCCCCGCCTCCGCCAAGGACCGGGTCACCAAGGCCCTATCCGCACGCGACGCAGACGACGACGTCAGCACCAAGGGAACCGTCTACGGCAACTGCGGCAGCTCTTACGTCACGCTCCACCAGAAGGACAACGACTACCCGGTCCGCATGCGCACCGGGTTCGATCTGAACCAGCCGGCCGTCGCCTACGCTTGGGTCGCCGCCGTCACCGGTCCCGGCTTCGCCGACTCCTACACGAGGTCTGGCAGCCTGTTCTTCGAGCGAAGCTGGGACGGCGAGTACAACAGCGACGGCGACGAGTCCGAGGGCTGGTACTTCGCTGCGGTGGCCCCTGGCTCCAACGCCGTGCTGTGGAACGGCAACGTCTGCACCAGCGGCGGCCCGACCGAGCTCGAGTACCTCACCGAGCCCAAGGCCGCCTGCCTGGAGAACGTGCCCTCCGGCACCGAGTCCGCGGGCGACGGCTGGATCCGCAACACCAGCGTCGGCGTCGACCACCGCAACAAGACCACCACCCCGCCGGACGGCCCCGGCCAGCGCGCCTCTGCAGCCACCGCCTGCCTGACCCAGACCGGCGGCGGCAACGCGGCCCGCGGCGACATCACCGGCTGGCGCGACGCCCAGATCTTCCGGGACGCCAACGCCCCCGGAGCCGTCCTGGCCCGCTGCCACCTGATCGCCAACGTCCTCGGCGGCAAGGGCCAGTCCGCCCGCCACCAGCAGACGAACCTCGTGCCCTGCTTCCAAGTCGGCATGAACACCGGCACCCCCAGCATGCGCACCTACGAGACCATCGTCCAGAACGCGGTGGACAACGATCTGGGCCGCAACGACGCCGTCTCCTACAGCGTGATACCGCTTTACGAGGACGCGACGAGCACCATCCCGTCCTCGGTCATCATGAGCGCCACGCTCCAGCGCGCCGACGGCAGCTCGCGGTCGCTGTTCTGGTTCCGCATCGTGGGGAACACCGGCCCGGGTGGCGTTAACCTCGGAAACTGATCCGGAGCAAGGCGAGTAACGCGTCATCAGGGAGCCGGAAATGGGAACCACCCTGCACCGCACCACTCCGCCGCGGCCGTACGACGCCGCAGCGATTGTCCCCGACCTGGCTCCCCTGGCGCGCACGGCGACCCGGCTGCACCCGCGGCCCGGGTCGCCCACCCCGCGCGACAGCTCGATCGGCGGGCCGCTGCTGTGGCCCGCCGACGAGCCCTGGCCCCGCTGCGAGGGCCCGCACGAGCCGGACGGCCGCCACATCCCGACGCCCGACGACGTCCGCATGCTGCGCCGTCTGCGCGCGGCCGCGGCCGGGCGCGCGCTCACCCCGCAGGAGCAGGACCAGCGCGAACGCGCGCGGGCAGGCCACGCATGGCCCGAGCCGGGCGAGCCGGTGGCGATGCTGCCGGTGGCGCAGTTGTACGCCGCCGAGGTCCCCGGCCTGCACCCGCCGCACGGCGCCGACCTGCTGCAGCTCCTGTGGTGCCCCTTCGATCATCCCGGCCAGGCCGAACCTGCCACCCGCCTGCACTGGCGCACCGCCGATGCAATCGCCAAGCCACTGCAGGAGCCCGCCCCGCAGCCCCCCACCGTCCAGTACGAGGGC
>NZ_JAKEIP010000463.1 GCF_021474425.1 Streptomyces muensis | reverse complement strand
TGGGGGGTAGTGCACGGGGGGCGCGGGACCGACCCCCGTGTGCCCGGCGAGCGGCACGAACTCAAGGTAGGTCCCGGAAGTTCCCCTTCCCAATGAGGGAACCCCCTAAGGGAGTTGGGCAGGGAAAACCCTCGGTCGGGTTCGCTCAAACCTCCCCGGACCGACAACGACGGGTGAACTCACGTCGTGCGGCGACCCGCCGCCAGTCTGACGATGTCGACCCGCGATCGGATCCCGAGCTTGCGGTATACGCGGGTCAGCGTCGCTTCGACCGTTTTGACGCTGATGAACAGGCGCGCGGCGATCTCCCGGTTCGTCGCGCCCTCCATCACCAGCGCGGCGACCTGACGCTCCATCGCGGCGAGCCCGTCCAGAGCCGCCGGGCCGTCCGGGCCGTCGAGACCGCTCGGCGGGGAGGCCGCGGGGCCGGTGGCCGTCTCCGCGGGGCGTGCCGACGAGGCCGCCTCGACCTGCCGCAGCCAGGGCAGCGCCCGGCAGCGGCGGAACAGCCGGGCCGCCTCGTCGTACGACGTCGGACCGGGAGTGCCGGTCCGCAGCTGGGCCAGGGCGAACGCGGCGCGGGCCTCCTCCAGGCTGTAGCCCAGCTTGCCGAGCCGGTCCTGTGCCGACGTCAACTGGGCCATCGCGGCGGCCCGTTCGCCGCGCGCCGCACGCAGCAGCGCCTCGGCCCGGTCCAGGACGGCGAGCACGCTCTCGCGGTTCAGCCGCAGCGCGACCTCGCGCGTGACGTCGATGACGTCCTGGGCCTCCGCGATCTCGCCGCTGCGCACCAGCGCCTCGGCGAGGTCGCCGTGCCAGCGGCCGCGCGCCGGGTCGGTGATGCCGAGCCCCTGCTCCAGCTCACGCACCCGGCGCAGCGACGCGACGGCCGCCTCGACGTCCCCGGCCACCAACTGGGCGTGCCCCAGGGCGGCCAGGGCACGCGAGACGTACATCTGGTCGCCGTCCTCCTCGGCGTGCTCCACGGCTTCCCGCGCCAGCGCCAGCGCCCGGTCCACCTCGCCGCCCGCCGCCTCCGCGAGCGAGGTCAGCACGCATGAGGCGACCTCGCCGATCCCCGTGTCACGGGCGAGGCGCAGGCTCTCGCGGGCCAGGTCCAGGGCGCGCCCGCAGTGCCCCGAGTGCAGTTCGGTCTCGGCCACCCCGCGCAGGAAGTGCACCTCGCTCTCGACCGACCCGCGCCGGCGCACCTCCCGCAGCAGGGCGGTGACCGTCGCACGCGCCTCGGCCAGCTGGTCGCTCATGATCAGCCAGCGGAAGCGGGAGTAGCCGGCGCCGTTGTGATGGCACGCCACCCTCGGGTCCTGCGGCTCCTCCAGCGCGCGCCGGATGGTCGCGGGCGCGTCCGCGTGGCCCATCAGCGTCTCGATCTGGGCCTGGAAGGCGAGCGCCATCAGCTCGGTGTACCGGTCACCGGCCCGCGCGGCCAGCTCCGCCGCGTACGCCGCCTCGCCCCGGGCCTCGTCGAAGTCGCCCTCCACGAGCAGGGCCCGCCAGGTGAGTTGGTAGTGGACCAGGGCGAGCAGCCGCGGGTCGTCGCCGGCGTCGGCAAGGGCCTGCGGGAAGATCGCGTCGACCTCCGTCATGGCGTGGCCGGCCGTGTCGATCACGATGATCCAGGCCCGCACCCGGTCCTCGGGCACGGTCGTACGGCTCAGCACCTCGCGGGCGATGTCCCGGGCCAGGTCCAGCTCACCGGCGGTGATCGCGTCCTCGGCCGCGGTCAGCCGCACCACCTCCGGGCTCGGCACGCTGTCCGCCGGTGTGTGCCGGGCGGCGAGCAGCCCGAGCTGCGCGGCCACCGACGGCGCGCCACGGTCCCGGGCCAGGGCCGCGGCCTCGGCGAGGCGGGCGGCGACCTCCGGGTCGGTGCCGTGGGTGGCGAGGGCCAGGTGCCGGGCGCGTTCGATGGGGTCGGAGGCGGCCGTGGACAGCGCGGCGTGCGCGGCCCGGCGCTCCTGCGCGGGCGCCTCCGCGTACAGCGCGGCCGAGACCATCGGGTGCGCGAAGCGTACGGCGGGACCCTCGGGCTCGGTCGCCAGCAGCCCGAGCGCGGCGGCCTGGGCGGTCTCGGCCTCGGCGTTGTCCCGTCCGGCCGCGTGCAGCAGGGCCACGGTCGGGCGGGCGCCGGCGCTCGCCACGAGGAGGGTGCGGCGGGCCTCCTCGGACAGCATCTCCAGGCGGTTCAGCACCAGGGCGCGCAGCGAGGTGGGCACCGGCAGGGGCTCGCCGGGGCGCGGCGGGGTCGGGTTGTCGGCGAGGGCGCGGCCCAGTTCCAGGGCGAACAGGGCGTTGCCGCCGCTGGTGCGGTGGATGTCGCGGACCGTGGAGCGGGGCAGACCGGTGTAGCCGCGGTGGTCGAGCAGGGCGGACAGCTGGGCGCGCGAGAGGGGGCCCAGCCGTACGGCGAGGGTGTCCGGCGGGGACGCGCGTAGATGGCGGTCGTACTCCTGGCCGTCGGTCCGCACCGCGAACAGCATCCGCACCGGGGTGTCGCCGAGCCGGCGGGCGGCGAAACCGAGGAGTTCGGCGCTGGCCGGATCCAGCCACTGGAGGTCGTCGGCGACGACGAGGACGGGGCCGGTGTCGGCGAGGGCGCGCAGCGCGGACAGCACGGCGAGGCGCAGCGCGAGGCCGTCGCGCTGGAGGGTGGACTCGCCGCGGCCGGTGAGCGCCGACTCCAGGGCGGTGCGCTGGGCGGCGGGGAGCCGCTCGGACACCTCGTCCAGGACCAGGCCGAGGAGGTCGGCCAGGGCCAGGAAGGGAAGGTGGGATTCGGACTCCGTGGGCGAGCAGCGCAACACGGTGCGCGCCGCACCGCCGTATTCCCCGGCCAATGCCCGCAGGACGGTCGACTTCCCAATTCCGGCGGGGCCGTGAAGCAGCACGCTGCCGCCCCGCCCGAGCTGCTCACGCGCCGCCGTGAACAGCTCCTCCCTGCCGATGACCTGGTCGGGGCGGCATCTGGCAGGCTCCTTGAAGTCCCGTCGCACGGTCACCGCTCCCCTCCGTGTGTCGTGTCCGGGCCAATATTAGGCAACGGATCTTTGAAATTCGGACTGACGACATGGTGAGGCAAATAACAGCTGCGGAGGGTTCACGATCGTCAGGCGGAATTTCAAGGCGCGGCTGAATGCGCGAACGCCCGCCGGGACGCCCTGAACCACCCACCGCCGACCGCCCACGGCCCGCTCCGCACCGCCTGCGCCGACGCCCCTGCCCGCCACGTTTACGCTGCCGCTCCGGTCTGCCGTGGCCGCGTGGGCGCCCGAGTCCGCCACGCTCACGCTGCCGCTCCGGTCTGGCGTGGCTGCGTAGGCGCCCGCGCCTGCCGCGCTCACGTCGCGGCCCTGACCCGCCGCGGTCACAGCGGCACCTCTGCTCGCCGGGCTCCAGCCCGTCACCTCGCCTGCCGCGCTCACGCCGCCGTCCCGACCCGCCGCGATCACAGCGGCACCTCTGCCCGCCGCACCCCAGCCCCTCACCTCGCCCGCCACGACCACCCCGCGATCGCCGGCCTGCTCACCGCGCCCCCCCCCCCCGCCAACCCCAACCTGCTCCGGCGCGGCACCACCGCCGACGGCGCGGACGCCCGCTACCGTCCGCGCCGTCGGCGTTGGACCAGCGCAGGAG
>NZ_JAKEIP010000462.1 GCF_021474425.1 Streptomyces muensis | reverse complement strand
GGGGTGGCTTGGGGGCAGGGGGCGACTTCGACGCAGTTGCCGCCGCCACCGTCGCTGTACGAGGACTTGCGCCAGGTGTAGGCGACTTCGACGCAGTTGCCGCCGCCGTCGTCGCTGTAGCTCGACTTGAACCAGCGAGGGCTTCCGGTGCCGGTCATCGTTCCTCTCCTGCCAACCGCTCGATGAAGGCCAGTGATTCGTCGGGACTCAGGGCCTGTGCACGGATACTCGCATAGCGGCGCGCGAGATGGGACACCTCTGCCGGGTCGCTGACCAGAATGCCCTGGTCCTCGATCTCCATGTAGACGACGTGCTCGTGGTCCCTGGTCTCCACGAGCTTCATGGCGCCGCGATCACCCGCGTACGTTCCGCGGAGCCCTCGGTCCAGGGGCAGCACCTGTACGAAGACGTTGTCCCTCCGGGCGTCCTCGGCGAGCGAGCGCAGCTGGCCGCGCAGGATCTCCCAGCTCCCGAACGGCCGCCGCAGCACGCTTTCTTCGAGGATCAGCTCGATGTGCGGGGTCGGGTCCCGGTCGAAGAGCGCCCGGCGGGCCAGCCGGGCTTCGACTAGTTCCTCGCGCCTCTGCTCTGACACGGGCGGATAGCTGCCGCCGATCAGCGCCCGCGCGTAGTCCTCGGTCTGGAACAGTCCGTCGACGACCAGCGTCTCGTACGAGCACAGCGTGACCGCCCCGGCCTCCAGCTCCGAAAACCCTCGGAACCGCGCCGGGTACTTCTCCAGGAGCATCCACCTCCGCGCCTCCTCGAAGACGCCCAGCCCACCCCCGATCTCCTTCTCCAACTTCACCAGCATCTGATCGCTCGCGGGCTGCGCACACGTCTCCATCGCGCTGACCGCCGCTGCCGTGTACCCGAGCTTGTCGCCCAACTGTGGCTGCGTCAGCCCGTGTTGCTCCCGCAACGCTTTCGCCAGAGCGGCGACCAAATGGGCCGTACCGCCCGCCTCCACCTTGTTCTCCGCCCGCGCCATTGCGGTCACCTCCGAACTCAACCGAACTCAACCGGTCACAACTCACGGACCCCGGCACTCAACCGTGTTCAACCAGCCACGCAGAGTCATGGATCACGCTAGCCGCGCACCCGCAAACTGGCCCCGTGAATACGCAAAGTGAGCTGACCTGGCTCCCGGAATCCGGTGTTCAACTCCGCAAGGCGGGCGTCCAGTTCGACGCGATCAGAGTCGACGGCGAGGAAGGCCGGGACGTCGCGGACTGGCTGGCGCGGATGACCGGCGGTGATCCGGGGCCGATCGTCGAGTCGGCGACGGGCCGGCGCGGGGTCTACTTCCTCGTGCCGGTCGGCAGTACGTCCCACCGTGCCTGGCCCGACAACGTCACCCGCTTCACCGCCGGCCCGAGCCGCGTCTCGTACATCCCGGTACCCGCGCTCAACGGTCTGACCTGGCCCTTGAGTTGGCGCTATCGCCCCACGACCCCCGGCCACCTCGTGCACACGCGTCTGCTGTGCACCGCCCTTCACTCTCAGGAGTGAAGAACGCGAACTTCCGCCTGGGAAAAGGTGGTTTCGACTTGCGATCGTCGCTCTGCGTGGCCTTAGAGTCACGCCAGAAACGAAATGCCCCCGCGGTGCGCCAACACCCGGGGGCTCGACACCCAGGAGCAAACCCTCCGGATGCGTACTCATGGTACGACGCGTGCGCGCGTCTTTTCAGGCTTCTCGCCCTCCCTTCTCCGCGACCGGCGCATCTCCTGGCCCGCGGTGGACGTACTGACGTACCTATGGACCCTCCCGACCGGTGCCCGCCTCGGCATCCGGAACGGGCGGGACCGGACCGCCGCCGCCCTGCGTGAGCTGGAGGAACTTCGGTATCTGCGGCGGGTGGTGCGGGAGGATACGGGGTCCGGTCGACTCGCCGTCACCTACGAGGTGTTCGACTCGCCGTGCGAAGTCGAGCCACTCATGGGTGAATTCGAAGAAGTCGAAGAAGTCGCGGACCGGCCCGCGCCCAGCAGGCACACCGTGCGCGCCGCGCACCTGCTCATCTCGCTCCGGAACATCGACCCCCGGCTCACCCTGGACGGTCCCGAGGCGATGCGGCTCGCGCCGCTCGTCGAGAAGTGGTGGGAACGGGGCGTCAGTACCGCGCGGGTGAGGGCGGCGCTGGCGTACGAGTGGCCGGGGCCGGTGCACTCGGCGGCGGCGCATGTCGAGGCACTTCTGCTGGATGGGTGCCCGGTGGCGCCAACCGCTTCGCCCGTCACCGTGGTTGAGGTCCAGCTCCGGAGGTCCGGTGCCTGGTCCTGGCGGGCGGCCGTGCGGCGGGGCGGCGACCTGGTTCGGGCGCTGATGAAGCGGCCTGCGATGCCCGCGTACAACTGGAAGGAATGCGATGACCGCAATGCTTGAGCGGACCGAGACGGTATACCGCAGGTATACTGGCGTCATGGCTGACACCACCGTCAAGGTCGACCCCGCTGTCCGTGACCGCCTCATGGTGCTCGCTCGCGAGCGCGGGATGACGATGCGCGACCTGATCGCAGAGCTGGCGGGGGCCACGCCCACGCAGGAGGAACTGCGCAAGCGGTACGAGGAGACCAAGGCGTACTGCGAGACGCACTTCGGTGTGACGCTCACGGACGAGGATCACGACAGGGTGGAGAAGGTCTGGCAGGACCTTGAGGCCGGACGGCGGGTGGACAGCCTGTGAGCGCGACGAGGGCCGGGTCGACCGGCGTCGTGTTCGACGAGTCCGCCCTGCTCGCGCTGGGCTCGGGTAACTCGCTGGCCTCGCAGTTCGTCTCGAACACCGAGCACGGGCCCACGCGGCATGTGTACGTTCCGGCGCTCTGCCTGGCGGCCGCCGACGGCATGCGCAAAGGACTCGCCGAGCATGTGGGAGCGCTGCCCGCCGTTGAGATCGTCGAGTTGGACTTCTCGGGTGCGTCGACGGTGGGCGCGCTGCTGCGCGACGGGGTGGAGTGGCGGCTGGGCCATGCGGTCCACCTGTCCCGCCCGACACCTGACTGGCCGGACGGGCGTCGCGTCCTGACGGTCGAGCCGGACCTGTACGCGGACATGCCTCTCGTGCGGACCATCAGGCTGCCGCGCCAGCGATGACGCAACGGGACGGGCACTGACCAGGTGCCCCTCCCTTGCTCCGGCCGCAGACGGAGCAGCCAACGGGCGGAACGTGCATATCGCCCTTAGCGTGAGGCCGTACCGTCCCGTTCCGCGGCGATCAGAAGAAGGTGCGTCATGCGTGTACTGCTCCAGGCCCATCTCGACACCGAGAAGACGAACGACATCATCCGCAGCGGCAAGATGCCCCAGGTGATGCAGGAGATCGTCGGTGCCTTCAAGCCGGAGTCGTCGTACTTCACGGCCGACGGCGGGGTCCGCTGTATGTTCCTGGTCTTCGACATGCAGGACTCCGCGCAGATGCCGCCGCTGACCGAGCCGCTCTTCGAGAGGTTCGGCGCCGAGGTGAACTACACGCCGGTGATGAACCTGGAGGACGTACAGAAGGGGCTGTCCCAGTTGAGTAGCTTCTTCAGCTGAAGACGATCATCGACCCCTGCGCCAGACTCCGCGTCGCCGCCGCGTGCAGCCCCAGCCACACATGCCGTTCACGGGCGAACGGGCTCGGGTCGTAGGGGGCCGGAACCGCCGGTTCCTCCAGGGCCGTCGGGGTGAGCGGGGCCTGGGGC
>NZ_JAKEIP010000461.1 GCF_021474425.1 Streptomyces muensis | reverse complement strand
TACCCGCCCCATCCCTGAAGGGGCGGAGCCCCTTCAGGGATGGGGCGGGTAGGGGCGGCGGGGGCGAGAACCACTTACGGTTGGCCCTGCCGCGAACGCCGTACCGGAGAACCGATGCCCGCGAAGACACCCCTGGACGACCGCACCGTACCCACCGAGGCGGTCACACCCCTGATCCGCGGCGTCACGGTGCTGCGACACCTGACACAGTCCGGCGGCACCCTGAGCGCAAGCGCCCTGGAGCGCTCCACCGGCCTCGCCCGCTCCACAGTCGACCGCATCGCCGCCACCCTCGCCCGCATGGGCTACGTCCGCCTCGACGGCCGCGACGTCGTACTGTCACCCCCCGTCATGGAACTCGGCAACGCCTACCTCGCCGCCCTCACCCTCCCCACCCTCCTCTCCCCCCACGCCGACGCCCTCGCCGACGAACTGGACGAGTCCGTGTCCCTGGCCGTCGCCGACCGCGACGGCATCCGCTTCATCCACCAGGCCACCCGCCGCCGCGCGATGTCCCTCAGCTTCCGCATCGGCGACCTCCTCCCGGCCGAACGCACCGCCCCGGGCCCGCTGTTCGCCACGGAATGGACAGACGCGCGATGGCACGCCTGGCGCGAGCGCCGGGCAGCGGACCCTGAGGACCGCGGCTTCCCGGCCGTGCCACCCCGGGAGCACGGCGCCTCCGACGAGGACTTCGCCCGCCGGGCGGCGCGGGCACGGCAGGACGGCTGGGCGCTGGACGACCAGCTGATCGAGCCGGGTTTGGTGGCGGTGTCCGTACCCGTACGTGATCCCCGTGACGCGCGTGATCCGCGTGATCCGCGTGCTCCGCGAGCGGCCGGCGCCCGGATCGCCTGTGTGGCGAGCGTGGTGAGCCACACGAGCCGGCACACCGCCGCCGACCTGCGCGACACGCTCCTCCCCCGGCTGCGGGCAGCGGTCGCGGAAATGGAACGCGAGCTGCGCGAGGCCCCGGATCCACGCCCCGGCACGGCTCCGGCGGGCCTCGCCACCTGGACGGGGGCCTCCAAGCAGGAACTCGGCAGGGAGTTCGTCGAGTCGCTGGCACGCGGGCTGACCGTACTGACCGCCTTCGGCGAGGGCCGTTCCGAGCTGACCCTCACGGACGTGGCCCGCGCGACGGGGCTGGCCCGGGCCACGGCCCGCAGGGCGCTCATCACCCACGAACATCTCGGCCTGGTACGGCAGTCCGGGAACCGCGGCTTCGCGCTGACCCCGCGCGTCCTCTCCCTCGGCTACCCGCCCCTGTCCCGTACCTCACTGGCCCAGATCGCGACCCCGCACCTGGCCGAACTGGCCGACCGTGTCCACGAGTCGGCGTCCCTCGCGGTGCTGACGCCGTCGGGTGACGAGATCCAGTACACCGCCCGGGCCGCCACCAGCCGCGTGATGAGCGTCAACGTCACGGTGGGCACCCGACTGCCTGCCCACGCCACCTCCCTGGGCCGGGTACTGCTGGCCGATCTCCCGCCCGGCGACCGCCAGTTGGGCGCCCTGACTCCCCTGACCCCGCGCACGACCACGGACCCCGCGACGCTGCGGGCCGCCCTGGAGGAGGTCCGGACGCGGGGATACGCCCTGGTCGACGAGGAGTTGGAGGCGGGGCTGCGGTCGGTGGCGGTACCGGTGCGGGACCGCACCGGGCGGGTCGTCGCCGCGGTGAACGTGGCGATGCACGCCGCTCGGCGCTCGGTGGAGGAGTGCGTACGGGACGTACTGCCGGTGCTGGCGGAGACGGCGGGCCGGGTGGAGGCGGACCTGCGGGTGGCTGGGCGGTTCGCGCGGGTGGCGATGGCCTGAGGCCGGATGGGCCGGCCTTCAGGGTCGCTTCGGTTTCAGCCGTCGTACGGCCTGGCGGCGCGGCCCTCGCGCAGGGTCAGCCCCCACCAGGCGAGCTGGTCCAGCAGCACGGCGGCGGCTTTGCCGGTCCCGTCCTGGTCGTGCGGCCGCCCGTCCTCGTCGAACTGCTCCCAGGCCATGTGAAAGCTGACGGTGTCGCGCAGGGTGACGGCGTGCAGCTCGGCGAAGACCTGCCGCAGCTGCTCCACCGCACGCTGCCCGCCGGCCATGCCTCCGTACGACACGAACCCGACCGGCTTGGCCCGCCACTCCCCGTAGACGTAGTCGATGGCCAGCTTCAGGGCGGCCGGGTAGCCGTGGTTGTACTCGGGCGTGACGACGACGAACCCGTCGAGGCCTTCGATGCGTTGGGCGAGCGTCGGCGCGTCGCCCGGGGCGTCGGAGCGCTCCAGGGTGAGCTTGAGTTCGTCGGCGAGGGCGGGTTCGGAGAGATCGATGACATGCGTCTCCATGTCGTCCCGCCGACCGATCTCCGACACGAACCACCGGGCCACCTTGTCGGCGAAGCGGCCGGGGCGGACGCTGCCGATGAGGACGCCGATCTTGAGCGGGGGATGTGTGGACATGACTGTGCCTCGATTCCGTGAGGGTGGGTCGGTAGAGGCAACGTAAAATCTCAAGTTCACTTGAGGTCAACGCGGAGCACGCGGAACCTGGCCCGGTACTCGCTCGGCGTGGTGGCGAGGCGGCGGCGGAACGCCCGGATGAGGGTGTCGACGGTGCCGAACCCGCAACGGGAGGCGACGCGTTCCAGCGTGTCGTCGGTGGTCTCCAGCAGGCCCGCGGCTCTCTCGACCCGGGCCGACTCGACGTAGGCATGGGGTGTCGTACCGAGTTCGGTCTTGAAGATGCGGGTGAGCTGACGTTCACCGACGTGCATGTACGCGGCGAGGTCCGGGACGGTGAGGCGGCGGTCGAGGTTGTTCAGGATGTGATGCCGCAGGTCCTCGACGCGCCGGGTGCTGGACACCTGCTCCAACGGCACGCTGAACTGCGACTGCCCGCTGGGCCGCTTCAGATACATCACGAGCCGCCGGGCCACGCGCAGCGCGACGCTCTCGCCGAAGTCCTCCGCGACGAGGGCGAGGGACAGGTCGAGGCAGGCGCTGATGCCCGCGCCGGTCCAGACCTCACCGTGCTCCCCCTGCTGCCGGATGAAGATCGGGTCCGGGTCGACCAGCACCGCGGGATGGTCGGCGGCGAGCCGTTGCGCGGTCGACCAGTGCGTCGTGGCGCGCTTGCCGTCGAGGAGCCCGGCGGCGGCCAGGATGTGCGCACCGACGCAGACCGAGGCCACCCGCCGGGTGCGTCCGGCCAGCGCCTTCACCCGGGCCACCGTGCCGGGTTCGGCGACCGGATGGATGCGCTGCTCGCTGTCCACCTCGACCGAGCCCGGCACCAGCAGGGTGTCGATCGCCCGCGCGCCGACCTCGTCGAACGTGGCGTCGGGCAGGATCCGCACCCCGGCCGCCGTCGTCACCGGCTCCATCGTCTCGGCGGCCAGTACGACCTCGTATCCGCCCTGTTCCGTCGCCTCCCTCGGGACGAGGGAGAACACCTCCGGCGGGCCGGTGACGTCGAGGAGGTCGACGCCTTCGAACAGCACGATCACGATCAACCGGTTCACGTTCCCCCACTTCACCCTGCGCCGCGCACCCAGGCCGACCGGGTGTGGCCCCGGGGTCGGTTTCTGCAAGTAGTGCGTCATTGCGGGCGCTTCGGTCCGGCCCGTAGCGTCGCATACGGGTTCAACGGACTGTTGAGCCGACTGCTAACCGGCTGTTGAACCCTCACCCGGCCCTCACCACCCACTCCCCACCCACTCCC
>NZ_JAKEIP010000460.1 GCF_021474425.1 Streptomyces muensis | reverse complement strand
CCCCTGCCGTGGCAGCCCCAACTCCGCCGCCACCGCCGAGTTGCAGTACTCCCGCACCGCGCTGGTCCGCGCCACCACACGCCCCCGGTGCACCACGATGCGGCTGTACGCCAGCGACAGCGCCCCCGCCAGCCGGTCCCCCCGCACCGCCAGCAACTCGGCAGGGAAGCCCGCCTCCACCCGCACCTCGGGCAGCCCCAGCACCGCACGCGCCGACGCGCTCACGGCGTCGTACGCGTCCTCGGGGCGCAGTCCGTGCCGCGAGGCCAGCAGGTAGGCGGCCTCCAACGGGTCTCCGCGTCCCACCGGGTTCGACACGTCCCGGAGGGCGCCGCTTCCGGCGGCGACGCGTACGCCGGCGGCGCGCAGCAGTCGTACCGGCGCCGTACTCCGCCGTTCCGCGCCCCCGCAGCCGCCCTGGGGCAGGCACGCCACCGTCACCCCGGCCGCGGCGAGCTGGTCCGCGGTGCGGGAGGCCATCTGGGCGGGCAGCCGACCCAGGCCGCCGCACGGGCCGAGGGTCACGCCGGGGCGCAGTCCGCCGGCCATCGCGGCGAGCCGGGCCAGACGGGCCGGGTCGGTGGCGTCGGTGTGCAGATCGACGGGGCAGCCGTGCTCGGAGGCGACCTCCAGGACCGCCTCCACGTAACCCGTCGGATCCGGGTCCAGGTCGGGGCAGCCGCCGACCACCGACGCGCCCATCTTCAGCGCGTCCCGCAGCATCGCCAGCCCGTCGGCCCCGGCCACACCGGTCAGCAGCCGGGGCATCGCCACCGTCGTCAACTCCGTGAGCCCGCGCAGGGAACGCCGTGCCTGGAGTACGGCGGTCAGCGCGCCCAATCCCTGGACGTCGCCCACGCGCACGTGTGCCCGCAGCGCGGTCGCCCCGTGTCCGAGCTGGAGCAAAGCGGCCTCGGTGGCCCGGCGCTGGACGTCCTGGGGTTCGTACGAGACAGGGCCGCCCTCGTCGGCGGAGAGGGCGGTGTCGCCGTGGGCGTGCGGTTCGGCCGGGGCCGGGAGGAGCAGATAGCCGCCGAGGTCCACGCGCGCGCACGCACGCGTGCCCTCCCCCGCCAGGCTCCCGGCGGTGCCGACCGCCTCGATGCGCCCGCCGCCCAGCCGTACGTCCACGGTCCGGCCGTCGGTCAGCCGGGCCCCGCACAGCAGCAGTGCGCCCGGGTCGGCCGGTCCGGACGAGCCCGACGAGGACGACGAGTGGGGCGGCTGGGGATGACTGTCGGGCATCGCGCTCCAGAGGTTCGGGGCTGCGCATCGGGCTGCGGGGACGGTGCCGGGGGGATACGCCGGGCACGCAAGATCACGCAGAGTGAGTCGAGCCTAGGCTGGCGATACCGCCCTGGCGCGCAGGAGCGCAATAGTCGTACCGGTGTGGTCCGCCGAACGGCGCCGCGTCCCGCGGAGGCGCGGTGGCCTGCGAGGCGTCCGTGTGCTCCGCCGATCGGCCCTCGGGAGGGGCCGTGAAACGGATTTGGGTGAACGGCTGCCGAGCGTGTAATGTCTTCATCGCTCGCCCCAATAGCTCAGTCGGTAGAGCGTCTCCATGGTAAGGAGAAGGTCTACGGTTCGATTCCGTATTGGGGCTCTGGTGTGGGAGGTTCCCGTCGCGAGGCGGGGACCGATCGCATCACAGCGGTGTAGCTCAGTCGGTAGAGCAAGCGGCTCATAATCGCTGTGTCACCGGTTCAAGTCCGGTCACCGCTACTGACAGTAGCCGATTGTGGGGTCGGTCCTTCGATCGGCTACTCTTTTATGCGTTAATTCAGTCCTATCCGTTCGTCAAGGAGCACTCACGTGGCTGCCACCGACGTCCGCCCGAAGATCACGCTGGCCTGCGTGGAGTGCAAGGAGCGGAACTACATCACCAAGAAGAACCGGCGTAACAACCCGGACCGTCTTGAGATGAAGAAGCACTGCCCGCGTTGCAACGCGCACACCGCGCACCGCGAAACGCGATAAATCAGGCTCGTACGCGAGGCCGCCCCCTCAGTCGGGGGGCGGCCTCGCGTCGTTTTCGCCCCGGTTACCGGTCGGTTGAGGCCGACCCAGGTGAACCAGCAGGTCAACGGCAGCAGACAGCAGGAGGTGCCGAGCCATGGCGCTCGACCAGTCCTTCGTGGGGCGGAGTTACCCGCCCACCGACCCCTATGAGGTGGGCCGGGAGAAGATCCGTGAGTTCGCGGAGGCGGTGGGGGACACCAATCCGGCGTACACGGACCCGGAGGCCGCCAAGGCGCTCGGTCACCCCGATGTGATCGCCCCGCCGACCTTTGTCTTCTCGATCACCTTCAAGGCCGCCGGACAGGTCATCCAGGACCCGCAGCTCGGCCTCGACTACAGCCGCGTCGTGCACGGCGACCAGAAGTTCGCCTACACCCGCCCGGTGCGCGCCGGCGACCGGCTGACCGTCACCTCGACCATCGAGGCGGTCAAGACCATGGCGGGCAACGACATCCTGGACGTTCGCGGAGAGGTCCACGACGAGGCGGGGGAGCATGTGGTGACCGCCTGGACGAAGCTCGTGGCCCGTGGCCTGGACGCCGAAGAAGGGCAGGCCTGAGACCGATGACGGCGAAGATTGCCTACGGTGACGTCGAGGTCGGCACCGAGCTGCCCGCCCAGGACTTCCCTGTGACCCGTGCCACCCTCGTCCAGTACGCGGGCGCCTCGGGCGACTTCAACCCGATCCACTGGAACGAGAAGTTCGCCAAGGAGGTCGGACTGCCGGACGTCATCGCGCACGGCATGTTCACCATGGCCGAGGCGATCCGGGTGGTCACCGACTGGACCGGCGACCCGGCCGCGGTCGTCGAGTACGGCGTCCGCTTCACCAAGCCCGTCGTCGTACCCAACGACGACCAGGGCGCCACGATCGAGGTCAGCGGCAAGGTCGCGGCCAAGCTCGACGACAACAAGGTCCGCGTGGACCTGCTCGTGAAGAGCGCCGGGCAGAAGGTGCTCGGGATGTCGCGAGCGGTCGTACAGCTGGCGTAGCGGCACGCGCGTGCCGCGCGGTAAGGGGCGTCCTCCATGGAGGGGCGCCCCTTACATGTCTCGGTCGTGAGGTGCCGTGAGGTGCCTCGACATGCCCCTTGACTAGTTAGTGATTGAGTACTAACTTACAACGCATGGCCAGGATGAGCGCAGAGGAGAGGCGCGAGAGCGTCATCCGCGCGGCGACGACCGAGTTCGCTCGCGGTGGCTACTACGGCACGTCGACCGAGGCCATCGCCAGGCGTGTCGGCGTCTCGCAGCCCTATCTCTTCCGGCTCTTCCCGGGCAAGAAGGCGATCTTCCTGGCGGCGGCCGAGCGGTGCGTGGAGGAGACCATCCGGATGTTCGCGGAGGCTTCCGAGGGGCTGGAGGGCGAAGAGGCCCTGCACGCCATGGGGGCCGCCTACCGGAAGGTCGTCTCGGAGCAGCCCGAGCGGCTGATGATGCAGATGCAGATGTACCTCGCCGTGGCGGCCGCCGAGCAGGAGGGTGACCACGAGTTCGGCGAGGCCGTACGCGCCGGTTGGATGCGGCTGTGGGACACCGTCCATCTGCCACTGGGGGCGGACGTCAATGAGACGACGACCTTCATGGCGTACGGAATGCTCATTAACTGCCTGGTGGCCATGGGGTTTCCCCCCGAGCATCGGGTCTGGGCGGGGATGGCGCCGCCGGAGGGGGTCGAGGGGCAGCCGTAAGGG
>NZ_JAKEIP010000459.1 GCF_021474425.1 Streptomyces muensis | reverse complement strand
GGGCCTCCTAGGCGCAGGGGGAGAGAGGGGAGTGGAGGTAGCGGGGGTGCCGGCGTCCGCGGCGAGGCGGCTTATGGCGGACAGCGGCACCGGGAGCCAGTCGGGCCGGTGACGGGCCTCGTAGACGACCTCGTAGATCGCCTTGTCGGTCTCGTACGCGCGCAGCAGCACCGGATCGGTCCGTGGATCGGCGCCGCTGACCTGCGCGTACCCGGCGCAGTAGGCGGCCCGGCAGGTGTCGGCCCAGCCGGGTACGGGCGGGTCGGCCGAGTGGGCCGCGTAGTCGAAGGAACGCAGCATGCCCGCGACGTCCCGCACCGGTGGCTGCGGCATCCGCCGTTCGGCCAGCGGCCTCGACGGCTCGCCCTCGAAGTCGATCAGCCACCACTGACCGGCCGGCGAGCGCAGGCACTGCCCGAGATGCAGGTCGCCGTGGATGCGCTGGGCGGTCCAGGTGCACCCGTCGGCGGCCAGGTCGGCCAGCGCCGCGAAGGCCGAGCGCAGACCGGGGGCGTACGGCCGCAGCGCGGGCACGGCCTGCGCGGCCGCCTCCAGCCGCTCGACCATGCCGTCGACCAGCTGCCGCACCTGCGTGTGCCCCAGCGTGACGGTCGGCAGGGTGCGGGCCAGCGCGGTGTGCACCTCGGCGGTCGCGCGCCCGAGCGCCCGGGCCGCCGCGGCGAAGTCCTCGCCCTTGGCCAGCTCGCGCAGCGCCAGCTCCCAGCCGTCCGCGGCGCCCTGCACGAACGGCTGCAGCACCCCGAGGACGTACGAGTCGCCCGCCAGCTCCGCCCCGATCCACGCCGTCGGCGCGGGCACCCGGTCGCAGCCCTCCCGGGCCAGCGCCAGCGGCAGCTCCAGGTCGGGGTTGACCCCGGGCACGACCCGGCGCAACAGCTTCAGGATGAACGTATCGCCGTAGACGACCGACGAGTTGGACTGTTCGGAGGTGACCAGGCGCGGCACCAGACCGGACCGGATGTCCTGGCCCGCGTCGCGTTCGAAGCGCAGTACGCCGATCCGGGCCCCGGTGCGCAGCGCCTCCAGGAGCAGCTCGGGGGGACGGGTGTCGTACAGCGCGTCGTACACCGTGCGTCCGGCGAGCGGGCCCTTGGCCACGTGGCCGATCAGGGCGGGCGCGAGGCGGGGCGGCAGCGCCTCGCGGTCGCCTATGAGGAGCTGGTAGCAGTCCGCGGGCTGCTCGGGTGCGCCCGGCACCGGCGCGAGGGCCTGGTGCGCGCGCACGAGCAGGTGGTACAGGCCCAGCTTGCCGCCGGGCGGCAGCAGCTCGGTGGCCGCCACCAGCGAGAACCCGGTGACCGGACGTCCCTTGCCCGCGAACCAGCGCTGCCGTGGCAGCCACTCCCGCAGCAGTGGGTCCAGCGAGGCGAGGAGACCTGGAGGGGTCGTGAGGGTGCGGGTGACGGCTTTCGACATGGCGTCACGTCCTTTCCCCGGGCCGGTCGGGGTGGTTACTGATGCGTGCCCCGGGCGGGGCGGCGGAAACCGCCCCGCCCGGGCTCTCAGACGGCGTCCTTGCGCAGCCGGAACCAGTAGAAGCCGTGGCCGCCGAGCGTCAGCAAGTACGGCAGTTCACCGATGGCCGGGAATCGCACCCCGCCGGACAGCTCGACCGGATGCCGCCCGTTGAACCTGCGGAGATCCAGTTCCGTCGGCTGCGCGAAGCGGGAGAAGTTGTTCACGCACAGCACGAGATCGTCCTCGTATTCACGCAGGAACGCGATCACGGCCGGATTCGACGACTGGAGTTCCGTGTAGGAACCGAGTCCGAAGGCCGGGTTCTGTTTCCGGATCTCGATCATGCGGCGCGTCCAGTGCAGGAGAGAGGACGGCGAGGACATGGACGCCTCGACGTTCGTCACCTGGTAGCCGTAGACGGGGTCCATGATCGTGGGCAGGAAGAGCCGCCCGGGGTCGCTGGAGGAGAAGCCGGCGTTGCGGTCCGGGGTCCACTGCATGGGGGTGCGGACGGCGTCGCGGTCGCCGAGCCAGATGTTGTCGCCCATGCCGATCTCGTCGCCGTAGTAGAGGATCGGCGAGCCGGGCAGCGACAGCAGCAGGGCGGTGAACAGCTCGATCTGGTTGCGGTCGTTGTCGAGCAGCGGGGCCAGTCGGCGCCGGATGCCGATGTTGGCGCGCATCCGCGGGTCCTTGGCGTACTCCGCGTACATGTAGTCGCGCTCTTCGTCGGTGACCATTTCCAGGGTCAGCTCGTCGTGGTTGCGCAGGAAGATGCCCCACTGGCAGCCGGAGGGGATGGCCGGCGTCTTGGCGAGGATTTCCGAGACCGGGTAGCGGGATTCCCGCCGTACGGCCATGAAGATGCGCGGCATGACCGGGAAGTGGAACGCCATGTGGCATTCGTCGCCACCGCTTCGGAAGTCGCCGAAGTAGTCGACGACGTCCTCCGGCCACTGGTTGGCCTCCGCCAGCAGCACCGTGTCCGGGTACTGCGCGTCGATCTCCTTGCGCACCCGCCTGAGGAATTCATGGGTCGCGGGGAGGTTCTCGCAGTTCGTGCCCTCTTCCGCGTACAGATACGGCACGGCGTCCAGCCGGAATCCGTCGATTCCCAGGTCCAGCCAGAACTTCAGCGCCGAGAGGATCTCCTCCTGCACGGTCGGGTTCTCGTAGTTGAGGTCCGGTTGGTGGGAGAAGAAGCGGTGGAAGAAGTACTGCTTGCGGACCGGGTCGAAGGTCCAGTTGGAGGCCTCGGTGTCGACGAAGATGATGCGGGCGTCGGCGTAGGCCTTGTCGTCGTCGGCCCAGACGTAGTAGTCGCCGTAGGGGCCGTCCGGGTCCTTTCTCGACTCCTGGAACCACGGGTGCTGGTCGCTGGTGTGGTTCATGACGAAGTCGATGATGACCCGCATACCGCGCTGATGCGCCGAGTCCACGAAGTCCACGAAATCGGCGAGGTCACCGAACTCGGGCAGCACGGACGTGTAGTCGGAGACGTCGTAACCGCCGTCCCTGAGGGGTGACTTGAAGAAAGGCGGCAGCCACAGGCAGTCGACGCCGAGCCATTGCAGGTAGTCGAGTTTGGCGGTCAGGCCCTTGAGGTCGCCGACACCGTCGCCGTTGGAGTCCTGGAAGGAACGGACCAGGACCTCGTAGAAGACGGCGCGCTTGAACCAATCCGGGTCACGATCCTTGGCAGGCGTGTCCTCGAAGGTGTCCTGAACGGGCTCGTTGACGATCATTTTGTGGGTGACCCTCCGATCTGCGGGGTGGACGGTCGCAGGACGGTGAGGATGTGCGCGGGACGAGTGCCCGGTTCGAGACGCACGTAGTTCGCCCTGCCCCAGTGATAGGTCTCGCCGGTGAGCTCGTCGCGCACCGGCACCGACTCGTGCCAGTCCAGGCCGAGTTGCGGCATGTCCAACGAGACCGTGGCCTCCTGGGTGTGGTGCGGGTCGAGGTTGACGACCACCAGAACCGTGTTCGAACCGCTTCGCTTCGAGTACGCGATCACCGCTTCCTTGTCCGCGTGGTGGAAGTGGAGGTCACGCAACTGCCGCAGGGCCGGATTCGCCCGCCGGACGGCGTTGAGCTGGGTGATCAGGGGGGTGATGGTGAGGCCCTCGCGTTCGGCGGCGGTCCAGTCGCGGGGGCGGAGCTGGTACTTCTCGGAGTGGAGGTATTCCTCGCTGCCCTTGCGCAGGGGGGTGTTCTCGCACAGTTCGTAGCCGCT
>NZ_JAKEIP010000458.1 GCF_021474425.1 Streptomyces muensis | reverse complement strand
TCTCGCTCTCGCCGGGATGCCGGGCGGGTACCGGGGAGGATGCGTCGCCGACGGCTCACCCCCCCTCCCTCGGCCTCACGCTCCCTCCCTCAGCCCTCACGCCCTCTCCCTCCCTACTTCCCATCCCCCTCCTCACCTCCCTGACACCCCGGGCACCACACCGTCGTACGACCCCCCACCCGCGACCGGCGCAGCGCGGCTCCGCAGCGAGGGCAGTGCGGGTCGGGGCTGTCGCGGTGGCCGGTGAGCCAGGTGGGGCGTGGCGGGACCCGGCCCGCGGTGACCGCGGGGCGCAGGGTGCGGCGCATCTGGGTGTAGAGGCGGCGGCGTTCCCGCTCGGTGAGGGCGTTGGCCGGGGTGGCGGGGCGCAGCCTCGCGCGCCACAGGATCTCGTCGGCCAGGAGGTTGCCGAGGCCGGCCAGGACCGACTGGTCGATCAGGACCGCCTTGACGCGGCCGCGGTGCGCGGTGAGCGCGGTGTCGAACTCCGCCCGGTCCACCGTCAGGGCGTCGGGGCCCTGGTGCGCCAGCAGCCGTACGACGTCGGAGTCGTCGTGGGCCAGCCACAGGCCCTGGAGTTTGCGCTGGTCGCGGTAGCGCAGCTGGCGGTCGCGGGCCAGGGTGAACAGGACGCGGTCGTGGGGTTCGGGATCGTCGTCCGGGTGGGCGCAGAGCAGCAGGCCGGTCATGCCGAAGTGCAGTGCGAGGGTCGGGCCACCGGTGTGGGCCAGCAGCCACTTGCCGTGCCGCCGCGTCCCGGTGATCCGCCGGCCCTCCAGCGCGTCCCGCAGGCCCCGCGCGCTCACCCCGTGCAGGACGCCCGCGTCGCGCACCTCGACGCGACGGACGACCCTGCCCTGCGCACAGGAGCGGAGCACCTGCCGGAAGCCCTCGACGTCCGGGAGCTCAGGCATGGGGGACGGCCTTCGGGGCGTGGATGCCGCGCACCTTTACTTTTTGCCCGGTTTAGAGGGTTTTGCACCTCACGATGCCCTCGCCCCCTCCCGCGCAGGTGTCAGCGCCTCTTGAACTCCACCGGCCCCGCGTTCATCTCCACCGTGCCGTCCGCGTGGAGCACCGGGCGGCGCTCCGTCATCCGGCCGCTGTAGGCCTCGACGTGGTGGATCGCAGCCCCCTCGGACTCGGTGAAGTCGACCAGGGCGATGGCCACCCAGTACCGGGTCTTGGTGTTCTCGAAGAGCGGCACGGTGACGGTCGAGCCGCGGCCGTCGGTGACCACGACCTTCGCGCCGAAGCTGCGGAAGGAGCCGAAGCCGTTGCTGACCGCGGAGTAGGCGCAGAGCAGGACGTAGCCCTGCTGGTCGGGGCGGACGATACGGAGGGTCTCGCGGCCGGGGACCCGGGCGTCGCCGTCGAGGTGGATGAAGGGACGGTTCTTCAGCGAGCCGAGACGCTTGTAGTAGACGACGTCCGCGCCCTTGCCCTTCCTCGCCGTGTCCGTCTCGGGCGCGGGACGCGACTTCTTCTTCGGCGTGATGAGGGTGCCGGGCGCCTGTTCGCCGCGTACCGCCTTGGAGGCCGGCACGAACAGGGCGTAGAGGTCGAGGTCGGCGCCCCGCCTGCGGCGCTCGTCGCTGCCGCCGTCCCACTCCAGGGTCGCCGTGACCACCAGCTCGCGGTCGGCCTTGTCCAGGCTCATCGAGACCTGGCCGCCCTTGTCGAGGCTGATCTTGCCGAGCGGGGGCTTGCGCAGGTTCATGGGGGGCGGGGCTGTAGGCGGGGCCGCGGTCGGCGTCGGCCGGACCTGCGCCTCTTCCGCCTGCCGCACGGGCTCCTCCTCCGCCACCTCGATGCCGAAGTCCGTCGCCAACCCCGCCAGCCCGTCCGCGTACCCCTGGCCGATGGCGCGCAGCTTCCAGGCCTCGCCCCTGCGGTAGAGCTCCATCAGGAGTACGGCGCGTTCGCCGTCGGTGAGGGCGGGCGGACGGAAGTGGACGGGGTCCGCGCCGAGTTGTGAGGCGCGCACGAGTACGTCCTTGACCTCGCGGAAGGTGCGGCTCGCGTCGTCGGGGTCGCAACTGCCGACCAGGACCACCCGGTCCACGTCCGCCGGGAGCGCGGCCGGGTTCATCTCGACGCGCTCGGGGCCCTCGGCGTCGGCCGCGACGTGCCGTACGGCACCGGCTTCCGCGGACGGCTGGTTGTAGAAGACCAGGTCGTCGTCGGACCTGACCCTGCCGTCCGCCGCCACCAGCAGGGCGCTGAGGTCGATGGTGCCGCCCACGGCGTGCAGTTCGGCGACGAGGGGGCCGGAGCCCACCACGATGTTCCCGCCCTTGCTCAGCTCCGGCATGCCGCCCCCGCCCCTCTGAAGCCCCCTACGAGTGTCCCCACCCTGCCACTCGGCGCGGCTCCCGCACCACCGCCGTCTCCCCCGCCGCGACGCTGACCGCCCCCGGCACCGGCCTGCCGGTGAGCAGTTCGGTGGCGTCCGTGGCGACCGCGACATGGGCGGGCCGGTCGGTGTGGTTGATCAGGAAGAGGTAGTCGGCGTCCGGACCGCGCCGCAGCACCGCCTCGACGCCCTCCGGGGTGCCGCGCACCGGCTCCACTCCCGCCTCCGCGCGGATACGGTCCACCAGCGCGGCGAGTGTCTGCGGATCCGGCAGCGTGGCCAGGTACCAGGTCACGCCGGTGCCGTGCGCGTTGCGGGTCACCGCCGGGACACCCCTGAGCGGCCCGGACGTGTACGACGCGACCGGCTCGGCGCCGGCGAGGCTCACCCGCTCCGACCACAGGGTCCCGGTGCCGCCGACGCTCAGGCCCACCGACTCCCCCGGCAGCAGCGGGAACAGTTCGTCCGTGCGCACGCCGAGCGCCTCGCGGAACGCGCCCGGGTAACCGCCCAGCCGGACATGGCAGTTCTCGTCGACCGCGCCGCTGTGGAAGCCGACGGCGAGGGTGCCGCCGCGTTCCGCGAAGCCGGTGAGGTTGGCCGCGCCCTCGTCGTCCACCAGGTAGAGGCTCGGGGCCAGGACCAGGCGGTAGGCCGACAGGTCGGCGTCGGGGCGTACGAAGTCCACGGCGACGCCCGCCCGCCACAGCGGCTCGTACCAGGCACGGACCAGGTCCTGGAAGCGCAGCTCGCCGCTCGGCTGCGACGGGAGCTCCATCGCCCAGCGGGAGTTCCAGTCCCAGACGATCGCCACCTCGGCCGTGCCGACGCTGCCGCGCACCTCGGCGAGCGCCCGCAGATCCGCGCCGAGTCGGACGACGTCCCGCCAGATCCGGCTGTCCGTGCCCGCGTGCGGAAGCATCGCCGAGTGCCACTGCTCGGCGCCCGCCTTGGCCGCCCGCCACTGGAAGTAGGCGATGCCGTCCGCGCCGCGCGCCACATGGGCGAGCGCGTTGCGCCGCAACTCCCCAGGACCCTTGGCCCGGTTCACCGGCTGCCAGTTCACCGCGCCCGTGGAGTGCTCCATCAGCAGCCAGGGGCCGCCCGCGAGGGAGCGGACCAGGTCGCCGCTGAGCGCGATGTCGATCTGCGACTCGGGGTCGGTGGACTGGAGGTAGTGGTCGTTGGAGACGATGTCCAGCTTCGGGGCCCAGCGCCAGTAGTCGAGGGCGTCGAAGTTGTACATCGCCATGAAGTTGGTGGTGGCGGGGACGGTCGGGGCCGCCTCCAGCAGCACCGCGCGCTCCGCCTCGTACAGCGAGAGCAGTTCGTCGCTGGAGAAGCGGCGCCAGTCCAGCTGGTGGGTGGGGTTGGGGACGGCGCCGGTG
>NZ_JAKEIP010000457.1 GCF_021474425.1 Streptomyces muensis | reverse complement strand
GGGCAGGGGTTGCTGGAGGGGTGACGGTCACGGGAGGGTCGTACGGGTGGTGCACAGACGTACGACGGTGAGGTCGCCCTCGGGAGTGGCCCTCGGTCGGGAGTCGTGCGCCGCGCCACGCAAGGCCCATTAGGGTGAGGTCATGCCAGCGAGCTATGCCTATCTCGGCCCCGAAGGCACCTTCACCGAGGCCGCCCTGCGCACTCTCCCCGAGGCCGCGACCCGGGAACTGATCCCCTACGTGTCGGTGCAGTCCGCGCTGGACGCGGTGCGCGTCGGCGAGGCCGAGGCCGCGTTCGTGCCGATCGAGAACTCCGTCGAGGGCGGCATCACGACCACGCTCGACGAGCTGGTCGCGGGCGCCCCGTTGATGATCTACCGCGAGGTGCTGCTGTCGATCACCTTCGCGCTGCTGGTCCGGCCGGGCACCAAGCTGTCGGACATCAAGACGGTCTCCGCGCACCCGGCCGCCCAGCCGCAGGTGCGCAACTGGCTGAAGAACAACCTCCCGGACGCCCACTGGGAGTCGGCCGCGTCGAACGCGGACGCCGCCCGTCTGGTCCAGGAGGGCCAGTACGACGCGGCCTTCGCGGGCGAGTTCGCCGCCGCCCTGTACGGGCTGGAGGCCCTGGAGACCGGGATCCACGACGCGGAGAACGCCCAGACGCGGTTCGTGCTGGTGGGCAGGCCGGCCCGGCCCGCGGCACCGAGCGGGGCGGACAAGACGTCGGTCGTGCTGTGGCAGCGCGACGACCATCCCGGTGGGCTGCGCGACCTCCTGGGTGAGTTCGCCACGCGGGGCATCAACCTGATGCTGCTCCAGTCCCGGCCGACCGGCGCGGGCATCGGCAACTACTGCTTCTGCATCGACGCCGAGGGCCATATCTCCGACCGCCGGGTGGCCGAGGCGCTGATGGGGCTCAAGCGGATCTGCCTGGAGGTGCGCTTCCTGGGCTCATATCCGCGCGCGGACCTGAAGCCCGGTGAGGTGCAGCCGCCGCGTGCGGGGACGTCGGACGTGGAGTTCGTGTCGGCGGCGGACTGGGTGGCCCGGTGCCAGGACGGGCGGTTCTGAGCAGGCCGTGACAGGCGGTTCCGGGCGGCTGTCACGGGTGCCTGGGGCCGGCTTCGGCACGTCTTCACGACCGGTACTACCAGCTGATTGTCGTTATCCACAGAAGTTATCCACAGGTACTCATCTCGACCTGGGGACAAGTCGACAAGCAAGGGTGAGTCTGTCGACAAATCGGTCCCTGAGCCCCCTCCGTGTCCACCGTCACGCAAGTCACCCTTCGTCCACTCTTTTCCTTTGAGCAATCCTTTGGGGCGACCGCTTTCCACTCGAACGTGGGGATGAGCGGGGTTTGTCCTGGGAATCCTCGACTTGCTCGGCACGTTACGGAGTGATCAATTCCGAAGTCCACAGTCCATCCACACACCCTGTGGATAACTCTTCCGAGGCTGGGGATCCCTGTGGACAACCGAGGCCCAAGTCCCGTTCCCCACAAGGGAATCGAGTCAACAGGCCGCCTCGCGCCTGCCCCGTTCCAGGGAGTGAGACGCCTTTTATTGACACGATCGGCAATTCCCTCACGACGGAACGTAAGCCATGTAAGCCGCAGCTCGGAATAGTGAGTCGTTGGCTGTCACCCTGCCCCGGTAGCCTTGAGCGCGTGATTGACCTTCGCCTGCTTCGTGAGGACCCCGACCGAGTGCGCGCCTCGCAGCGCGCCCGTGGAGAGGACGTCGCGCTCGTCGACTCCCTCCTGTCTGCCGACGAGCGGCGCAGGTCGTCCGGCGTCCGCTTCGACGAGCTGCGTTCCGAGCAGAAGTCGCTCGGCAAGCTCATCCCCAAGGCCTCCCCCGAGGAGCGCGCCGAGCTCCTGCAGAAGGCGGAGCAGCTCAAGGCCGACGTCAAGGCCGCCGAGGCCGCGCAGAACGACGCCGACGAGGAGACCAAGCGCCTCGCGCTGCAGCTCGGCAACCTCGTCCACCCCGACGTCCCCGTCGGCGGCGAGGAGGACTTCGTCGTCCTGGAGACGCACGGCACCATCCGTGACTTCGGCGCCGAGGGCTTCGAGCCCAAGGACCACCTGGAGCTCGGCGAGGCGCTGGGCGCCATCGACGTCGAGCGCGGCGCCAAGGTGTCCGGCTCGCGCTTCTACTACCTCACCGGTGTCGGCGCCCTGCTGGAACTGGCGCTGGTCAACGCCGCCATCGCCCAGGCCACCGAGGCCGGGTTCACGCCGATGCTGACCCCGGCGCTGGTCCGCCCGCGCGCCATGGAGGGCACGGGCTTCCTCGGCCAGGCCGCGGAGAACGTCTACCACCTGGAGAAGGACGACTACTACCTGGTCGGCACCTCCGAGGTCCCGCTCGCCGCGTACCACATGGACGAGATCCTCGACGCCGACAAGCTGCCGCTGCGCTACGCCGGCTTCTCGCCGTGCTTCCGCCGCGAGGCCGGCACGTACGGCAAGGACACCCGCGGCATCTTCCGCGTGCACCAGTTCGACAAGGTCGAGATGTTCTCGTACGTCGCCCCCGAGGACGCGGAGAACGAGCACAAGCGGCTCCTGGAGTGGGAGAAGCAGTGGCTCACCGGTCTGGAGCTGCCCTTCCAGGTCATCGACGTGGCCTCGGGCGACCTGGGCGCGTCGGCCTCCCGTAAGTACGACTGCGAGGCGTGGATCCCGACCCAGGGCAAGTACCGCGAACTGACGTCGGCCTCCAACTGCGACAGCTTCCAGGCCCGCCGCCTCTCCGTCCGCCTGCGCGACGGCAAGAAGGTGCAGCCGCTCGCGACGCTCAACGGCACGCTGTGCGCCGTACCGCGCACGATCGTGGCGATCCTGGAGAACCACCAGCAGGCCGACGGTTCCGTCCGGGTGCCCGAGGTGCTGCGTCCGTACCTGGGCGGCCGAGAGGTCCTGGAGCCGGTCGCCAAGTGAGCGCCGCCTCGCCCGTCGCCGGGTTTCCGTACAAGCTGATCGCGACCGACCTCGACGGAACGCTCCTGCGCTCCGACGAGTCGGTCTCCCGGCGCACCCGGGACGCCCTCGCGGCGGCCACCGCGGCGGGCGCGGCGCATATCGTCGTCACGGGCCGGGCGGTTCCCTGGACCCGCCCCATCCTCGACGACCTCGGCTATGAGGGCCTCGCCGTCTGCGGTCAGGGCGCCCAGGTGTACCACGCCGGGGAGCGGCGCCTGCTGACGTCGGTGACCCTGGACCGGCAGCTGGCGGGCGTGGCCCTGGCCAAGATCGAGGCGGAGGTCGGGCCGCTGTACCTGGCGGCGAGCCGTGACGGCCTGGACGGCGACGTCCTGGTCGGCCCCGGCTACGCCGTGACGGGACACCTCCCGTCGATCCCCTTCACGGACGCGTCCGATCTGTGGAGCGCCCCGCTGAACAAGATCTACATACAGCACCCTGAGCTCTCGGACGACGAACTGGCCGAAGCCGCCCGCCAGGCCGCGGGCGGCTTCGTCACCGTGGCGATGGCCGGCGAGGGCATAGTGGAACTCCTGCCCCTGGGCCTCTCCAAGGCAACGGGCCTGTCCCTGGCAGCCCGCCGCCTCGGCCTCAAGGCCGCGGACACGATCGCCTTCGGCGACATGCCCAACGACATCCCGATGTTCGCCTGGTCAGCCCACGGCGTAGCCATGGCCAACGCCCACCCGGAACTGAAGGCGGTATCGGACGAGGTGACGTCCTCCAACGAGGAGGACGGGATCGCGGTGGTGCTGGAGGGGTTGTTGGGGGGC
>NZ_JAKEIP010000456.1 GCF_021474425.1 Streptomyces muensis | reverse complement strand
GTGCGGGCCCTCCGGGTGGGGCGGCGGGGGGACTCGGAGCTGTTGTTGGAATTTGCCGGGTGGCTTTAGGGCGCCTAGTCGGTGGGGTGCCTGGGGCTGTTGGGCGGCTGCGGGTCAGTGAGGGCTGGTCGCGCAGTTCCCCGCGCCCCTGAGGGGCGCATCACATGCCGTCGGAATGAAGGCTCGCGCCGGGCAGGCTGGTGCTGCCCGGCGGGTCCCCTGTTTCTCCTTATGCCGTCAGGCGGGCGATTGCCTCGTCCACCGTCAGTTCCTCGCGCTCGCCGGTCTTGCGGTCCTTCAGTTCCACCACGCCCTCGGCGGCGCGGCGGCCGGCCACCAGGATCTGGGGTACGCCGATCAGCTCGGAGTCGGTGAACTTCACGCCCGGTGAGACGCCCGCCCGGTCGTCGCACAGGACGCGCAGGCCGGCCGCGGAGAGCTTCTCGGAGACGTCGAGGGCGAGTTCGGTCTGGAGGGCCTTGCCGGCGGCGACCACGTGGACGTCGGCCGGGGCGACCTCGGCGGGCCAGCACAGGCCCTTGTCGTCGGCGGTCTGCTCGGCGAGGGCCGCGACCGCGCGGGAGACGCCGACGCCGTAGGAGCCCATGGTGACGCGGACCGGCTTGCCGTTCTGGCCGAGGACGTCGAGCTTGAGGGCGTCGGCGTACTTGCGGCCGAGCTGGAAGATGTGGCCGATCTCGATGGCACGGTCGAGCTTGAGGCCGGTGCCGCAGTTCGGGCACGGGTCGCCCTCCTGGACGACCACGACGTCGACGTACTGGTCGACCTCGAAGTCACGGCCCGCGACGACGTTCTTCGCGTGCATGCCCTCCTTGTTGGCGCCGGTGATCCAGGAGGTGCCGGGGGCCACGCGCGGGTCGGCGAGGTACTTCACCTTCTCGCCCAGGCCCTGCGGGCCGACGTAACCGCGGACCAGGTCCGGGCGTTCGGCGAAGTCCGCCTCGGTGACCATCTCGACGACGGCCGGCGCGAAGTGCGCCTCGACCTTGTCCATGTCGACCTCGCGGTCGCCGGGGACTCCGACGGCGACGATCTCGCCGTCGACCTTGACGAGGAGGTTCTTCAGGGTGGCGGAGGCCTGGACGCCGAGGTGGGCGGCGAGGGTCTCGATGGTCGGGGTGTCGGGCGTCGGGATCTCTTCGAGGGCGGGCACGCCTGCGGCGTCCACCGGCTTCAGCTCGTACGAGATCGCCTCGGTGTTGGCCGCGAAGTCGCAGTTCGGGCAGTCCGCGAAGGTGTCCTCGCCGGCGCCGGCCGGGGCGAGGAACTCCTCCGACTTGGAGCCGCCCATCGCACCGGCGGTGGCGGCGCAGATGCGGTAGTCGAGGCCGAGGCGCGCGAAGATCTTCTGGTAGGCCGCGCGGTGCAGGGCGTAGGACTGGGCGAGGCCCTCGTCCTCGGTGTCGAAGGAGTAGGAGTCCTTCATCAGGAACTCGCGGCCGCGCAGGATGCCGGCCCGGGGACGGGCCTCGTCACGGTACTTGTGCTGGATCTGGTAGAGGATGACCGGCAGGTCCTTGTAGGAGGACGCCTGGTCCTTCACCAGCAGGGTGAAGATCTCCTCGTGGGTGGGGCCGAGCAGGTAGTCGCCGCCCTTGCGGTCCTTGAGCCGGAACAGCTCCTGGCCGTACTCGTCCCAGCGGCCCGTCGCGTCGTACGGCTCGCGCGGCAGCAGCGCGGGGAGCAGCACCTCCTGGGCGCCGATGGCGTCCATCTCCTCGCGGACGATGCGCTCGACGTTGGCGAGGACCCGCTTGCCGAGGGGCAGCCACGACCAGATGCCGGCCGCGGTGCGGCGGACGTAGCCGGCGCGGACGAGCAGCTTGTGGCTGAGGACCTCGGCGTCCGCCGGGTCGTCGCGCAGCGTCTTCGCCATCAACTGGGACATGCGCTGGACCGGTGCGTTCGCCATGGTTCTCGTACTCCTGCTGGTTTGGGTTATGGCAGGAGGTTAGCCGGGGGGTACGGGGCGGTGGAAATCGGTTAGCGGCTGCCTTGCCCCGGTCGGCGGCGGAGCGGGAGGGGGGCGCCCATCACGGCGTACGGCTTGGGGGCGCTGGGGAACAGGACCTGGCGGGCGAGGTCCTGGTAGCCGAGGGAGCGGTAGAGGCCGCGGGCCGGGCTCTCGATGTCGATCGCCGAGAGGATCGAGCGGGGTTCGGTGGCGCCGTCGGTGATCCTGGTGATGAGGGAACGGCCCACGCCGCGGTTCTGGTACTGCGGGAGGACGTGGAGTTCCGTGATGACGAAGGAGTCGTCGAGCCAGTCGTCGTGGCCCTGCGCCCGCAGGTACGGCTCGACGACGGTGGACCACCAGTGGGTACGGTCATTGGGCATGCCGTAGACGAACCCGACGAGGCGCTCCGCTCTGGTGGCGCCGAGGGCTCTCGCTCCCGGGTAGGTCAGGTGGCGCAGGACGATCTGGCGCCGGACCGCCACCTCGTCGGGGCCCAGGCCGAAGGCGACCGCTTGGACCGCGAGGGCCTCGTCGACTCGGGCCGCGAGGTTCAGGGGGCCGATCACGATGTCGTCGGGTTGGCGGCGGTGTGCGTGACCGGGAAGGCGCATGTGGGGAGACTACAGGGGGGTTCGCGCCGGGTTCCGTGTGCGGCTCATCTGTGGTTGCGCGCGCACACGCGGCGGAGCCGCATATCGACAAAAGACCCGCGCCCCAGGGGGTTTCAGAACAGGACGCTCATGAAGGCGCCGACCTCCTGGAAGCCCACCCGCTGGTACGTCCGCCTCGCCGCCGTGTTGAAGTCGTTCACGTAAAGGCTCACCACCGGGGCCACGTCCGCGAGGGCATAGCGCAGTACCGCCGCCATCCCGGGGGCCGCCAGGCCCTGGCCGCGGTACTCGGGGGCTACCCACACACCCTGGATCTGGCAGGCCCTGTCCGTCGCGGCGCCGATCTCCGCCTTGAAGACGACCTTGCCGTCCTGGTCGAGGCGGGCGAAGGAGCGGCCGGAGCCGACGAGTTCGGCGACGCGGGCCTGGTAGAGCAGGCCGCCGTCCCCCGCGAGCGGCGATACGCCGACCTCCTCGGTGAACATCGCCACGCACGCCGGCATGATCGTCTCCATCTCGTCCTTGCGGATACGGCGGACGTACGGATCCGGGGTGATGTCGGCCGGCATGTGGTCGGTGACCATGAGGGGCTGGTGGGCGCGGACCTCGCGGGCCGGGCCCCAGCTTGGTTCCAACAGCCGCCACAGCTGGGCGGTGGCTTCGGCGGGGCCGACGATGGAGGAGCAGCGGCGGCCGGCCCGTCGGGCGCGGTCGGCGAAGGCGCGTACGGCTCGGGGGCCGGCGCAGATCGGGACGAGGTTGGCGCCCGCGTAGCACAGGGAGGTGAGCATGCCGCCCTCGTACCAGCCCCACATCTCGCCGCCGAGGCGCCAGGGGTCGAGGCCGGCGATCTGGACCCGGGACGCCACGAAGGCGTTCGCGACCGGCTCGCTGTCGAGGACGGCGAGCGCGGCGTCCAGGTCGCTCGGTTCGAGGACCCGGGAGGTGGTCTGGGTCAACACGGACGGGGCCTCACGCTGGGGTTCTGCTGGTCCCCGCACTGTACCTGCGGAAGCTGAGCAGCGCCGCCCTGTGGCTGCGCCGCTGGGCCGGGCGCCTATGAGCTCGGGGGGCCTGGATGGTTGGCGAGTGCGGGTGGTGTGTGGCTGGTCGCGCAGTTCCCCGCGCCCCTTCTGGGGCTCCGCCCCAGACCCCGCTCCTCAAACGCCGGAGGGGCTGGTGGGGGGCGCAGCCCCCCAAGGGG
>NZ_JAKEIP010000455.1 GCF_021474425.1 Streptomyces muensis | reverse complement strand
CGATCACCCCTTCACCGCCCCGCTCAACGCGAACCCTCCCCCCAGCCGCCGAGCCACCAGCACGTACAGCAGGATCACCGGCGTCGAGTAGATGATCGAGAACGCCGCCAGCTGCCCGTACACCACGGTCCCGCGGTTTCCGAAGAACTCGTTGATGCTCACGGCCGCCGGCATCTGGTCCGGTGTGAGCAGCAGCATGAACGGAACGAAGAAGTTCCCCCACATCATCACGAACGAGAACACCGTCACCACCGCCACCCCGGGCCCCATCAGCGGCAGCACGACCCGCACCAGCGACTGGAGCGACGACGCCCCGTCGGTCCAGGCGGCCTCCTCCAGCTCCTTCGGGACGCCGTCCATGAAGTTCTTCATCAGCCAGATGGCGAACGGCAGTTGGGAGGCGGCGAAGAAGAAGATCGTCCCCTCCATGGTGTCGATCAGGTTCACCCGCACGAAGAGGGCGTAGACCGGCACCATGATCGCCGTGATCGGCAGGCTCGTCGCGAACAGGATCGTCAGCAGGAAGGGGCGGTTGAAGCGGGACCGGAACCGGGACAGGGGGTAGGCGGCGAGCGCGGCGCACACGACGGTCAGCGCCGTGCCCCCGCCGCACAGGAGCAGGCTGTTGAGCAGCGGGGTGAAGGTGATGTCCGGGGTCAGGACCGCGTCGAAGTTGTCCAGGGTGACCCCGTCCGGGAGCTTCACCTGGAGGTTCGCGTCGGTGTCCAGGGAGGACAGGACCACCCACGCCAGCGGGAGCACGAACGCCGCTGCCACCACCAGGAGACCGGCGTCGGCGGCGAGACGGCGGACGGTGCGGCGGGAGGAAAGAGTGCGGGCGGTATGGGTGGTACGGGTGGTACGGGCGGTGAGGTCAGTGCGGGAGGCCATACGCCGTCAGACCTCCGTTCGCAGCAGCCGCAGGTAGACCACCGAGAACAGCGAGCCCACCACCAGCAGCAGAAGGGCGACCGCCGTGCCGTAACCGATCATGCTCTTCTGGAACGCCTCCTCGTACATGAACAGGGGCAGCGTCTGGCTCTTGCCGCCCGGACCGCCCCTCGTCATCACCCAGATCAGCCCGAAGACGGACAGGGTCTGGAGGGTGATGAGCATGAGGTTGGTGCCGATGGAGCGGCGGATCATCGGGAGCGTGATGTGCCACATACGGCGCCAGCCGCCGGCGCCGTCGACCTCGGCCGCCTCCGTGATCTCCTTGGGGATCTCGCCCAGCGCGGCCGAGTAGACCAGCATCGAGAAGGCCGTTCCCCGCCAGACGTTCGCGAAGGACACCGCCAGGATCGGGAGGGTGAACAGCCAGTTCTGGGTGGGGAGATGGAGCCAGTCCAGGATGGCGTTCAGGGTGCCCTCGCGACGGAAGAAGGCGTAGAGCAGGAATCCGGCGACGACCTCCGGCAGCACCCACGCCGTGACGACGACGGCACCGACCAGCGTGCGGACCGGCTTGGACGCGCGCTGCATCAGCGCGGCCAGGGCCAGGCCCAGGGTGTTCTGGCCGAGCAGCGCGGAGATCACGGTGAAGACGAGCGTGAGCCAGACCGCGTTGCGGAACGCCTCGTCGTCGAAGGCGTCACGGAAGTTGTCGAAACCGACGAAGGAGTCCTCGGCCTGGCCGGTGAGCTGGAGGTCGGTGAAGGCGATGTAGGCGCAGTAGGCGATGGGGCCGGCCAGGAAGAGGACGAGGAGGACGATGGCGGGGGCGACGGGGAGGGCTCGGGTGAGGGAGCGGAGGTGAGGGAGGGAGTGGAAGCGTGGGTCGCGGGCGCGGGTAAGGGAGTGGTCGCGCGGGAGGGAAGGGGCTCGCTTCATCCGCGGGGCCCCGTCCCGGCGGCGCTCACTTCTGAATCACCTGGTCGTCCGTCGCCGACTTCAGCTCCTCGTCGTAGCCCTTCGCCGCCTCCGCCACCGACATGTCACCCGTCGTCACGCCCTCCATCGCCTCCTGGACCGCGGTGGAGACCTTCGGGTACGCCGGGTAGGCCGGGCGGTAGTGGGTGCTGGCGACCAGGTCCGTGAAGAACTTGATGCCGGGCTGGGCCTCGATGTACGCGGGGTCGGCGGCGACGTCCTCGCGGACCGCGATGCCGGAGTTGGCGACGTACCACTTCTGGGCGTTCGCCTTGGTCTGCATCGTCTTGATGAACTCGAAGGCGAGGTCGGGGTTGGCCGCCTTGGCCGGGATGGACCAGGTCCAGCCACCCGACATGCTCACCTTGCCGGGAGCCTGACCCTTCTGCGTAGGCATGGCGGCGAGGCCGAGCTCGTCCGACCACTCGGGCCACTCATGCCCGCTGCCGGGCAGCCAGTCCTGCGGGAGCCAGGAGCCGTCCAGGGCGATGGCGAGCTTGCCCTGCGGCAGCCACTCGCCGCGGACGCGGGTCATGACGTTGGGGTCGAGGGCGTCGGAGACGTCCGGACCGAGCTTCTCCTTGTAGACGGTCTCGACGAAGGAGAGGGAGTCCTTGAAGCCCTGGCTGCCGGCGATCCACTTCTTGGACGACTTGTCGTACAACGGATCCGTCCTGGCGTCGTTCGTGCCGTACAGCAGCATCTCGAACGTCTGCATGGTGGCGGCCTCGCCGACGGGCTTGCCCGTGTACACGTTGAGGGGGATGACGTCCGGGACCTTCTCCTTGACGGCGCGGGCGGCGTCGAGGACGTCGTCCCAGGTCTTCGGCTGCCAGTCGGCGGGCAGACCGGCCTTCTCGAAGATGTCCTTGCTGAACCACAGCCCCCGGGTGTCGGTCCCGTCCGGGACGCCGTACGTCTTCCCGTCCTCACCCTTGGCGGCCTCCTTCGCCGTGTCGATGAACCGTCCCCAGTCCTTCCACTTCGCGAGGTACGGGTCGAGGGGCTTCAGGTACCCGCTGGTGATGTCCGAGTTGATGAGGAAGGTGTCCTCGTAGACCAGGTCCGGGGCGGTCTTGGGGGAGCGGAGCATCTGCTGGAGCTTGGTGTAGTACTCCGAGTCCGGGGCCTTGATGGGTACGAACTCGACCTTCTTGCCGGGGTTCGCCTTCTCGAACTGCTTCTTGATGTCCGCGAGGTAGGTGTCCATCACCTTGATGGAGTTGTCCGTGGACTGCTTGAAGGAGACCTTGATCGTGTCCGGATCACTGCCGGAACCGCCACCGCATGCGGTGAGGGTGCCTGCGGTGAGGACGAGGGCGGTGGTGATCAGGCGGGCGGTGGGGCGCACGGGCATGACCTCCTGCGGGCGCACGTCGTTGTGGCGCGGGGATGGCTGCCCGGTGAACCTAGGTCGAGTGGTCTAGTCAGGTCAATGCGTGTGCGGGGGATTGATGTTGACGCGCTCGGAGGGGGCGGGCTCGGGAGCGGCGTCGGAGGGGCGGCTGACTTTGCGGGCGGCGCCTGGGAGTCGACGTGCGGCCCGCTTCCGGCTGCCCGCAGCGACCGGTGTCGGTAGCCCGCCGGTCCTTGTCCGCAGCCTGCCGACCGCAGTCTGCTGCCCGCAGAGACCGGTGTCCGCAGCCCACTGGCCTCTGTCCGCAGTTTGCGGACTGCGGTTGCTGTCCGCTGCCCGCTGGCCTCTGTCCGCAGCCTGCGGTCTGCGGTCCGCAGCGACCGGTGTAAGCAGCCCACCGGCCTCTGTCCGCGGCCTGCCGACCGCGGTCTGCAGACCGCAGACCGCTGTTCGCGGTCCGCCGACTGCGGTTCGCAGCTCATCGACTGCTGTTCGCGTCCCGCCGACCGTGGTTCGCAGCCCATCGACCGCAACCCGCAGCCCACCAACCCCTGCCCGACCGCCCCCGCGACCAGCCCCCTGCTAC
>NZ_JAKEIP010000454.1 GCF_021474425.1 Streptomyces muensis | reverse complement strand
GGGTGGGGGCTAGGGACGGTAACGCCTCGTCCTCAAACGTCGGACGGGCTGGGGGTGACTGGGGCGGGAGTTGGTCAAGCCCTCGCGTGGCCCTCCGCGTCCGCTCGGGCCAGGCTTCGTGCGCGTCTGGCCGGGCCGCGCCAGCCGCAGGTGCAGTGGGCCGAGCAGAAGCGGCCCTTCTCGACTGTCGTTGTGCGGTGTTCCGGATTTGCGGGGGAGGTTGGTCCGTCCTGCTGCGCCACGTCGACAACGTTACCCAGGGCAAGTAAAGGCGACGCCCCCGGTGCGCGTGACGGGTGCACTTACTCGTCGTTAACCGGAACGACAGGGGGCCCGTGACGGACGTACCGGCTGGGGGTAGGCAGGCGATGACGGAACGGCAGCAGCAGCACAGGCTCGGGCGTGGGGCGGGCGTTGCGGCGGGGGTCTTGTGTGTCTGCCTGGCGGGCAGCGGGTGTGTGGCCGAGAGCGGTGCGGCGGTGGGGGACTCCCGGGACGGGAGCGCCGTGCAGGTGGTGCGGCGGGCTGCCGATGTGCTGGTCGGGGCACGGAGCTCGCAGGCTCGGACGTCGATGGAGATGGCGACGGGTGGGACACGCGTCACCATTCGCGGTGAGGGCGTCTACGACTTCCGGAAGCAGCGGGGGCGGCTGAAGGTGCTGCTGCCGCAGGATCCGGCGGGGGCCACGGCGCAGCGGCCGATCATGGAGTTGCTCGCGCCGGGTGCGTTGTTCATGAAGAACCGGGGTGCCGGTGTGCCCGCGGACAAATGGGTACGGGTCGATACGCGGTCGCTGTCGGACGGGAACCTGGTCACCGGTGGGGCCACCGATCCGTATGCGGCCGCCGAGGTGCTGCGCGGGGCGCGGACGGCGTCGTACGTGGGGGAGACGGACGTCGCCGGTACGGCGGTGCGGCACTACCGGGGGACCGCTGACCTGGGGGTTGCCGCGCGGGAGGCGTCCGAGGGGAATTCGGACGCGCTTGCGGCGGCGGCGAAAGGGTTCGCCACCAGCGAGGTGCCGTTCGATGTGTACCTCGACGAGGACGGGCGGATCCGTAAGGTCCGGCACCGGTTCAGCTTTGTCAACGGGCAGCAGAAGGACGCCGTGGCCGTGGCCTCGACGACCTTGCTGTACGACTTCGGGGCCCCCGTCGACGTACGGCTTCCGGACGGCGACGACATCTACGCCGGCAAGATCGCGGAGGAGTGAGGGCCGCGTATGCGTGCGTGACGGGCGTCAAGAACTAGCCCGTCCGTGCCATGCGCGGTGTGTAGGCCGCTCCCTACTCTAGGAAGTCGGTAACGGCAGAGAAGAGGTGATGCACGTGGCTCCGGTCGGCGGTACGGCAGTTCAGGACCACGTGGCCCTCGCCGAGATCGAGCTGTGCGGAGAGCTCATCATCGCGGCCTCGACCGCCCGCGAGGACCGGCTCAGTCTGGAAAGCATCGACGAGGTGCTGAGGGTCGCGGAGGAGCGGGACGCCGGGAGCGAATGATTTCGGCCGCTCCGGGCGTGGGCGTCAGGTGCGCAGCAGCCGGCCGATCGCCTTCGTCGCTTCCTCCACCTTGGCGTCGATCTCCGCACCGCCCTTGAGGGCCGCGTCGGCGACGCAGTGGCGCAGATGCTCCTCCAGCAGCTGCAGGGCGAAGGACTGCAGGGCCTTGGTGGAGGCCGAGACCTGGGTGAGTATGTCGATGCAGTAGACGTCCTCGTCGACCATGCGCTGCAGGCCGCGGATCTGGCCCTCGATACGGCGCAGGCGCTTGAGGTGTTCGTCCTTCTGCTTGTGGTAGCCGTGGACACCGCGGTCGTGGTCCGTCACGACGGCGGGGGTGCCCTCCGCCTCGGAGGGCACGGCCGCGCCGGTCTCGGTGGTCGTCATCGCGTCCTCCAGACGTAAACCGCGTACATGGCTTCACATACCCCTACTGGGTATATCGTACCGGACTTTGCTGGGTATAGGGCCTGTGGCCGATGCCGCGAACGGCCGCTGGACTGGACCACTGGGCAGCCCCCGTGCCGACCACTGTGCCTGATGGGCGACACTGGAGGACGGCCCATTAGCCGTGGCCGGATGATGCGCCTAGCATCAGCCTGACCGAACCGACGCTTCCTGAGGACCCTCACGTGCGCTTTCGTCTGACCCCCCGGGAGACGAGCTTCTACGACATGTTCGCCGCATCCGCGGACAACATCGTCACGGGCTCGAAACTCCTGATGGAACTGCTCGGGGCGGACACCGCCGGCCGGGCCGAGATCGCAGAGCGTATGCGGGCCGCGGAACACGCAGGTGACGACGCCACACATGCGATCTTCCACCAGTTGAACTCCTCGTTCATCACGCCGTTCGACCGCGAGGACATCTACTCCCTCGCGTCGTCCCTCGACGACATCATGGACTTCATGGAGGAGGCCGTCGACCTGGTCGTCCTCTACAACGTCGAGGAACTGCCCAAGGGCGTCGAGCAGCAGATCGAGGTGCTGGCGCGGGCCGCCGAGCTCACGGCCGAGGCCATGCCGAACCTGCGCACGATGGACAACCTCACCGAGTACTGGATCGAGGTCAACCGCCTGGAGAACCAGGCCGACCAGATACACCGCAAGCTTCTCGCGCACCTCTTCAACGGCAAGTACGACGCGATCGAGGTCCTCAAGCTCAAGCAGATCGTGGATGTGCTGGAGGAAGCGGCGGACGCGTTCGAACATGTGGCGAACACGGTGGAGACCATCGCCGTCAAGGAGTCCTGAGACCGCCACATGGACACCTTCGCTCTGGTCGTGACCATCGCGGTCGCGCTCTTCTTCACGTACACCAACGGCTTTCACGACTCCGCGAACGCCATCGCGACGTCCGTCTCGACGCGGGCGCTGACGCCGCGGGCCGCGCTGGCGATGGCCGCGGTGATGAATCTCGGCGGTGCCTTTCTGGGGTCCGGGGTCGCCAAGACCGTCAGTGAGGGGCTGATCCAGACGCCGGAAGGCTCGAAGGGGATGGGGATCCTGTTCGCGGCCCTGGTCGGCGCGATCACCTGGAACCTTGTCACCTGGTACTTCGGGCTGCCGTCCTCCTCCTCGCACGCGTTGTTCGGCGGGATGGTGGGGGCCGCGCTCGCCGGGGGGACCACGGTGTACTGGAGCGGAGTGCTGGAGAAGATCGTCATCCCGATGTTCGTGTCGCCGATCGTGGGGCTGTGCGCGGGGTATCTGGTGATGACGGCGATCATGTGGATCTTCCGGCGGGCCAATCCGCACAAGGCCAAGCGGGGGTTCCGGATCGCGCAGACCGTGTCGGCTGCCGGGATGGCGCTCGGGCATGGTCTTCAGGACGCGCAGAAGACGATGGGCATCGTGGTGATGGCGTTGGTCATCGCCGATGTCGAGGACTACGGCGATCCGATTCCGGTGTGGGTGAAGATCGTGTGTGCGGTGATGTTGTCGCTCGGGACGTATGCGGGTGGGTGGCGGATCATGCGGACGCTCGGGCGGAAGATCATCGAGCTTGATCCGCCGCAGGGGTTTGCCGCGGAGACGACCGGGGCGTCGATCATGTTCACCACGGCGTTTCTGTTCAAGGCGCCGATCTCCACGACGCATGTGATCACCTCGGCGATCATGGGTGTGGGGGCTACGAAGCGGGTGAATGCCGTGCGGTGGGGTGTGGCCAAGAACATCGTCCTTGGGTGGTTCATCACGATGCCTGCGGCTGCGGTGGTGGCGGCTGCCGCGTTCGGGGTCGTGCATCTGGCGTTCCTTTAGCGCCCACGTTTTCCTCGCCCCCGCCGCCCCTACCCGTCCCATCCCTTGAAGGGGCTCCGCCCCTTCAAGGG
>NZ_JAKEIP010000453.1 GCF_021474425.1 Streptomyces muensis | reverse complement strand
CCGGTGGATCCGGTGGATCCGGTGGATCCGGTGGATCCGGTGGATCCGGTGGATCCGGTGGATCCGGTGGATCCGGTGGATCCGGTCGGGCTGCTGGGCGTGGAGGGCGTGGCCGGGTCGTCCCCGCGGGGCGAGTCCGAGGTGGGCATCCGGAACGCCCCGGCGAGCAACCTCCGTACGTCCCGGGCGCGCGGGCTTTCGGAGCCGCCGCCCGCGGAACCGGTCCGTGCCGTCCGCCGCACCCGTCGAGTGCCCTCGCCTCCCCGGCCCGCCTCCTCCGCCTCGGCCCGCCGCCTCTCCCCCAACGCGGCACGCAGAGCTTCCCGGGCGGCGTCCGCGGGACGCGTGGAGGTCGGTGCCGCGGGGCGCGCCTCGCCTTGGACGTCGACCGACCTTTCCTGATCGCCGGCGGTGACGTCCGACGTGTGCTGGTCTGCGGCGGGGACGTCTGAGGTATCCGGGCCGGTGGCGGGCACGTCCGACCCATCCGGGCCAGCAGCGGGCACGCTCGACGTATCCGCGCCGACGGCGGGGACGCCCGACGCATCGGGGCCAGCAGCGGGAACATCCGGCGCACCCAGACCGGCGGCGGACACGTCCGACCCATCCACGCCAGCAGCGGGCACGCTCGACGCATCCGCGCTGACAGCGACGACGCCCGACGCATCGGAGCCAGCAGCGGGAACATCCGGCGCACCCAGACCGGCGGCGGGGACGCCGGGCCCATCCACGCCGACGGCAGGGACGCCCGACGCATCCAGGCCAGCGGCGGGCACGTCCGACCCATCCAAGCCACCAGCAGGGACGCCCGCCCCACCCAGGCCGACGGCACGAACGCCCGCCCCATCCGGCCCAGCAGCGGGAACCTCCGACGCACCCACGCCGGCGGCAGGGACATCCAACGCAGACTCGTGTGCGGCGGAGGCGTCGGATCGATTCCGGCCGGGACCCGAGGCGGCCGCGGCGGGAGTACCGCCCGACCCAGCCGGAACCCCGGCCGACTCACCGGCCTCGCCCTCCGCGCCCTCACCTCCGCCCCGCCTGGCGCTGACGGCGCGCCGCAACGCCGCACGGGCCGCGTCGCCCGGCCGGCCTCCGGGGCGGATCCCGGGACGGGCATGCTCGTCCGTCGCCGGCACCTCGTCGGCAGAGCCCCCCTGCCGCGCGTCCCGCTCCGGCGCCCGCTCCCGCTGTTCCCGGGCGGCCCGCAGCGCCCGGCGTGCCAGGTCGGCCGGCCGCTGCTCGGGCCCTTCCTGATCGCGTGGTCCGCCGGTCATGACTCGCCCCGCAGCGACACGAGGTCGGACAGCTCACGGTTGGTCAGTTCCGTGAGGGCCGATTCCCCGGAGCCCAGGATGGCGTCGGCCAGGGCACGCTTGGATTCCAGCATTTCCGCGATGCGGTCCTCGACCGTGCCCTCGGTGATGAGGCGGTGGACCTGGACGGGCTGGGTCTGGCCGATGCGGTAGGCGCGGTCGGTGGCCTGTTCCTCGACGGCCGGGTTCCACCAGCGGTCGAAGTGGACGACATGGCCCGCGCGGGTCAGGTTCAGGCCGGTGCCGGCCGCCTTCAGGGACAGGACCAGGACCGGCGTCGCGCCGCTCTGGAAGCGGTCCACCATGCGTTCGCGTTCCGGGACCGGCGTGCCGCCGTGGAGCAGGTCCACCGGGACCGCCCGCCCCGCGAGGTGGGCCGTGATCAGTCGGGCCATCCCCACGTACTGCGTGAAGACCAACGCCGAGCCGTCCTCCGCGAGCAGGGTGTCCAGCAGTTCGTCGAGCAGCGTCAGCTTGCCGGAGCGGGCGGCCAGTCGTTCGGTCGGCGCAGCGGTCTCCTCCTTCAGGTACAGCGCGGGGTGGTCGCAGATCTGCTTCAGGGAGGTGAGGAGCTTCAGGACCAGGCCGCGGCGCGCCATGCCCTCGGCCGTCTCGATGGCGTACATCGACTCACGCACCACCGCCTCGTACAGCGCGGCCTGTTCACGGGAGAGCGGGACCGGGTGGTCCGTCTCCGTCTTGGGCGGCAGCTCGGGGACGATGCCGGGGTCGGACTTCTTGCGGCGCAGGAGGAAGGGCCGGACCAGGCGGGCCAGCCGGTCCACCGCCTCCTCGTCCTCGCCGTTCTCCACCGCGCGTGCGTGCCGGGCGCGGAAGGACTTGAGCGGGCCGAGCAGTCCCGGTGTCGTCCAGTCGAGCAGGGCCCAGAGCTCGGAGAGGTTGTTCTCGACCGGCGTGCCGGTCAGCGCCACGCGCGCGGGTGTCGGGATGGTGCGCAGCGCTTTCGCCGTGGCCGAGTACGGGTTCTTCACGTGCTGTGCCTCGTCGGCGACGACCATGCCCCAGGTGTGCTGGGCCAGCGTCGGGGCCGCCGAGCGCATGGTGCCGTATGTCGTCAGGACGAAACCGTCGGCCATGTCCTGAAGAGTGCGGTCGGGGCCGTGGAAGCGGCGGACGGGGACGCCCGGGGCGAAACGGGTGATCTCCCGCTGCCAGTTGCCGAGGAGGGACGCCGGGCAGACCACCAGGGTGGGGGCCGTCCTGGCGCGCTTGAGGTGCAGGGCGATGACGGTGATCGTCTTGCCGAGGCCCATGTCGTCGGCGAGGCAGCCGCCGAGCCCCAGGGACGTCATGAGGTCGAGCCAGGCCAGGCCCCGGAGTTGGTAGTCCCGCAGTGTGGCGTGCAGTCCCGGTGGCGGATCGGCGGGGCGTACGCCCACCGTCAGTCGGTCGCGCAACGCGGCCAGCGCGCCCACGGGCACCGCCTCGACGGTCTCACCGTCGACCTCCGCGGTGCCGGTGAGGGCGACGGACAGCGCGTCGACCGGGTCGAGCAGGCCCAGTTCGCGCTTGCGGGCCTTGCGGACCAGGGCGGGGTCGACCAGCACCCAGCTGTCCCGAAGCCGGACGACCGGGCGGTGCGCCTCGGCGAGCGCGTCCATCTCGGACTCGGTGAGCGGATCGCCGCCGATCGCCAACTGCCAGCGGAACTGCAGCAGTTCCTCGCTCTCGAAGAAGCCGGTGCCGTCGGTCGCCGAGCCCGGCGCGGGCCGTACGATCGCGGCCGCGCTGAGGTCCTGAGCGAGGTCGCGTGGCCAGTGCACCGCCACTCCGGCGGCCGCGAGCCGGGTCGTGGCCACGCCCAGCAGGTCGCCCAACTCCTCGTCGGACAGGGCCAGTACGTCGGGCACGTCCTGCTCGGAGAGCCGGTCGAGCGGCGCCCACACCCGGGCGGCGCGGCGCACCGCGAGGGCCGCGTCCACCCGCGCGCGTGGTCCGAAGGCCGCGTCGGCCTCGCCCGACCACAGGGCGGCGGCGTCGGCCACCAGGGTGGGGTCGGCGAGGCTGTGCACCTGGACGATCGCCGCGCCCGCGCTGCGCGCGCCGGCACCGGTGTCGTCGAAGAGGTCGTAGGCCGACAGGTCCAGGCGGAGTGAGATCCGTACGCCCGCGTCCATGCCGGCGGCGACCTCGGCCGCCCAGTCGTGGGCGTCGGGCAGCCGCTGGGCCTCGCGCGCGGCGAAGGGCTTTCCCGAGGCGTGCGGCGCGGCGGGGGTGCGGGGAAGGGTGTCGGCGACGGCGTCCAGGAAGGACCGCAGCAGTGCCTCGGGTTCGGGCAGCCGCAGCGGGCCGGGGCCGGGCAGGGGGACCGCATGCCCTTCGTGGGGCAGGGCGGCGGCGACCGCCCGCAGGTGGGCGATGTCGTCGGGGTCGAGCGGGCCGGCCCGCCAGGCGTCGTGACCGGTGGAGGTCAGGCCGGGCAGCAGCCGGCCGCGCGCGGTGAGCCGCAGCGCGTGCAGCGCGGCCGCGCCCCAGCAGGCGGTGGCGGGGTGGGCGGCCGCGCTG
>NZ_JAKEIP010000452.1 GCF_021474425.1 Streptomyces muensis | reverse complement strand
ACGGCTCCCTGATCGGCGCCCACGACGACATCCACACGCCGCCGGTCAGCGACGATCTCGACTGGGAAGCCGAGTTGGCAGTCGTCGTCGGACGCCCCGGCCGCCACGTACCGCGCGAGAAGGCGCTGGAGTACGTCGCCGGCTACACGGTCGCCAACGACGTCACCGTACGGGACTGGCAGCACCGTACCCGTGAGTTCCTCTCCGGCAAGACCTTCGAGGCCACCACCCCGGTCGGGCCCGCGCTTGTCACCCCCGACGAACTCCCGCCCGGCGCCTCGGGGTTGGACATCTCCTGCAGCGTCGACGGGCACACCATGCAGAAGTCCAACACCGCGGACCTGCTCTTCGACGTGGCCGAGACCGTCGCGTACATCAGCACCATCATCACGATGCTGCCCGGCGACCTGATCCTCACCGGCACCCCGGGCGGCGTGGGCGCCGGTCGCGATCCGAAGGTGTTTCTTCGCCCCGGACAAGTGCTGATCACCACCGTGGAAGGCATCGGGGAACTCCGCAACACCGTCATCAAGGACCAGCCGTGAACCATGACCACAGGGCAACGGCGACCATGCGGCACCGCGGGGTCTCCACCGGCCCACGCCCACCCACTAGAGTCTCTCGTATGTCAGGAAACATGTCTCCCAGCTACCGCGAGCGCAACTCCACGGCCGACCGGGCACTGGACATCCTGACCATGTTCGACGACGTCCATCTCGTCGTCTCCGGAGTCGCCGTGGCCGAGCGGCTCGGCGTGGCGCGCTCCACCGCGTACCGCTACCTCCAGAGTCTGGTGGCCGGGCGTTTCCTCGAAGAAGCCCCGGGCGGCGGCTTCCGGCTCGGCCTACGAGTGTTGGAGATCGCCCGACTGGCCCGCCGCAGCTACGGTCTCTCCGAGGTCGCGGTGCCGTCGATGGAATCGCTCGCCGAGGAGGTGCACGAAACCGTGCTGCTGACCCGGCGCACCGGTGACCTGGTGGTCTGCGTGGACCGCGCGGAAAGCACCCGCGCCGTGCGGATCTCGTACGAGCGCGGCAGCGCCCTGCCGATCAACGCCGGCGCCTCCGCCCTCGTCCTGCTGGCCTGGAGCCCGGACGACGAAGCCCGCGGGCTGCTGGAGAACGCCGAACTGCGCCGCTTCACCTCGGCCACCCTCACCGACGTCGACGCCCTGATGGAACGACTCGGCCGGATCCGCCGCATCGGCTACTCCGTCACCCGGGGCGAACTGGATCCCGACGTGGTCGGCATCGCCGCCCCGATCCGGGACGAGAACAAGCAGGTGGTCGCGGCGGTCAGCGTGGCCGCCCTCGCCTCCCGGGTCTACCCGGAGGCCGAGACGGAGATCGCCCAGAAGGTCCTGGCCACCGCGCAGGAGATCAGCGAGCGGATGGCCGTCGTCGCGGGCTGACCCCTGGTCCTGCTCCGTCCGGGCGGGGTGGCCCGGCAAACCATGCCAGGACTCGTCTGCGGGCCAGGCACACAATCTGCCAGTACCACGGCACCGGCCCTTTGCGGTCGAGGTGGACGACCCCGAAGCCCGGCGATTCGTCGGCGAGGCGATGGAAGGCGGATGTCGTCCTGCGCGCCGGCGATCTGGTCGGCGGAGCCGAAGGTGAAGGTGCCGCGGGTGGGCTCGGTGGCGTCCCACTTCATCTCGTTCTCCGGCGTCACCGAGTTGAACTCGACGTTGAGCGTCGAGGCGTACGGGGCTTCGCCGAGGTGGTTCGCGGCCACCGCGGCGCGAAGTACCGGCCCTTCTCGGCGGCGGCCGCGCCGAGGGTGCTCGCGGCGAGTGCGCTGCCCGCGAGTGTGGTGACGTCGGCCGCCGCGAGCAGGCCTGCCATGCCGAGGGTCAGTGTGGTGCGGGTGCGTGAGCGCCGGGGGCGACGCTCGGGAGGCTGCCCGCGCTAGGTGAGGAACCGGTCGAGGGCGGCCGTCAGTTCGGCCGGCTTCTCCACCGGCAGCTCGTGACCGGCGTCCAGGACGCGGATCACGGCGTCCGGGTAGGCCTTGGCCATGCGGAGCATCTGGGCGAGGGGCAGCTGGATGTCGTGGTAACCGTGCACCATCAGGGTGGGCACCTGGATGTCGCCGACCCTGTCCAGCACGTCGAAGGCCCGCATGGCGCCGTAGAGCGTCATGACGACCTCGCGGGGAGTATCGGCGGAGGCGCGGACGTACTCGCGGATCTCCTCGCGCGGGTAGCCGGGGGCGAAGGCGCGCTGGATGTTGGCGGCGACGAAGAGTTTGAAGGGGGCGAGCGTGGAGGCGGCCATCAGCAGGGCGCGGCCCCGGCTGTAGGCCATCCTGCCGATGGAGTTGACCAGCACCATGCGCTCGACGCGCTCCGGGTGGGCGAGGGCGATGGTCTGGGCGATCATCCCGCCCATGGAGTGGCCGATGATCACGAACCGCTCGATCTCGAGGTGATCGAGGAGGGCGAGGACGTCCCGGGCCAGATCGTCGATCCTGCGCGCTCCCGCGCCCGTGCTCTCGCCGTGCCCGCGCAGATCGAGACGGACGACGCGCCGCGCCTCCGCGAAGTGGGCCACCTGGTGGTCCCAGCGGTGCCGGTTCGCCGTCCAGCCGTGGACGAACACCAGGGGCACACCCTCGCCGTCGCGGGGGCCCTCGTCGTCGTACGTCAGCGTCGCGCCGTCGACTTCGAGCTGCGGCATGGGTGGCCTCCTGGGGTGCGGATCTCGTGGTTACTGATCGGTACGGTAATGGGCGGTGCGGGCCGGCGTCACCGGCGTTCTCCCAGGAAGTCGAGGATGTGCCCGAAGACGTCGAGGGCCGCTCCTCTGCCGAGGAACGTGTCCAGGTGGCCGTAGCCCGGGATCTCGGTGTACGTGACGTCGAGTTGGGGTTGGCGATGGGCGAGGACGTCGCGACAGAGCCGTTGGGAGTCGAGCCACAGGCCGTTCTCGCTGCCCGCGAGGAGCAGGACGGGCGTGTCGATACGGGCCGCCGCGTCCAGGGCGTTCTGCGGGAGGGCCCGGTAGCGGTGATCGGTGTCGTGCCAGCGGACGACGGTGCGGGCCAGTTCGATGCGGCGCAGGTGCGGCAGGATCCACAGCGGGGCCGGGCCGAGGAGGTCGGCGAGCCGGTTGTGGGTGCTGTCGGTCAGGTGCTCGTGGACGAAGAGCGAGGCGCCGGTTCCCCAGGCCGAGTTGTGCAGGATCTGGCAGGTCGGATCCGGGCAGGCAGCCTTGCGGGCGGCCAGGGCGAACAGCGGGGTGTACTTCGAGCGGAGGCCGACCTTGCGGAAGTCGACGGGGACGTGGTCGACACGGGACTTCAGCAGCTCTCCGGCCAGCGTCATGCGCAGGGAGGTGCGGCCCGCGAGCTTCGGGGTGAGGAAGACGCCCTGGGACACCACGCCCGCGAGGCCGGGCACCAGGCCGGCCGTCATGCTCAAGGAGAGCGTCAGGGAGCCGATGCAGTGGGCGACGACGAACAGGGGGCGGTCGCCGATGCGGGCGCGGATGTGGGCTACGGCCTCGGGGATGTCGTAGAGGGCGACGTCGTCGTAGGTGTAGCGGCGGCCGGTCTCGTTGTACGGCAGGCGGCAGCTGCCCCGCCAGTCGAGCAGCCAGGGTTCGTAGCCGTCGTCGAGGAGGACGTCGACGAGGTTGCGGGTCTCGGGCAGCAGGAACATGTCGGACGAGGCGGTGTGTCCGTGCAGGAGGAGCACGGCCGGGCGGTCACGGTCGCCGGGGTCGACGCGGGTCAGGCCGAGGCGTACGCCGTCGCTGGTGTGGAACGGGATCTCCTCGACGCGCGCCGGGTCGAGGCGGTGGTGCAGGGGGCGCAGGGCCGTGGTCGTCCTGACCTTGCGCAGGGC
>NZ_JAKEIP010000451.1 GCF_021474425.1 Streptomyces muensis | reverse complement strand
GGGCGGGGTTTTCTCGGTGCGGTGTTGTGGCGGGCTCCTATACGTCTGGTGAGAAGCGGAGTGCCCCCGCTGGGATTTTTGCGTCGCACCAGACTCGTACGCCCTCCCTCAGTTCGTTGTCGGCGCCGATGATCGCGCCGTCGCCGATGACCGTGCCGGTGAGGACGGAGCGTTCGCCTACTCGGGCTCGGGTGCCGATGAGGGAGTCGGTGATGATGGCGCCGGGTTCGATGACGGCGCCGGGGAGGATGGTGCTGCCGAAGACGCGGGCGCCCTCGGCCACGAAGGCGCCCTCGCCCACCACGGTGCCGCCGGTGAGCTTGGCGTCGGGGGCCACGGTGGCCGTGGGGAGGATCAGGCGGTCGCCGCAGCGGCCGGGGACGGCGGGGGACGGGGCGTGCCCGAGGACGAGGTCGGCCGAGCCGCGGACGAAGGCCGCGGGGGTGCCGAGGTCGAGCCAGTAGGTCGAGTCGACCATGCCCTGGAGGTGGGCGCCGGCCGAGAGGAGATCCGGGAAGGTCTCGCGTTCCACCGAGACCGGGCGGCCCGCCGGGATCGTGTCGATGACCGAGCGGCGGAAGACGTACGCGCCCGCGTTGATCTGGTCGGTGACGATCTCCTCGGGGGTCTGGGGCTTCTCCAGGAAGGCCGTCACCCGGCCCGTGTCGTCCGTGGGGACCAGGCCGTACGCCCTCGGGTCCGTCACCTTGGTGAGGTGGAGGGAGACGTCCGCGGCCGTTGTCTCGTGCGTGTGGACCAGCGCCCTGATGTCCAGGCCCGTCAGGATGTCGCCGTTGAAGATCAGGACCGGGTCGTCAGGGCCTGAGTGGAGTCGGGAAGCCACGTTGCGGATCGCGCCGCCCGTGCCGAGGGGCTCCTCCTCCGTGACGTACTCCAGATGGAGGCCGAGCGCCGAGCCGTCGCCGAAGTACGGCTCGAAGACCTCGGCCAGGTAGGACGTGGCCAGGACGATGTGGTCCACGCCCGCCGCTCTCGCTCTCGCCAACTGGTGCGTGAGGAACGGAACCCCGGCCGCCGGAACCATCGGCTTCGGCGTGTGCACGGTGAGCGGACGCAGCCGGGTGCCCTTGCCGCCGACCAGGAGGATCGCTTCTGTCACCTGTCGTCTCTGCTTCCTGCCGGGACCGGCCGAACTGTCTTTCGGCCGGCCAGTGTATGCAGTCCGTTGTACGGCGCCTTCGACGGCAGTGCGGTACTCCGCGTTCCACCCCGTGCCCCCCGTCGGCGGTGAATGTGACCCGACCCGTGTGCCGGGCCGGCCCCGTGAACTCCCCTCGGCGTCGGCTCAGCGGCCCTGGTAGCGGGCCGACGACGCGCGGGCCGAGCCGAGCTTGCGGTAGAGCTGCAGCCCGGGGCACGCCGTGGAGTAGCCGTCCCGATGGCCGGAGATCACATTCAGTCGTACGTTCTTTCCCTTTCGGTAGAGATTGCCACCTCCGGACGTCAGGTATGTCTTTCCGCGCGGATTGGCGCCGTAGAGGCCCAGCTTCCAAGCCGTGAGCCGGGCCACGGCCTTCACCGAGGCGGCGGTCGGCCTGGTGGTGCCGTAGCTGCCGAGGACGGCGATCCCCGTGCTGTTGGAGTTGAAACCGAGGGTGTGGGCACCCAGGACGGGCTTCGCCACGCCCCCGGCGCGCCCCTCGTAGATGTTTCCGCACTTGTCGACGAGGAAGTTGTAGCCGATGTCGCGCCAGCCCATGCTCTTGACGTGGTAGCGGTAGATACCGCGAATGAGCGAGGGGGCCTGCGAGCAGCGGTACTTGCTGCCGGTGGCCGTGTGGTGCACGAAGGCCGCCTTCACCTTCTTCGTGTACGCGAACCGCCTCTCCCGCCAGCTCTCGTTCGCGCCCCAGCCGCGCCGCGTGACGATGCGCGGCCGCGGCCCGATGTACGGCTTCGCCCGCTGCGCCTGCGTCAACTCGGCTCCGCGCAGGGCCAGCAGCTCCCGTTCGGTCGCGGTGCGGTCCAGTGCGGGGATCTCGGCGGCGCCGACGGGGGCGAGTTCGGCGTTGGCGCCGGAGGCGGCGAGGGCTTCGGCGGTCTCGACGGTGTCGGCCTTCAGGGATCCGGGGCGGGTGGCGCCGCCGGGGTCGCCGCCCTTCACCGGGGCGGGCTCACCGGGGTCGACGAGTTCGAGGCGGAGGCCTGCGGGGAGCGTGGTGGCGTCGTCGGGGGTGACCGTCGGGGCCGCCGTCGAATCGTCGCCGGTGCTCTCCTCCCTCTCCTGTGCTCCGGTTTCGTTCGCGTCCTCGGGTTCGTCGGTGGGGAGGGGTCGTGCGGTTCCCGTCTCGGTCTCGGTGTCCGTCACCGTCCCGGTCTCCGTCTCCGTCTCCGTCTCCGTCTCCGTCTCCGTCTCCGTCTCCGTCTCCGTCTCCGGGGTGACCCGTACCTCGACGGCGTCCGACTCGCCGACCCACAAGGGCGCCGTGGAGCCGCGTACCCGGCCCGATGCGGGCTCGTCGGTGCCCGGGTCGGCGGCGTGTTCGCTGTTGTGCGTCTCGACGTCCTGCCAGCCGGACCAGGTGCCCGTGCCGACCGCGCGGGTACGGACCTGGACGCGGCCGTGCAGTTCGGCGCCCGGGCGGTCCCAGGTGACGCCGACGAGGGAGAAGTGCGGTACGTCGCGGGGGGACAGCCCCTGTTCGACGGGGGCGCCGAGGATGCGGTCACGGTCGAGGGGGACGAGGGGCAGCGACTGGGTGCTGCCGGGGACGTACGCGTCGGCGTCCCCGTGACGCCCCGCCGGTCCGGCCACCGTCCTCTCGCTGGTGGCCGCTTGCACTTCGGACGCCGGTCTCGCGGTCGTCGCGGCGGCGGGTGGGGTGAGCGGGAGGGCCAGAGCGGCCGCGCACGTGACACCGATCGAGGAAGCAAGGAATCCACGCATACCCCTGATGTTGGACATAGTCACACAAAGCTGTCCATCGGAGAACTGACGGGGCGTCTGTCCGTCGTTCGTCCGAACCGGTGGCGTGCGGGTGCCCGTACCGAGGGGTGCGCCGCTGCTCGCCCGCGTACGCTTGCGCGGGTGAACGCCACCGATCGCACCCCTGCCGACCTGCTGCGTTCCGCGCTCGCCGCGGATCCCGGACGCCCCCTGGTGACCTTCTACGACGACGCCACCGGGGAACGTGTCGAATTGTCCGTGGCCACCTTCGCCAATTGGGTGGCCAAGACCGCGAATCTGCTCCAGGGCGACCTCGGGGTCGGGCCTGGTGACCGGGTCACGCTGTTGCTGCCCGCGCACTGGCAGACGGCGGTGTGGTTGCTGGCGTGTTCGTCGGTGGGTGCTGTCGCGGACGTGGGGGGAGATCCGGCGGCGGCCGATGTGGTCGTGAGCGGGCCGGAGGGGCTGGAGGCCGCGCGGGCGTGCCGGGGTGAGCGGGTCGCGTTGGCGCTACGGCCGTTGGGGGGTCGTTTTCCGCAGCCGCCGGCCGGTTTCGCCGACTATGCCGTGGAGGTGCCGAGTCAGGGGGATCGTTTCGCGCCTTATGCGCCGGTCGACCCTGAGGGGCCCGCGCTCATCGTGGCCGGGCGGGAGTTCAGTGGTGCCGAGGTCGTGGAGCGGGCTCGGGCCGAGGCGCCGGGCCTCGGGCTCGCCGGGCCCGGGTCGCGGATCCTCTCGGGGCTTTCGTACGACACCTGGGAGGGGCTCGACGCCGGTCTGTTCGCGGCGCTGGCGACGGGTGGGTCGGTCGTGCTGTGCCGGCATCTCGATGCGCTGTCCGAGGACGCGTTGGCCAAGCGGATCGACGACGAACGGGTCACCACCACGGCCCGCTAGCCCCAACGGTTCCTCGCCCCCGCCGCCCCTACCCGTCCCATCCCTGAAGG
>NZ_JAKEIP010000450.1 GCF_021474425.1 Streptomyces muensis | reverse complement strand
GGGTCGGACGGCGGGGTGGTCGCGAGGTCGGACGTTAGGGGGCGTAGGGCTACGCCGCGGTGGGCGGTGGAGGGTTTGGGGAGTGATGTCGTCGGGCTGCCGGTGCCGGGCGGTTCGGTGAGGGCTGGTGTGGGGCGGCGGGTGCCGGGCGGTTCGGTGAGGGCTGGTGTGGGACGGCGGGTGCCGGGCGGTTCGGTGAGGGCTGGTGTGGGGCGGCGGGTGTCGCAGGGGGATACGAGTGCCGTGGTGGTGCGGCGCGTGCCGGATGTCGCGGCGAGTACGGCCGCCGGGCCGTGGCAGTCGGCCGATCGGGTCGGCCCCTCGGCCGGGTCGTGGGCGTCGAACGGGACAGCGGCGGGGGCGGGTATGCCGTCGGGGCTGCTGGACGGGGTGCGGCAGTGGCTGGCCGAGAGCGGTGGTGAGCCGACTCCCGCGCGTGTGGCGCAGGCGTTGCGGGAGCAGGGCAGGGTGCTGGGGGACGCCGAAGTCCTCGGGGCGGCCCAGCAGTTGCGGTCCGAGCTGGTCGGGAGCGGCCCGCTGGAGCCGTTGCTCGCCGATCCGTCGGTGACGGACGTGCTGGTGTCGGCGCCGGACCGGGTCTGGGTGGACCGGGGCGGTGGTCTGGAGCTGACCTCCGTGTCCTTCCCGGACGCGGCGGCCGTACGACGCCTCGCGCAACGGCTCGCCGCGGTGGCGGGACGGCGACTGGACGACGCACGGCCCTGGGTGGACGCCCGGCTGCCCGACGGCACCCGGTTGCACGCGGTGCTGCCGCCCGTCGCCGTCGGCTGCGCCTGTCTCTCACTGCGGGTGGTACGGCCCCGGGCGTTCACGCTCGACGAGCTGGTCGCGGCGGGCACGGTACCGCCCGGCGGGGAGCGGGTGCTGCGGGCGCTGGTCGACGCGCGGTTGTCGTTCCTCATCAGCGGCGGGACCGGCAGCGGCAAGACGACGCTGCTGAGCGCGCTGCTCGGACTGGTCGGTGCGGGCGAGCGGATCGTGCTCGCGGAGGACTCGGCGGAGCTCAGGCCGGAACACCCGCATGTCGTACGGCTGGAGAGCAGACCCGCCAACCAGGAGGGCGCCGGGCTGGTCACGCTCGAGGACCTGGTGCGGCAGGCGTTGCGGATGCGGCCGGACCGGCTGGTCGTGGGCGAGGTGCGCGGGGCCGAAGTGGTGCATCTGCTGGCCGCGTTGAACACCGGCCACGAAGGAGGCTGCGGGACGGTCCACGCCAACGCGGCGGCCGACGTCCCGGCCCGGCTGGAGGCGCTCGGCACGGCGGCCGGGCTGGACCGGGCGGCGCTGCACAGCCAGTTGGCGGCCGCGCTGTCGGTCGTGGTCCATCTCGTACGCGACCGGACCGGGCGACGGCGGATCGCCGAGGTGCATGTGCTGGAGCGGGACCCGTCGGGGTTGGTACGGACGGTGCCGGCGCTGCGGTGGGGCGCGGAGGGGTTCGTCCACGAGCGGGGCTGGGAGCGGCTCCGGGGGCTGCTTCAGGGCGAGGACGTCGCGGGCGGCGAGGCCCGGGGCATGAGGGGTGCGGGGGATCTGTATGGGTGAGATGTCGTTGGGTGCGGCTGTGGTGTGCCTCGGGGCGGCCGTCTGGCTGCTGGGCGGGCCGAACTCCGGGGCTCGGCGGGCGCAGTTGCTACTCGCGGGCGGCGGAGCGGTGGGGGCCGGGCCGCCCGACTGGTGGCGGCCGGGCTGGGAACTGCGGCGGCTGCGGGGACGGCTGCGGGCCGAGTGGTGGGCGCCGGTCGTCGGGCTGGTGCTGGCCGTGCTGGGGTCGTCGGTGTTGCCGGTCGTCGCGGGGGCGGCCGGGGTGCCACTGCTGCGCCGGGTGCGGCTGGCGCGGGAGGCGCGGCGGGCACGTGAACGTCGCGGGGACGCGGTGATCGTGCTGTGCGGGGCGCTGGCCGGGGAGGTGCGGGCCGGACGGCAGCCGGGTGAGGCGTTGCGGTGGGCGGCGCGGGACTCGGTTGGGCTCGGTGCGGCGCAGGCAGCGGTGCTGGCGGCGGCGCGGTTCGGCGGGGATGTGCCGGGGGCGCTCGCCGCGGCGGGACGGGAGCCGGGCGCCGAGGGGCTGCTGGGCCTGGCGGCGTGCTGGCGGGTGTCCGTGGGCCAGGGCGCGGGGCTCGCGGCCGGACTCGACCGGCTGGAAGGGGCGTTGCGCGCCGAGCGGGACCAGCGCGCCGATCTGAGAGCCCAGTTGGCGGGGGCGCGGTCGACGGTGGTGATGCTCGCCGGTCTGCCGATCCTCGGGTTGCTGCTCGGTGCCGCCATGGGAGCTGAGCCACTGCATGTGCTGCTGCACACCGGGGCGGGGATCGGGTGCCTGCTGGTCGGAGGTGCCCTGGAAGGGCTGGGGATGTGGTGGGCCATGCGGATCGTGCGGGGAGCGGAGACGGCGTGAGGGGTTCCGAGGGGTGCCGCTCAGGGCGGGAGAGGGAGGTGACGGTGTGAGCGCGGAGGTTGTCCACAGGCTGGGGATGGCGCTGGGAGCGGTGCTGGTCGTCGGGTGGTTGTCGCGTTGGTCGATCGTGGCCCGGCAGGAGCGCAGAGCCCGACGTCGGCTCGCCGAGTTGATGACGACGTCGGACGTGATCTCGACCCGCCGACGGTACGACGTACGGCAGGGCGTGCGGCGAACGCTGCCCATGGCGGCTGTCGTGGGCGCCGGTTGGGCGCTGGTCGGCGGTGTGGCCGGGATGGTGGCGGGTCTGATCGCCGCGGGCGGGCTGTGGCTGTGGCGGCGTCGACAGGAAGCCGCCGGCCCGGTGGAGGAGCCCGACGTCGGTGAGGTGGCGCGGCAACTTCCCTTGGCAGCCGATCTGTTGGCGGCCTGCATCGCCGCGGGAGCGAGCCCGGTGATCGCGGCGCAGGCCGTCGGCGAGGCCCTGGGCGGACCCGTCGGGGACGGGCTGGCGCGAGGTGCCGCGGAGGTGCGGCTCGGTGGTGAGCCGGGCGAGGCGTGGCAGCGCCTGGCGTCGTTGCCACGGGCCGGAGCGCTGGCGCGGTTGCTGGAACGGGCGGATGTGTCCGGGCTCCCCGCGGCCGGGCCCGCCGCTCGGCTCGCCACGGAGGCCCGCGCCGACTGGACGCGAGCCGCGACGGAGCGGGCGAGACGGGCGGCCGTCATGGTCTCGGTGCCGGTGGGTGAGGAGTGAGGGCGTGACCGAGTGACGGAGTGACTGAGCGACGGAGCGACGGGCGGCGACCGCCGCCGGTCAGTAGCGGCATTAACAGGACTGAGCCTTACGGGGGTTGAGATGTACAAGGCAGTACGGGCACGGATGCGTGCGCTGGTGTGCAGGGCGCGGGCGGCGCGGAGCGACGCGGGGATGGTCACGTCCGAGTACGCGATGGGGATCGTCGCGGCGGTGGCGTTCGCCGTGGTGCTCTACAAGGTCGTGACGAGCGGGCAGGTCAGCGCGGAGCTTCAGGACATCGTGAAGCGGGCGCTCAATGCGGAAATGTGAGCGGGAGGGGGAGCGGGGCGGCGCCCGGGGGTCAGGCCGGGAGCCGGGCCGTTGGTCAGGCCGGCGGTCGGACCAGGGGTTCGTGACGGCGGAGTCGGCTGTCGTGCTGCCCGTGCTGGTGATGTTCGCGATGGCACTGGTGTGGGGACTGCTCGTGGTGGCAGCCCAGATCCAGTGCGTGGACGCGGCTCGGACAGGCGCCCGCGCGGCAGCCCGGCAGGATCCGGCCGACGCGGTCATCAGGGTGGCCCGCGAGGCGGCACCGCGCGGTGCGACGGTCACCGTGGGCCGCGAGCGGGACGAGGTGCGCGTGGTCGTCGTGGCCAAGCCGCCGGTGCTGCGCGGCCTTCCCTTCGAGGTACGGGAGGAGGCCGTGTCGGCTGCGGAGGAGACGGTGGGGGAG
>NZ_JAKEIP010000449.1 GCF_021474425.1 Streptomyces muensis | reverse complement strand
GCACTGCGGGCCGTCTGAGCCCCGAGTTCCTCGAGCCCCGGGCCGTCCGAGCCCTCCGGGGTGTGCGAGCTATCCGGGACGTGCGGTAGCTGTCGGGACGCTGTGGGGCGCGCGAGCCCCCGAGCCTCTGGGTCCCCAGGTCGTCCGGCCCGCCAAGGCGTGCGGGCTGTCCGGGTTATGCGGGGCGTCTGCGCCGTCCGGGCCGTCTTGGGGCGCGCGAGCCTCCCGGGTCCCCCGAGCCTCCCCGACCCGTCCGGGGCACTGCGGGCCGTCTGAGCCCCGAGTTCCTCGAGCCCCGGGCCGTCTGACCCCCGAGCCCTCGAGCGGTCCGGACTGTCCCGGGCATGCGGACCGTCGGAGCCGTCCGGGCCGAGCGGGCCGACCGGGCGGTCCGGGGCGACCGGGTCGTCCGGGCCGAGCGCGGGCGCCCCCGGTCCGCTCACCACTCCACGTACACCACCGTCGCATCGTCATGCGTCTTGCTCCGCCCCAGATACGTCCGCTCCTCCGCGTCGGCCCGCTCCAGTGCCCGCACCCGGCCCACCAGCTCCCGTGCGCCCTCCTTCCGCAGGAACCGGAAGCAGTCCGCCCAGTCCCCCTCGCGGAACTTCTCCACCCAGCGCGTCGCCCCGTCCGTCAGGGCCGCGAGGGCGCGGACCTCCTCGCGTGGCAGCGCACCGGTCACCGCCCGCGTCGCCACCGAGGGATCCGCGGCGGCCGTGAAGAAGCCGCCCTCCTTGTTGCGGATGTGGGTGTCGATCAGGGCGTCCGTGGCCAGGGAGGCGCGGGGGAGGCGGGCCAGGCGGTCGTCGAGGCGGGGGGTGACGGTGCCGTCGGGGGACTCCAGCAGGAGGGCGGAGTCGGAGAGGATCAGGTACTCGACCGTCCGCGGCGACCAGCGGGCCAGAACCGCCGTGGCCTGTGGGGTGCGTGGGTGAGAAAGGTCACAGGTTTGGGCGTGAGCGTCGGCGGTACGTGTGATGGCCAGGCCCAGCGCGTCGGCGAGCGGAACATCGGGGAGTGAAACGGTCAGTTCGGTCAGCGCACCGCCGAGCCGCGCGGTGAACCAGGGGACGGAATGCAGACAGCCCGTCTCACCCCTCGGTGGGGTCACCCCGTCCAGGACCACCAGCACCCCGCCCTGTCCCGAGGCGGGAAGGCCGACACTCGCGAAGTCCTCGTTGGGGCGGGCCGGATCGCCGGGCTCCGAAACAAGCTCTGTTCGCATTCGGCCAGTCTGCACGAGCCCTTCACAAGGTCCACGAAGGGGGCGCATTGGTTGCCGAATGAGTGAGGGAGCGCAGGTCAGACGTCGGATTTGGGGTGGAATGGAGCGCTCCGGGAAGGCGTGGCGGCGAATCCTGCCACCGCCCGCCGCAGACGTCCAACCGGCCTGCCGTACAAGGCGGGTGCGGGCGCCCGAGGAACTTGCCCGCCAACTCCCCTCCGGGGTTCACTCCTTCGGGTGGCGGGTCAGGTGATGCGCGGTCGTCGCCCACCGGCACTGGGAGGGTCGGGGACCGGTGAGGACACCCCCTGCTCGAGCGCTGCATCAATCAGCGAGCTCCGCTCGCGGGCGAGAGCTTGGGGGAGGGGTGTGCGCGAGGTCGGCGGTAGTTGACGGAACGTCATCCGGACCCATGGGTATCACGAGTCAGGAATGCGAGCACCGGTGCAGAAGACGCGGCCACGTCGCTCAGGCAAGCAGACGCCCTCCGCAGGGGGCACGCAGCCCACGTCCGGCGCCGCGACCGGCACCACCGGCGACGCCGCACCCGCGGGCAAGGGCCGCCCCACACACGTACGGAACCGGCTGATCGTCGCCGTGGCCGTGGTTGCCGCCGCCATCGCCGGCGCCGGCGTCCCCTCGATCGTCACCGCCTCCGGGCAACTGCACGACTCCCAGGAACTGGTGACCCTCGCCGAGCAGACCGAGAACGCGCTCACCCTCGCCCACTCCCTCGCCGACGAACGCGACGAGGTCACGTCCTACGTCGCCGCCGGCCGCCCCAAGTCCAAGGCGCCCAGCGAGCAGCGCAGCGTCCGCGTCGACCGCCAGGTCGAGGAACTGCGCGCCGACCCCGACGCACCCGCCTCGCTGCGCGACGACCTCGACGCCATCGCCGCCGTACGCAGGGGCGCGCTCACCGGCAAGAGCAGCGCGCTGGAGGCGCACACCGCCTACTCGGCGACCATCACCGAACTCCACCGGCTCGCCGAGAGCCTGGCCGAGCGGATGCCGCCCCGCGCGGGCGCCGGGGCCCACGCGCTCGCCGAGCTGGACTCCGCCGTCCAGCAGGCCGCCGCCGCCCGGGGCCTGCTGCTCGCCGCGCTCAGCGTGCCGACCACCACCGAGACCGTCGTCGACCCGATCACCGGCATCGCGAGCACCCAGAAGACCTCCTCGGACGCCGACGCCAAGCAGCGCGCCGCCCTCAGCGCCGCCGCCCAGCAGGCCCGGCTGCGCTCCGACGCCGCCCTCGCCGACTTCCACGACACCGCGCCCAAGACGGCACGCACGTCGTACGACTCCACGGTCACTGGCCCCGACGTCGACACCGCCGACCGGTATCTCGCCGCCCTCACCGACCAGCCCGCGCTCTCCGACCGTGACCTGGCCACGAACACCGAGCGCGCCGAGGCCGCCCTCTCCGCCCGTGTCGACCTGATGCGCGGTGTGGAGTCCGCCCTCTACGACCGCCGTACGAAGGCCCTGGAGGGGCTGCGCGACGACGACGTCACCGCGCTGGAGATCCGGATCGCGATCCTCGGCGCCCTGATGCTGCTCGCGGTGGGCGTCGCCACCGGCATGGCCCGCAGTCTGACCCGCCCCCTCGCCGTCCTGCGCCTCGGCTCCGCCCGGCTCGCGCGCGCCGAGGACCCGATGGCGCAGGAGCCGGTCAAGTTCACCGGCCGCAGGGACGAGTTCGCCCAGGTCGTCGACTCCGTCAACGCCCTGCACGCGCACGCCCTCGCCCTCCACGAGCGCATCACCACCCTGGAGTCCGACCGCAAGCACCTGGTCGGCCAGCGCCAGAAGATGGCCGACGCGCGCGAGAGCCTGCGCGCCGAACTCGCCCAGTCCGCCACCCAGTTGGAGCGTCTGCGCGGCAGCATCGGCAACACCTTCGTCAACCTCGCCCTGCGCACCCTCGGCCTCGTCGAACGCCAACTCGCGGTCATCGAGGGCCTGGAGGAGCGCGAGCAGGACCCCGAGCGCCTCGCCACGCTCTTCAAGCTCGACCACTTCGCCACCGTCATGCGCCGCCACAGCGAGAACCTCCTCGTCCTCGCCGGCACCGAGCATGTCCAACAGCACGCGGGACCGGTCCCGCTGGTCGACGTCGTACGGGCCGCGGTCAGCGAGATCGAGCGCTACGAGCGGGTACGCATCGCGGCGCTGCCGCCCCACGCCCATGTGGCGGGCTTCGCGGCGGACGACCTCTCCCACCTCCTCGCCGAACTGATGGAGAACGCCACGTCGTTCTCCCCGCCTGACCTGCCCGTCGAGGTCTCCGGCTGGCTGCTGGAGAGCGGCGAGGTGATGCTGTCGGTCCAGGACGAGGGCATCGGCATGACCGGCGACCGCCTGACCCGCCTCAACGCCCGCCTCGCCGACTTCGACCCCGAGAACACCTACGACCAGGAAGGCGACGACGGCCTGGGCCTCGGCCTCTACGTCGTCGCCCGCCTCGCCCACCGCCACGGCGTCCGCGTCCAGCTCCGCGAGCAGAAGCAGGGCGGCGTCGCCGCGGTCGCGGTCCTCCCCAAGGGCCTGCTGACCGCGGCACCCACGGCAGCGGTCCCCTCGGACACCCGCCACCCCGACGCGCCCCCCACCGGGGGCTTATAAACATCTCCGAGCCCACCAGACCGGGTATATAATCGCGGTTTGCGGGGGGTGGGTTGAAAGAGG
>NZ_JAKEIP010000448.1 GCF_021474425.1 Streptomyces muensis | reverse complement strand
CCACCCACCCGCACCAACACGAAAAGCCCCGCCCCTCACACACAGGGGCGGGACTTGACGAAACGATCGACGAAGACGAACCGTCAGCCGATCTCAGTACCCGTGGCGGACAGCGCCTCAGTCACCGGCTGGAAGAACGTCTCCCCACCGGAGGTGCAGTCCCCGCTACCACCGGACGTGAGCCCGATCGCCTTGTCACCGGAGAACAGCGACCCACCACTGTCACCCGGCTCGGCGCAGACGTCCGTCTGGATCAGCCCGTTGACGATGTCACCGTTGCCATAGTTCACGGTGGCGTCCAGCCCGGTGACCTTGCCGTCGTGCACCTGGGTGGTCGACCCGCTCCGGGTGACCTCCATACCGACCGTGGCCTCCGCAGCCCCGCTGATGGCCTGCGACGACCCGTTGTAGAGATTGACCTCGCTCGGGTGGTCAACCTCGGCCGTGTACTTGACCAGCCCGTAGTCGTTGTCCGGGAAGCTGGAGTCCGCGTTGGTGCCGATCGCGTTGCCGTCCGCGTCCGACCACTCCGTGATGCCCTCGGTGCAGTGCCCGGCGGTCAGGAAGAACGGCTCGCCGCCCTTGACGACGTTGAAGCCGAGCGAGCAACGGCCACTGCCACCGGTGATGGCGTCACCACCCGCGATGAAGGGCTTGAACTCCCCCTTCGTCCGCTTCAGTTCCGCCGTGGCACCCAGCCCGTCGACGACCTTGCCGAGCTTGGCCCACTCGGCGTCGGACACCGTACGGTCAGCGGTGACGACCACCTTGTTGGTCGCCGGGTCCGTCACCCACGCGGTGCCGGGAATGGTCGCGTCCTGCTTGAGCGTCGTACGCGCGCTCTTCAGCTCGGCGAGGGAGTTCTCCACGACTCTGGCCTTGGCGCCGGCCGCCTCGACGGCGTCGGCGGCGGCCTCGTCGAGGACGTTCACGACAAGGTTCTTGGTCTGCGCGTCGTAGTAGGTACCCGCGGCGTCCCCGCCGAGGTCCTTGGCGAGCGTCGAGGCGAGCTTTCCGGCCGCGCCGACCGAAAGGATCTTCGGCGTCGACGCCTCGGGCGTCTCACTCGCGTTCGCAGTCTGCAAGGTCACGCCCGCGGCGACCAGTGCGGCGATACCCGCACCTGCCACGGCTGCACGCCGCTTGGGTATGCGTCGGTGCTTCAACTCACGTCCTCCTGTGGGGGGTCGGCCCGAAAGGTTGTGGGGACCTCGTCGGACCGGAAGGCGTACGGCCACGAGGGCGACACACAACAAAAGCCGCACCCGCACCGGTTGAACAACGCTCACTATTCCGAGACCCATGGGGAGCGCACAAGGTCGAGTTCCGGACGCGCGTAGAACACGGTTGCACGCCCCCCTCGTCTTGACCGTGCACAGTCACACGGGGCCTCTTCACACAGCAAACACTGCAAGCGAGCGAACCATACGCAAGGCGTGAGGTCTACTCCTGTCTCAAAATCGACCCTTCGGGATCCGATTCCAAGCGCGGCTCAAGGGGCGGAACTTCACCCTCCACGGACGACGACCCCACGGCCGACCGCTCCCCGGAGCCCGCCCCCCGCTGCGCCCCTTTCTCCAGAAATCGCAACAACTCCACCGGAATCGGAAGCACCAGCGTGGAGTTCTTCTCGGCCGCCACCGCCATCACCGTCTGGAGCAGCCGAAGCTGAAGAGCCGCCGGCGCGTCGGCCATCTGATGCGCCGCCTCCGCCAGCTTCTTGGATGCCTGGAGCTCCGCGTCGGCGTTGATCACCCGCGCCCGCCGCTCCCGGTCGGCCTCCGCCTGCCGCGCCATCGACCGCTTCATGGTCTCGGGCAGCGAAACGTCCTTGATGTCCACCCGGTCGATCGTCACGCCCCACTCCACGGCCGGGCTGTCGATCATCAACTCCAGCCCCTGGTTGAGCTGTTCACGGTTGGACAGCAGATCGTCCAGTTCGCTCTTGCCGATGATGGACCGCAGCGACGTCTGCGCCATCTGCGCGACCGCGAACCGGTAGTCCTCCACCCGGACGACAGCGTCGGCCGGCGAGGTCACCTTGAAGTAGACGACGGCGTCGACCCGCACCGTGACGTTGTCCCGGGTGATGCCCTCCTGCGCCGGCACCGGCATCGTCACGATCTGCATGTTTACTTTGCGCAGTTTGTCCACACCCGGCACGATCAGCGTGAACCCGGGCCCACGCACTTGAGGCCGAAGCTTGCCGAGGCGGAAGACCACGCCCCGTTCGTACTGCTTGACGACCCGCGCGGCCGCCGCCGCGTACACCACACCGGCGGACACGAGCGTCACTCCCGCCGCCACCAGCTCCTCGACCATCACCGACCCCCAGGGTCCGACGTGGGCGCACTACAGGGGAGAACTGCCTGCGCGTCGACGGTAACCCCGGCGCGGGAACAAGGGCGAGCCCCCGCACGACGGTTGCGTGCGGGGGCTCACCTGCTGCTGGCTGCCGGCTGCCTGCTGCCTGCTGCCTGCTGTCGATCAGGCCGAACAGAGCTGTCAGTAGACGCTGACGCCGTACGCGCTGAGCGCCTCGGTGACCGGCTGGAAGAAGGTCGTGCCGCCGGAGGAGCAGTTGCCGCTGCCACCGGAGGTCAGACCGTACGCGGTCCCGTTGCTGCCGTAGAGCGAACCGCCGGAGTCGCCGGGCTCGGCGCAGACGGTGGTCTGGATCAGACCGCCGACGACGTCGCCGCCGCCGTAGTTGACGGTCGCGTTCAGGGCGGTGACCCGGCCGCTGTGCGTGCCGGTGGTGGAGCCGTCGCGGATGACGGTGGTGCCCACGCTGGGCGTGGCCGCGCGGGTGATGTCCACGCCGTTCGCGGTGCCGGGCCGGCTGACGGAACCGGAGTACCGCACGATGCCGTAGTCGTTGCCCGGGAAGCTGGAGCCGGCGGTCGAGCCGATGACCTGGGTACGACCGGAGTTGGAGTACCAGGTGCCCGCACCGTCGGTGCAGTGGCCGGCCGTCAGGAAGTACTGGTTGCCGCTGCTGTCCTGGACGTTGAAGCCGAGCGAGCAGCGCCAGCTACTCGCATAGATGGCGTCGCCGCCCTGGATGAACTTGCTGAACTTGCCGGGGGTGCGCTTGATGGTGAGCGCGTCGGCGTCCGCCCCGGCCTGCTTCTTGATCTTCGCTATCTCCGCCTGGGAGACCGTGGAGTCGACGGTCACCATGACGCGGTTGGTCTTGCTGTCGACGGCCCAGGCGGTACCGGGGACGTCGGCCTTCAGCACGGAGCCGCTGACGCTCTTGAGCTCGGCGGCGCTGAAGGTCGCGGGAGTCTCCGCGGCGGTCGCGTTGGGGATCGCAATCGCGGCCGCGGCCACGAGTCCGGAGGAAACGGCGATCAGCCGGGTCCGTCTCGTAATGCCACTGCGGGGGGTGGTGCGCTTGATCCTCACTTTTCGTTCCCTCCAAGGGAAGTCGGGGGCCCGCGTGGGGTCGGGGCCCGTGAGGCGCAGTCAGCCGGCCCACCGTCTCCGGATTCCGAACACGTCGTGCCCCTGACAAGCGCTGAGGGGGAGTATTCGGCCGAACGGCCGGTTGGCGCAAGAGCGCCTTTCGGCCGTCAACTGTTGAACCACCGGTACGACAACGCCCATCTAGGGGCGCGAGGAACTGCGCGACCAGCCACAACGGACCCGCAGACGGCAGACCACCGCGAGCGGCACCCCCTCCCCCGCCCCCAAACGGAAGACCTAGCAACCGTCGCAAGGGCAACAGCAATCGCACCCGTCGCAGTCACAGTCCCGGCAGCAGCCCTCACGCTTCTTACGCGACCACGGCCCCTCGTACTCCTTCGCACAGCACAGCTTGCAGGTGCAGCACAGCAGCCAGAACATCCCACAGCCCGCCCAGAACCCACGCCGCTTCGGCGGCTGAGGCGCCGGCACCCCGCCGAACCCACCGAAGTCACC
>NZ_JAKEIP010000447.1 GCF_021474425.1 Streptomyces muensis | reverse complement strand
GGGGTGGGCGGGGCGCTGCTCGTACCCTGGCGCGCCACGTCCGCCCCGCTGCCGTCCAGTTCCAGCGTGGCCGAGCAGCCGTCCGCCACGCCGCCCGCCCTTCCCCTGACCGGCCGCGAGCTCATCGCGACACTGGAGGATCTGCTCCCCGAGGGCAAGGTCAGCGAGCAGCGGGCACGGGGCACCGAGAACTCGACGCTGCCGCCGTACGTCCACCTCGTGTACGACGACGGCAAGGGGCCCGGAGCCATCGGTGTCAGCCTGGACCGGGTCGAGCCGGGCAGCGACCAGGCTCGGCAGACGATCGACTGCCCGGACAAGGCGCTGGTCCCGCACGACAGCTGCGTCTCCACCCGGCTGGCCGACGGCTCGCTGCTCAAGCTGTTCCAGGGGTACGAGTATCCCGACCGGCGCGTCGACACCAAGCTGTGGTCGGCGGACCTGGTCACGCCCACCGGGCAGCACGTCACCGTCAGCGAGTGGAACGCCGCGGCCGAGAAGGACGCGCCGATCAGCAGGAGCGAACCGCCCCTGTCCACCGCTCAGTTGAAGGAGCTGGCGACGGCGCAGGTGTGGCGCAAGTACGTCGAGTTCATTCCCGAGGACCCGAAGCCGTCGGCGCCGCCGAGCACCGCCGTCGAACCGGGCGTGGACTCGGTCCTGGCCACGCTCGTCCCGCTCCTCCCCAAGGGCGTCGAGGTCGTCGAGAAGGGCCACGACTACACCTACGTCGTCCTCGACGACGGCAAGGGCAGGAGCTACCTCCAGGTCGACGTCCAGCGCGGCATGGGCGACGTGGCGGACGAGCTGTTCGGGGACGGCTCCGAGACCCTGCCGGACGGCACGCGGGTCGACTTCCGGGAGAGCGGCGGGGACAAGGGCGTGGCGGGTGCCGTGATGTGGACCGTCGACACCCTGCGCACCGACGGCTTCCGGGTCGTCGTCAGCACCCTGAACTCAGCCACCCAGCACGACGCCCCGACCCGCGCGACACCCGCCGTCACCAGGGAACAGCTCCGGAAGATCGCCCTCAGCCCGGAGTGGGATCAGTACCGCTAGAAGAAGTCCGCCCACGGCTGGTCCCAGATCTGCTTCACGCACAGCACCAGGAACAGCAGGCCCGCGATGGCCAGCATCACGTTGCTCAGCGGACCGTTGCGCCACTCCCTGGGTGTGCGGGCGGAGTTGAGGAGCCAGATCAGGGTGCCGGCGAGGAAGGGCATGAAGGCCGCGCCGAGTACGCCGTAGATGATGATCAGGCGGAACGGCTCGTCCTGGAAGAGCAGGACGATGGGCGGGAAGGTCAGCCAGAGCAGATAGGCGCGGAAGGGCCAGGAGCGCTCCCGCTCGCCCGAGGCGACCTCCTCGCCCTTCAGCTGCGCACGGGTGCGGTAGCGGGTCACGAAGTCCGCGAACATCAGGCTCACGCCGTGCCAGACGCCGATGAGGGAGGTGAAGGAGGTGGCGAAGAAGCCGATCAGGAAGAACTTCGCGGTCGCCGAACCGTACTCGTCCGCCAGGATGTCGCCGAGCTGGATCAGGCCCTTGTCGCCGCTGGCGATGGCGATGTTCGCGGAGTGCAGCAGCTCGGCGCCGACGAAGAGCATCGCGACGACGAAGATGCCGGTGGTGGCGTAGGCGACGCGGTTGTCGAGCCGCATGACCTTCATCCAGCCGGTGTCCGTCCAGCCCTTGGCGTTGACCCAGTAGCCGTACGCGGCGAGCGTGATGGTGCCGCCGACGCCGCCGATCAGGCCGAGGGTGTTGAGGATCGAGTCCTTCTCGTCGGGCAGGACGGGCAGCAGACCCGCGAAGGCCTCCCCGAGGTTGGGCGTGACACGGATCGCCAGGTACACCGTCACCACGAACATGACGCCGACCAGGACCGTCATGACCTTCTCGAAGACGGCGTACTTGTTGAACCAGACGAAGACCAGGCCGACGAGCCCGCAGGCGATGGCCCACCATTCGAGGTCCATCACGTCCGGGAACAGCGCCTGCAGCGGCAGCGCGCTCGACGACATCGCGGCGGCGCCGTAGACGAAGCCCCAGATCACGACGTAGACCGCGAAGAAGTACGTCGTCCAGCGGCCGAGACTGGCCCAGCCGTCGAAGAGTGTGCGGCCGGTGGACAGATGCCAGCGGCCCGCCGCCTCGGCCAGGGAGATCTTGACCAGACAGCCGATGATCGCGGCCCAGAGCAGGGTGTAGCCGAAGTTGCTGCCCGCGATGAGGGTGGCGACCAGGTCGCCGGCCCCGACGCCGGTCGCGGCGACGACGATGCCGGGGCCGATGTACCGCCAACTGGACTTACGAGGACGGGAGTCCGCCTCGCCGACCTGTGATGCCGCTGTGTTTCCCGTGGTGTCCGCCATGATGGTCAAGAAAGCTCAAAGGCGGCGGGGGGACAAGAGGGCCTGCGTCATCTCCACTCGATGTGCTCATGCCCGGGACCGCTCGGCGGGCTGCGACTGCCGCCGACAGCAGTCGCCCGACCCACACGTGGCGAGCTCGAACCAGACCGTCTTGCCCACCCCGTCCTGATGGCACCCCCACCGCCGGGCGAGCGCCTCCACCAGGAACATCCCCCGCCCGCTCTCCGAGGCCCCCGCGTCCAGCACCCTCGGAACCCGACGGCCCGCGTCGCTGACCTCGCAGCGCAGGATCCCGTGCGCGGCGAACAGGGTGAGCCTGAAACGGCTCGCGGAGTGCAGCAGGGCGTTGGTGGCCAGCTCGCTGACCAGCAGCTCGGCCACGTCCGCCACGTCGTCCAGATCCGCGAGCCCCCATCCCTCCAACTGCCGGCGGACCTCGGCGCGGGCCTCGCGGACCGCTGAGGGACGAGGGTCGTACTCGACGCTCAGATGGCCCGCCCCCATGGGCGGTTGGGGATACGAGCCGTACTGAGGTCCGGGATCCGGGAAGCGCGCCCCGTAGAGGTGCAGCATGGGTCCACAGTGACGGCCGCGGGAGTGCGGGCGCACGGGGAGGAATACCCGATTCCATACCTGCGCGCGTCCCGTCCGAGGCCCCCTCTACCCGTACTGGAGCCGTACGCTCGTCCCCTCCCGGTCGTCCCGGACGTCGACGTACGCGCACACCTGCCGGGCGAACCACAGCCCCTGCCCGGGTTCCAGTTCCGCGCTCGGCGGCGGTACGAAGCCTGCCAGCGGGTCGTCGACGCGGCGCGGGGCGCGCAGCTCGCACACGCACGCCGGGGCCTCGCCCCACAGCAGGGCACCGTCCACCGGCCCGAGGGCGGTGGCCGCCTCGGTGACGGCGGTGGCGAACAGCTCGGCGTCCGCCGCGGGCAGTCCCTGGACGGCCGCCCAGGTGCGTACGGCGTCGGAGGCGGGCGCCGGGCCGGGAAGCCGCTCGGCGTCGGCGGGGGACGGCGGCAGCGGTACGGCGTCGAGTTCGGCGGCGAGCCGGACCGGGTCCTCGTAGACCTCGGTGTCGGGGTGTGCCCTGCGGGCGGCGGCCACGACGGCGGGGCCCGCGACGCGGGAGTCGTAGGCGCACAGCGCGGTCGTCGCGAGCGGCGCGAAGAGCAGGTTGGCGAGGGCCTCGTACCGGATCCACTCGGCGGCCTCCCGCGGCGAGCGCCCCGCCCGGCCGCCCCAGACCGGCTCCATGAGCAGATGGATCCGCCCTCCGGGCCCGGCGTTCGCCGCGAGGTAACCGGCGCCCTGGGCCACCGCGTTGGCCGCGGACCCGGTGTACCACTCACCGTGCGGCACCAGTCCGACCCCCTTCGCCTCACTGCCGAGCGCGTCCCGCAGCAGGTCCAGGTTGCCGGGCGCGGCGATGGCGACGGGCGGGGGTTCACCGGGGGCGGCGAGCGCCTCGGCGAGAAAGGGCAGGGCGGCGGCGAGGAACTCCTCGCCGGTGGCGAAGACGGCGATGCGGTGGTCGAAGGGGGTGGGGGC
>NZ_JAKEIP010000446.1 GCF_021474425.1 Streptomyces muensis | reverse complement strand
CCTCGTCGCACAGTGTCTCCAGGGCCGGCGGCGGGGCGTCGGCGGCGGACTCGGGCTCCTTGGCGGACTGCCGCATCGGCTGGAGGTCGTCGCTCTCCCGTTCCACCGCGGCGCGGCGTTCGTCCAACCGCTCACTCATCTCGGTCAGTCCGGCGCCGAGCCGACCGAGCCACCCTGGCACTCGCGACATGATCCGTCCTCTTCCCCCGTCTCTCCCCACCACTCCCCCTGGAGTCGTTCTGTCCGACCGTACATGGCGCTGCACGGGGAAGCGTGAAAGCCCCTCACCTGGAGACGGTGAGGGGCTGCACGAGGGTTGAGCGGCGACCGCGTCGATCTAATACCAGCGGTTGGCCTGCCAGAACGACCACGCGCCGCAGGGGCTGTCGTAGCGCTCGTTCATGTAGTTCAGGCCCCACTTGATCTGGGTGGCCGGGTTCGTCTGCCAGTCGGAGCCGACGGACGACATCTTGGAACCGGGCAGGGCCTGGAAGAGGCCGTAGGCACCGGAGGAGGGGTTGACCGCCTGGTAGTTCCAGCTGGACTCGTGGTCCACGATGTTGCTGAAGCACTGGAACTGGTCGCTCGGCACCATCGAGCGCGCCATCGCCTGGATCTGGTCGATGGTGTACGAGCTCTGGATGGGGAAGTCCGCGGAGGAGGACCGGGAGGCCTTCGCCTCGGCCTCTTCGCGCTCCTTGGCTTCCTGCGCCGCCTTCTCGGCGGCCTTCTTCTTCTCGATCGCGCTCTCGGCGGCAGCCTTGCGGGCGGCCTCCTCGGCGTCCTTCTTGGCGCTCGCGTCCGCGGCGATGGCCTGGACGTCAGCCTGCGCCGACAGGGACTCGGTCTGCACCTGGGCCTGCTGGCCCGCGGGTATGTCCGCGAGGAGCGTCGAATCGGCAGCCGTCGCCTCGGCGTCGTTGTTCTGCGCGGTGCTGCCCGAGGCAACGCCGACGACGCTTCCGACAGCGGTGACCGCGGTGGCAGAGGCCACTGCGAATCCCCTGACCGAAATCGGACTCACACGGTTTCCTTCCAGCATCGCCCGCTTCGGTGACCCTGGCGGACGCAATCGTGCCCCTGGCGCTGGCCTCCCAACTGCGGGGTCACGGGAGGCACGGACCCGGTGGGCAACTCCCGTGAGGGGAGCGCCGCGTGGTGACTCGGGCGGCATACGACGTCGCTATGCAGTTGGTGATGGTGCTGCTGTGGTGCCGTACCGCTGGGGGTACAGGTGTGTCGTATGCGGGGCCTGACAGGAGTGAGACTCTGCCGTAACCCGACGCCGCAAGGCAATTCTGTGTTGCGTGTGAAAGCTCACACCTTGTTTGTGCCAGGGGTTTTACGGAAAGCCGCACACGCCGAGGCGCCGCCCGGATAGGCTCTCGGCCTTTCCGAACGGCGCCAACCAACGAGTAGCTACCCCAAGTTGAGCACTTGGGTCAGATCTGCCCGTCTTCCAGCATTTCGGTCACAAGGGCGGCGATCTGGGACCTCTCGGACCGCGTCAGCGTGACATGGGCGAACAGCGGATGCCCCTTCAGCTTCTCCACGACGGCGACGACACCGTCGTAGCGCCCGACCCGCAGATTGTCCCGCTGGGCCACGTCGTGCGTGAGAACCACACGCGAATTGGCGCCAATTCGGGACAGAACAGTCAGCAGGACGTTCCTTTCCAGTGACTGTGCCTCGTCCACGATCACGAACGCGTCGTGCAGCGAGCGTCCGCGGATATGGGTGAGGGGGAGCACCTCCAGCATTCCCCGCGCGGTGACCTCTTCGATGACCTCGCGGCTGGTGACCGCGGACAGCGTGTCGAAGACGGCCTGCGCCCAGGGGCTCATCTTCTCGGCCTCGGTGCCGGGCAGATAGCCGAGCTCCTGCCCGCCCACCGCGTACAGCGGCCGGAAGACCATCACCTTCTGGTGCTGACGGCGCTCCAGCACCGCCTCCAGGCCCGCGCACAGCGCCAGCGCCGACTTGCCGGTGCCGGCCCGGCCGCCCATGGACACGATCCCTACGTCCGGGTCCAGGAGCAGGTCGAGCGCGATGCGCTGCTCGGCGCTGCGGCCCTTGATGCCGAAGGCCTCCCGATCGCCGCGCACCAGCCGGACGTTGCCCTCCGGCGAGATCCGGCCGAGCGCCTTGCCGCGCTCGGAGTGGATCGTCAGCCCGGTGTGGACGGGCATGTCGGCGGCTTCGGGGACGTAGATGTGACCTTCCTCGAAGAGGACGTCCACCTGCTCGCCCGGCAGGGTCAGTTCGGACATTCCGGTCCAGCCGGAGGAGTCCGTGATGGCGAGCTCGGCGCGGTACTCCTCGGCGAGGAGACCGACGGACGAGGCCTTGATCCTGAGCGGCAGGTCCTTCGACACGACGGTGACGTCGAACCCCTCGGCCTGCAGATTGCGGGCGACCGCGAGGATACGGGAGTCGTTGTCCCCCAGGCGGTAGCCGGTCGGCAGAACGCTGGGGTCCGAGTGGTTGAGCTCGACACGGACGGTGCCGCCGAGGTCCCCGATCGGAATGGGGGCGTCGAGGCGACCGTGCCGGACCCTGAACTCGTCCAGCAGGCGCAGTGCCTGGCGGGCGAAGTAGCCGAGTTCGGGATGGTGCCGCTTGGCCTCCAGCTCCGTCACCACGACGATGGGGAGCACGACCTCGTGCTCGTCGAAGCGGTTCAGGGCGTTCGGGTCGGCCAGCAGGACGCTGGTGTCGAGAACGTAGGTGCGCCGGTCTGGCTTGTGGCGCTTTGTGCTGGTCACCACGGAAGGACGTACCCCCTCGGATGAGGTCGGGGAGCGACGGAGTGGAGCTGGACCGGTCGTCGGCCGCCCTGCACGCCATGCACGGGCCGAAAACCGGCCCTCCACTGCTTCTTCCGTGCCGTGACCGCACGGTAGGGCTGGTGCAAAGGGCCTCCCGGGCGGGCGGCTCCGGCGCCGCCCGCTGAGATACGACACCCGTGGTTCGGGTGTCGACCTGCTTGCCTTATGCCCTCGAACATGCGGTGCCATGCCAGCGCATATGACGGCGCGCTGGTGAACTCCTTGTTACTTCCGTCCCGCGGTGGGGGGTTTCTCAGCCGCCGTAACGCCGGTGCCGGGCCGCGTAGTCACGCAGGGCGCGCAGGAAGTCCACCTTGCGGAAGGCCGGCCAGAAGACCTCGCAGAAGTAGTACTCCGAATGGGCCGTCTGCCACAGCATGAAACCGGACAACCGCTGCTCGCCGCTGGTACGGATGACGAGGTCGGGGTCGGGCTGGTCGCCGGTGTAGAGGTGGCGGCCGATCAGGTCGACGCTGACGGACTCGGCGAGGTCCTCCATCGAGGTGCCCTTGTCGTGGGCGTCCACGATCATCGAGCGCACGGCGTCGGCGATCTCCTGGCGGCCGCCGTAGCCGATGGCGACGTTGACCAGTATCCCGTCGATGTGGGCGGTGGCTTCCTCGGCCTCTTTGAGGGTGGTCTGCATCCCGGACGGCAGCAGGTCGGGCGTGCCGACGTGGTGCACGCGCCAGCGGCCGTCGGCGGCGAGGGTGCGGACGACGTCCTCGATGATCCCGAGGAGCGGGACCAGCTCGTCCTGCGGCCGGTCGAAGTTGTCCGTCGACAGCAGCCAGAGGGTGACGACCTCGACGTCCGTCTCGGAGCACCAGCCGAGGAACTCCTCGATCTTCTCGGCGCCGGCCCGGTGACCGTGCACGGTGGTGGAACCCGCGGCCTTCGCCCAACGCCGGTTGCCGTCCATGATGACGCCGATGTGCCCCGGCACCTGAGCGTGGTCCAGGTGGCCTTCCACCCGGCGTGCGTACAGCCTGACCAGCAGGCCGCGCAGCTTGTCGCGCAGGTTCACGTGATTGTCCGCCCCTCCGTACGAATGCGGTCCCCGCGCCTTGGAGCGTACCGGGGTTTGGGGTGGGTGCGTCTTTGGGGGTGCGGGTGGGTGTTC
>NZ_JAKEIP010000445.1 GCF_021474425.1 Streptomyces muensis | reverse complement strand
GTGTCGGGGGGCGGGTCGCCGACCGATGGCCCGGGGTGGTGCTGGGCGCCGGCGGGGTCGCACTGTGCCTCGGGTGGGGTGCGTTCGCGCTCGGTGCCGGGCATCCGGCCGTGGCGTTCGGGCTCGTGCTAGTGCAGGGTGCCCTGGCCTTCGGGGTCGGGTCCACGCTCATCTCCCAGGCGCTGTACGCGGCGTCCGGCGCACCCACGTTGGGCGGTGGGTTCGCGACCGCCGCGTTCAACGTGGGCGCGGCGCTGGGGCCATGGCTCGGCGGTACGGCCATCGCAGGCGGGCTCGGGTACCGGTCACCGCTGTGGGTCAGTGCCGTGCTGGTGGCGCTGTCTCTGGGGGTCGCGGGCGTGGCGGTCCTGGGTGACCGGCGAAATCGGGACGCGCGCCAGGGGCGTACCCCGGCATCATGGTCGGCATGACCGCCACCTCCCGACCGGGTTCCGAACGGGTCGTCATCGCCTCCTACGAAGTGGAGAAGGGGTGTCCCCGGCCGTTGGCCGCCGTTCGCGCCTGACTGCGTGAGCGCGGCATCGACTGGATGCCCTTCCGTGACGACGAGGTCCGCCTGGATCGGGTGTGCGGCCCGGGGGCCGAGGGGGCCTGGCGGTCGTGGATCATCGTCCACGTCGCCGCCGGTGCCCTGTGGCCGCTCGGGCTGCACCCCGATCAGCCGACCGCGGTCGTCAACGGCCCCTCCCCGCCCGGCTGGTGGCATGCCGCCGGGGAGCGGTACGCCCGCGCTCCACGCCCACCCGCCCCGCGGCGGAAATCACCGCTCGTCGGCACCGATCAACGCACGGATCTCGAACTCCTCGAACACCTCCGGTTCCTGGGGCTTGCTCAGCATGGAGCCGAGCCAGCCCAGCAGGAAGCCCGCCGGGATCGACACGATGCCGGGGTTCTGCAGCGGGAAGAAGGCGAAGTCGGCGTTCGGGTAGAGGGAGGTGGGGGTGGAGGAGACGATCGGGGAGAGCGCGACGAGGAGCACTGAGCAGGCCAGGCCGCCGTACAGGCTCAGCAGCGCGCCGCGTGCGGTGAAGCCCCGCCAGAACAGGCTGTAGACGATCGTCGGCAGAATGGCGGACGCCGCAATCGCGAAGGCCAGGAACGCCAGCGTCGCGGTGCTCGTGCCCCAGGACAGCAGGGCCAGCATCATGCCCATGATGCCGATCGCGGCCGCGGAGAGCCGGGCGACGGTCACCTCCTCCGTCTCCGTCGCCCTTCCCTTGCGGATCACCGCGCCGTAGAGGTCGTGGGCGATCGAGGAGGCCGCGGCGAGCGTGAGTCCGCCGGCCACGCCGAGCAGCGTGATGAAGGCCAGGCTGGACAGGAGCGCCACGAGTACGCCGCCGCCGAGTTCGTAGCCGAGCAGGAGCACCGCCGCATCGCCCCTGGGGTCGACGTCGGCGATCTGTTCCCGGCCGACGATCGCGGTGGCGCCCAGGCCCAGTACGCCCGCCATCAGGCACACGAAGCCGATCAGGCCCACGGCCCAGACGACTGAGCTGCGCAGGACACGCGTGGTGCGTGGGGCGAGCAGTCGCATCATGATGTGCGGGAGTGCGGCCAGTCCGAGCACGATGGCCAGCTGCAGGCTGAAGAAGTCGAGCTTGTTGGTGGTGCTGCCGCCGTAGCGCAGCCCGGGGCCGAGATAGCGCTCGCCCAGGGCGCTGTTGTCGGCGGCGGACGACAGGAGTCGGTCGATGTTCCAGTTGAAGTGGTGCAGCACCATGACGGCGGTGATGCCCACCCCGGCGACCAGCATCACGGCCTTCACGACCTGGATGACGGTGGCGCCCGGCATGCCGCCGATCGCCGCGTACACCACGACGATGGTGCCGATGACCACCACGCACATCGCCCGGGCCGGCCCGCTCGGGGCGCCGATGAACTGAGCCAACAGGGCGATGCTGCCCACGAGTTGGGCGACCAGGTACAGCAGACACACGGCCAGGGTGCACAGGGCGAGCGCCAGCCGGACCGACCGCTGCCCCTGCGGCAGCCGTAGCGCCAGGTTGTCGCCCAGCGTGAACTTGCCGGAGTTGCGCAGGGGTTCGGCGATCAGCAGCAGCGCCATCATCCAGGCCACCACCGTGCCGCCCAGATAGAGCAGACCGTCGTAGCCGGTCAACGCGACGATTCCGGTGCTGCCCAGCAGCGTCGCGGCCGACAGGTAGTCGCCGCACATGGCGAGCCCGTTGCGCAACGGCGACATGTCGCGGTCGCCGAGATAGAACTCGCCGATCTCGTCCCGCTGCGGGGCCGTCAGCAGCACCGTGAACAGGGTGATGACGACGACGGTGAGGAACAGGACGAGCGTCAGTTGCAGGGTGGCCCGGTCGGTGACACTCGCCGCGTGATCCACCAGTCGACCCGCTTCTCGCGTCACCACGTGCCGGACCACCTTCCGGCGGGGGTGCGGCGCGCCTGCGCCTGCGCCTGTGCCTGTGCCTCGGCCTGCGCCCGGCTGTCTCGCAGTTGGGCCCGCAGACGGTCGGCGACCGGGTCGACCCGTCGGCGCATGTGCCGGACGTAGAGCCAGATCGTCACGGCCATGAGGAGGAACTGGAAGAGACCGAGAGCCAGTCCGATCGTCAGGTGGCCGGCCAGCGGCTGGTTCATCACGCCGGCGGCGAAACCCGACAGCAGGACGTAGGTGAGGAATCCGCCCACCGAGACCAGCGTCGCCGCCACTCCGAAGGAGCGCTGGGCGGTGCGTATCGAGCGGAAGTCAGGGGGTGGGCGAAGGTTGCCGTTCGATGGCGGATACAGGGACATAACGCACCTTCTTTGCTGCCTTATGTCGCGCGCGCGGCACTTGCGGTCGCGGAGCGTGAGGAGGGAGGGAACGGAGTATGGCAGCGAGGCGCTTGAAGTATCAACCAGCCTGCGAAACGGAAAGAGTCATGGCCGGATTCGACCCCTTGTGGGGAGGCTCACAGGGTTTCCATAATCCAGCTTGACATGCCCCCGACAGTCCAGTGCTTCCACGTTCGCATGTCCAACCCCCCACGGAAGGCACCACGTTGAAGAAGCTCCTCACCGCGCTCAAGAGATGCGCGGCCCTCGCCGCCGCGGCCCTCGCGATCGTCAGCCTCCAGCCCGTCTCGGCCGCGCACGCCGCGGACTCGCGTGTCGTCGGCGGCACCCGTGCCACGCAGGGCGAGTTCCCGTTCATGGTCCGGCTCTCCATGGGCTGTGGCGGCGCGCTCTACACCCAGCAGATCGTGCTCACCGCCGCGCACTGTGTGGGCTCCACCGGCCCCAACACCAGCATCACGGCCACCGCCGGCGTCGTGGACCTGCAGTCCACCAGCGGCCGGGTCCAGGTCCGCTCCACGTACGTGTACCGGGCCCCCGGCTACAACGGCGACGGCAAGGACTGGGCGCTGATCAAGCTCGCCCAGCCGATCAACCTGCCGACGCTGAAGATCGCCACCACGACGCAGTACAACACCGGCACCTTCACCGTCGCCGGCTGGGGCGCGGCCACCGAGGGCGGCGGCCAGCAGCGGTACATGCTCAAGGCCAACGTGCCGTTCGTCAGCGACGCCCAGTGCCGTTCCTACAGCGGCTACAGCGGTCTCATCGCGAGCGAGGAGATCTGCGCCGGCTTCCCGTCCGGCGGCGTGGACACCTGCCAGGGTGACTCCGGCGGCCCGATGTTCCGCCGGGACGCGAGCAACGCCTGGATCCAGGTCGGCATCGTCAGCTGGGGCATAGGCTGCGCCCGGCCGAACGCGCCCGGCGTCTACACCGAGGTCTCGACGTTCGCCTCCGCCATCGCGTCGGCAGCGTCCTCTCTCTGACCTGCCTGCATCGCGTCGCACGTGTTGCGCGGGCCCGGTGTCCTCGGACGCCGGGCCCGTGCCGCGTTCCCGAGGGCCCCCGACGCTGTTCTGCCAGCGGCAGAACACCGGCCGGACCTGGCTCGACGATCACTACAG
>NZ_JAKEIP010000444.1 GCF_021474425.1 Streptomyces muensis | reverse complement strand
GTCACGGTCGGGGTGGGTGTGCTTGCCGCGCGATGGTTGAAGCGGCGGCTTTAGTGAGCCTGCGGTTCCGCCGTGGGGGTGCATGCTCGTGGACGTGTGCCGCGCCGTTGTGGCTGGTCGCGCAGTTCCCCGCGCCCCTAGGGGGTTGTCGTCAGGCCACTCTGAATTGCTGGACCTCGTTCCCCGCGCCCCTTAGGGGGTTCCCCGCGCCCCTTAGGGGGTTTCCTCAGGCCACTCTGAATTCCTGGACCTCCTCCGCCCTCAGGGTCAGGCCGTGGCCCACTCCCTGGGGCGGGGTGATGGTGCCGCCCCTGGGGTCCAGGGCGCCGTCGAAGAACATGTCCTCCACGCGGACGTGGTCGTGGAACCACTCGATGTGCCGCAGGTTGGGGAGCGCGGCGGCCGCGGCGGCGTGGGCGTGGGGGGCGCAGTGGGTCGAGATGTCCAGGCCGTGGGCCTGGGCGAGGGCGGCGGCGCGCAGGAACTCGGTCAGGCCGCCGCAGCGGGTCGCGTCGATCTGGAGGCAGTCGACCGCGCCCGCGGCGATCATGCGGGCGAAGTACGGGAGGTCGTAGCCGTACTCGCCGGCCGTGACGTCGCACGACAGGGTGTCGCGGACGAGACGCAGACCGGTCAGGTCGTCCGAGGACACCGGCTCCTCGAACCAGCCGACGTCGTGCTCGGCGAGGGCGTGGCCGACGCGGATCGCCTGCTTGCGGGTGTAGGCGCCGTTGGCGTCGACGTACAACTCGGCCTCGGAGCCGATCACCTGACGGGCCGCCCGGACCCGGGAGAGGTCGCGCGGGGTCGCGTGGCCCCAGTCCTCGCCGATCTTTATCTTCACGCGCGGGATGTGCTGGCCGTGCACCCAGCCGTTCAACTGCGCGGCCAGATGCGTGTCGTGGTACGTCGTGAAGCCTCCGCTGCCGTAGACGGGGACCCGTTCGCGGCAGCTGCCCAGCAGCCGGGCCAGGGGCAGTTCGAGGAGGCGGGCCTTGAGGTCCCACAGGGCGATGTCCAGCGCCGAGATCGCGCACGCGGCGATGCCCGGGCGGCCCGCGTTGCGGATCGCGCGGGACATCGCGTCGTGCGCGGCCGGGATGTCCAGGGCGTCGCGTCCCTCGACGAGGGGTGCCAGATGGTCGCGCAGGAAGTCGCCGACGGCGGCAGGGCCGTACGTCCAGCCGGTGCCGGTCGCGTCGCCCGCCGTCACCTCGGCGATCACCACGGTCGTGGAGTTCCAGGCCAGGGTGCCGTCCGCCTCGGGGGCGTCGGTGGGCACCGTGTAGACGGAGACGACGGGGAGATGGAGTTTCATCGCGTGGGTCCTCCCCCGTCACGGCTGAAGCTGCGGCAGCACCTTGGTGCGGTAGAAGTCGAAGAAGCCGCGCTGGTCGGGGCCGATCTGGCTGACGTAGACGCGGTCGAAGCCCGCCTCGGCGAAGGCGTTCAGTTCGGACACGTGCTCGTCGACGTCGTCGCCGCACACCGTGTTCTCGCCCACCATCTGCTCGGTGACCAGCGGCTCCAGCTGCTCGAAGTGGCGCGGCGAGGGCAGGATCTGGGCCATCTCGCCGGGCAGCAGCTGGTTGGACCACAGCCGGCGCACCGTGCGCACGGCCTCGTCGCGGTCGGTGCCGTAGCAGACCTTCGTGCCGCCCATCACCGGCTTGCCGTGGCCGCCGCCCTTGCGGAACCGGGTCACCATCTCCTCGTCCGGCATCATCGTGATGAAGCCGTCGCCGACGCGGGCCGCGAGGGCCGTCGCCTCCGGGCCGAAGCCGGAGACGTCGATCTGCACCGGCTCTTCGGGAACCGTGTAGAGGCGGGCGTTCTCCACCCGGTAGTGGCTGCCGTAATGGCTGATCTCCTCGCCGGTGAACAGCCGGCGCATGATCAGGATCGCCTCCTCCAGCATCTCCAGGCGGACGCTCGCGGGCGGCCACACATGCCCCAGGACGTGCTCGTTGAGGGCCTCGCCCGAGCCGACGCCGAGCCGGAAGCGGCCGTTGGTCATGACCGCGGAGGTCGCCGCGGCCTGCGCCACCACCGCCGGGTGGATCCGCACGGTCGGGCAGGTCACGGCCGTCTCGACGGGCAGCGACACCGCCTCCGAGATCGCCCCGATCACCGACCACACGAAGGGGCTCTCGCCCTGTGCGTCGTTCCACGGGTGGTAGTGGTCCGATATCCACAGCGACTGGAATCCGGCCTGTTCGGCCATCCTCGCCTGCTCGACGAGTTCGGCGGGACGGAACTCCTCGCACGCCAGGAAGTAGCCGTACTCGGGCATGGGGGGCACCTCCGGGACTGCCGCGTCGGGTCGGCGGCGGGGACGGGTCGCCCTCCGGGTACCCGGCGGCCCGGCGGGAAACCGGGCCCGGGGCGGGATGTACGACCGGGACGTACGACGGGACGCACGGGCCGGCGGGCCGGAAGCCGGCGCTGTCCGGGGCCGACGTTTGGGGGCCTTGACCAGGGGGACGCGGAAGGCTCCCGAGGTACGCGACAGCCCCGGAGGCACACCGTGAGTCGACCCCGCATCGTGATCGTCGGCGCCGGATTCGCCGGGTACCGGGCGGCCCGCACCCTCTCCCGGCTCACCCGGGACAAGGCCGACATCACCCTGCTGAACCCGACCGACTACTTCCTGTATCTGCCCCTGCTGCCCCAGGTCGCCGCCGGCATCCTCGAACCGCGCCGGGTGACCGTCTCCCTCTCCGGCACCCTGCCCCAGGTGCGGCTCGTGCTGGGCGAGGCCGGCTCCGTCGACCTCGACGGGCACACCGTCCACTACACCGGACCCGAGGGCGACGCGGGCACCCTGCCCTTCGACCGGCTGGTCCTCGCCGCGGGCAGCGTCAACAAACTGCTGCCCATCCCCGGCGTCGCCGAGCACGCGCACGGCTTCCGGGGCCTGCCCGAGGCGCTGTACCTGCGCGACCACGTGACCCGGCAGGTGGAACTGGCGGCCGCCGCCGACGACCCGAAGAGCTGCGCCGCGCGCTGCACCTTCGTCGTGGTCGGTGCCGGATACACCGGTACGGAGGTCGCCGCGCAGGGGCAGCTCTTCACCGACGCCCAGGTGCGCAAACACCCGCTGCGGGCCGGCATGCGGCCCCGCTGGCTGCTGCTCGACATCGCCGACCGCGTCCTGCCCGAGCTGGACGAGAGGCTCTCCCGCACCGCCGACCGGGTGCTGCGGGAACGCGGCGTGGAGGTGCGGATGGGTACCTCCGTGAAGGAGGCCACGCACGGCGGGGTGCTGCTGACCGACGGCGAGTCCGTCGACACCCGCACGCTGGTGTGGTGCGTCGGCGTACGGCCCGATCCGCTCGCCGAGTCCCTGGGGCTGCCGCTGGAGCGGGGCCGTCTGCTCGTCGACCCGCACCTGCAGGTGCCGGGCCGGCCCGAACTGTTCGCCGCGGGGGACGCGGCCGCCGTGCCCGACCTGGAGAAGCCCGGCGAGTACACGCCGATGACCGCCCAGCACGCCTGGCGGCAGGGCAAGGCCGTGGCCCACAACGTCGCCGCGTCCCTGGGGCTCGGCGAGCGGCGCGCCTACCGCCACCGCGACATGGGCTTCGTCGTGGACCTCGGCGGCGTCAAGGCGGCCGCCAACCCGCTGGGCATCCACCTCTCCGGCATCGCGGCGGGCGCCGTCACCCGCGGCTACCACCTCGCCGCGATGCCCGGCAACCGCGTCCGCGTCGCCGCCGACTGGCTCCTGGACGCCGTACTGCCGCGTCAGGCCGTGCAGTTGGGACTGGTGCGGTCATGGTCGGTGCCACTGGACACGGCTTCACCGGAGCTGGCACGCACGCCCGGCCCGTCGGAGAAATTGCCCTCGGCGGCACCGAATCCCGGGGAGTCCGGGTCGTCCTCCGGTCGCGAGGCCGAGTCGGCGAGGAGTCGGGCCGGCGGCGAGCCGAGGAAGAGTCGGGCTGGCGGGGAGCCGGCGAAGAGCCCGGCTGGTGGCGAGCCGGCG
>NZ_JAKEIP010000443.1 GCF_021474425.1 Streptomyces muensis | reverse complement strand
CCCCACTTCTCACCGCTCCCCCGGATGCGGTCCCCCCGGACCTTCAGGCGACCAGCTCCCCGAAGGCGTCCTCCTCGTCACGGCCGAAGCTGAGGACCTCGTCCTCGCGCAGCCGGCGGAGCGACCGCCAGATGCTGGACTTCACCGTGCCGACACTGATGTCGAGGATCTCCGCGATCTCCGGGTCGGTGCGGCCCTCGTAGTAACGCAGGACCAGCATCGTCCGCTGGAGTTCGGGCAGCCGGGCGAGCGCCTGCCACAGGACCGCGCGCAGCTCGGTGCCGCGCATCGCGTCCGTGTCGCCGGGCGTCTCCGGCAGCTCCTCGGTCGGGTATTCGTTCAGCTTGCGGCGGCGCCACGCGCTGATGTGCAGGTTGGTCATGGTGCGGCGCAGGTATCCGCCGACCGCGGCCTTGTCGCTGATCCGGTCCCATGCCCGGTACGTCGAGAAGAGGGCGCTCTGCAGGAGGTCCTCGGCCTCGAAACGGTCACCGGTCAGGTGGTAGGCGGTTGCGTACAGGGAGGCGCGGCGCTCCTGGACGTAGGCGGTGAACTCCGCCTCCGACAGCGAGCGACGCCGCTCCCCCGAGTCCTCCCTGTACGCGGCTCCCCCGTGAGCATCCCCCGTGAAACCGTCAACCACCGTCATGTACGCGGTGTGCTGACGCCCGGCGCCGCGAGCGCACCCCCGCCCGCTCACGGCACCGGACTTCTCCGAACCCCGGCCCCCGTTCACGTCGTGCAGACGCGTGATCACTGCGCTGTTGCTGGTGCCGTGCAGCGTGTTCATCTCGCGCCCCCCGTCGTGGACTTCCGGTGTTCTTCTCGTTCGCCCTGCCGTCTTGCTCGTGTCGAAAAGCTTGCCCGGGCACCTTCATGGCCGTGTCCGCCGACTGTCACAGACCTGTCACAGGGGCCGGTGTCAGAGCCGGCCCCCAGGCGCACGACAGCCCGGACACAGTCATGAGCGCTACGTGCGCGTAGCCGTACAGCTCGTACAGGTGTCGAAAGACCGCCCCGCATGGGCCAGAATGACCCCCGTGCCTTCCCTGTTGCTGATCGAGGACGACGACGCCATCCGTACGGCCCTGGAGCTCTCACTGACGCGCCAGGGACACCGGGTGGCCACCGCTGCCACCGGCGAGGACGGTCTGAAACTGCTGCGTGAGCAGCGGCCGGACCTGATCGTGCTGGACGTGATGCTGCCCGGCATCGACGGCTTCGAGGTGTGCCGGCGCATCCGGCGCACGGACCAGCTGCCGATCATCCTGCTGACCGCGCGCAGCGACGACATCGACGTCGTGGTCGGACTGGAGTCCGGCGCGGACGACTACGTCGTCAAACCCGTGCAGGGGCGTGTCCTCGACGCCCGGATCCGGGCCGTGCTGCGCCGCGGCGAACGCGAGTCCAACGACGCGGCGAGCTTCGGCAGCCTGGTCATCGACCGCGCGGCGATGACCGTGACGAAGAACGGCGAGGACCTGCAGCTCACCCCGACCGAGCTGCGCCTGCTGCTGGAGCTGAGCCGCCGTCCGGGCCAGGCCCTGTCCCGTCAGCAACTTCTGCGCCTGGTCTGGGAGCACGACTACCTCGGCGACTCACGCCTGGTCGACGCCTGCGTGCAGCGCCTGCGCGCCAAGGTCGAGGACGTCCCGTCCTCCCCCACCCTGATCCGTACGGTCCGTGGTGTCGGCTACCGCCTGGACGCGCCTCAGTGACCAAGGCGCAAGGGGGTTTCCGCGGCTGGGTCGCGGCTCGCAAGGGAGTGTGGTCGAGGCTGCGCCTGACCAGTCTGCGACTGCGGCTGGTGGTCGTCTTCGGCCTGGTGGCACTCACCGCCGCCGTGTCCGCGTCCGGCATCGCGTACTGGCTGAACCGCGAGGCGGTCCTCACCCGCACCCAGGACGCGGTGCTGCGCGACTTCGAGCAGGAGATGCAGAACCGCGCGGGCCTGCTGCCCACGGCGCCGACGCAGGACGAGCTCCAGCACACGGCCGGTCAGATGGCCAACAGCAGCCAGCGCTTCAGCGTCCTCCTCGTCGCCCAGGACGCCGACGGCAAGCCGGCCTACGGCAGTTCCGGCGGCCTGGACGGCTTCACGGTCGCGGACGTGCCCAAGTCGCTGCGCACGGCCGTGAACGAGAAACAGGAGATCGACTCCTCCAACAAGGCGGAGTACCACCTGTACTGGCAGCGGATCGTGGAGGACGACACCCCGTATCTGATCGCCGGTACGAAGGTGATCGGCGGCGGTCCGACCGGCTACATGATGAAGTCCCTGGAGCAGGAGGCCAAGGACCTCAACTCCCTGGCCTGGTCCCTCGGCATCGCCACGGGCCTCGCCCTGATCGGCTCCGCGCTGCTCGCGCAGGCGGCCGCCACCACCGTGCTCAAGCCGGTACAGCGCCTCGGCGTGGCCGCCCGCCGCCTGGGCGAGGGCAAGCTGGACACCCGCCTGCGGGTCTCCGGCACGGACGAACTGGCCGACCTCTCCCGGACCTTCAACAACGCCGCCGAGGCGCTGGAGAAGCGGGTCGCGGACATGGCCTCGCGTGACGAGGCGTCACGGCGCTTCGTGGCCGACATGTCCCACGAACTGCGCACGCCCCTCACCGCGATCACGGCCGTCACCGAGGTCCTGGAGGAGGAGCTGGAGGCGGACTCCGGATCCATGGACCCCATGATCGAGCCCGCCGTACGCCTCGTCGTCAGCGAGACCCGCCGCCTCAACGACCTGGTCGAGAACCTCATGGAGGTCACCCGCTTCGACGCGGGCACCGCACGCCTGGTCCTCGACCACGTCGACATCGCCGACCAGATCACGGCCTGCATCGACGCCCGCGCCTGGCTGGACGCGGTGGACCTCGACGCCGAGCGCGGCATCATGGCCCGCCTGGACCCCCGCCGCCTCGACGTCATCCTGGCCAACCTCATCGGCAACGCCCTCAAGCACGGCGGCTCACCGGTACGCGTCTCGGTCCGCGACACGCCCGACTGGCTGGTGATCCAGGTCCAGGACCACGGCCCGGGCATCCCCGAGGACGTCCTCCCCCACGTCTTCGACCGCTTCTACAAGGCCAGCGCCTCCCGCCCCCGCTCCGAGGGCAGCGGCCTCGGCCTGTCCATCGCCCTGGAGAACGCCCACATCCACGGCGGCGAGATCACCGCCGCCAACTCCCCCGAGGGCGGCGCGGTGTTCACCCTGCGCCTGCCCCGGGACGCCTCGGAACTGGCGGAACGGACCAACGGCCAGGACACGAAGAAGGGGGACGCCTGATGAACGTACGCCACCTGCTGGCGCTCTCCGCGACGGGCGCCGCCCTGCTGACCGGATGCGGCATACGGCCCACGGAGGTCCCCACCAACTTCGGCCCGGCCCCCTCCCGCGTGCACTGCTCGCTCTCCGAACCGAACGTGTCGACCCAGGCGGCCCGCGGCCTCCCGGTCCAGGTCTTCCTCCTGTGCGGCTCCCAGCTGGTCGCGGTCGACCGCACCGTACGCGTCCCCGACGGCACGGCCGACTCGGCCCGCCGTGTCCTGGTGGCCCAGGGCCTCCTGGACGAGCTGGAGGCAACCCCCTCCACGGCCGAGAAAGAGGCCGGCTACACCACGGACGTCAGAGGCGCCATGGCCGTAACAGGCCCACGCCCGAACGACCCCGACGAAACGCTCCACCTCAGCACAGCCCCCACCGACCTCACCTCATACGCCCTGGCCCAGATCGTCTGCACCTTCTCCGACTCCACAGCCGCAGAAGGCGACGGCTCGGTAATCCTGGGCGGCCCCACCCCCACACCCCCACGCCGCTACGAGTGCACAGACGAGGTCCGCACCAGACCAGGCAGCAACGAGCCCCCGTCCACAGAGGTGTCGGACACCTGACACCCCACGAGCCCGCAGTCGCGTACGGCCCCGACCCACAACCCCCGCAAGGCGCTACGCGAACCCCCACCGAAGAGCCAGGGGCCGCCGCAGGCATCTCAGGGGCGCGGGGAACTGCGCAAAAACGCCCGCCCCCACCGAACCCGCACAGACC
>NZ_JAKEIP010000442.1 GCF_021474425.1 Streptomyces muensis | reverse complement strand
GTTCGGGGAGAGGTCCTTGGGGTCCGTCCAGGACTTGGCGCCGCAGCCGTCCACCGGGCGGACGGTGCGCTGTCCGGCGGCCACGTTCGAGGAGGAGTCCGGTGCGGACGGCGACGAGCACGCCGCCGACGCCAGCAGTGCGGCTGCGGTGGTGACCGCGGTGAGGACCGCGCCGTATGCATGGGTCCGTCCGCTCATGGCTGGCCCCTTCCCTTCATGACTGGCCCCGTCCCCGGTCCCTCGGTGCCCAGGGCGTGAGCAGGCGGCCGGCGAAGCGGATCAGTTCGGAGAAGAGCACTCCGAGCACCGCGACGCAGACGATGCCGACGAACATCACGTCGTTCTGGAAGAGCGCGCGCGAGTCGAAGATCAGATGGCCCAGGCCGTCGGTCGCGGCGATCTGCTCCGACGCGACGATGACCAGGACCGCCACGCCCGCCGCGATCCGCGCGCCCACCAGGACGGCGGGGAGCGACGCGGGCAACAGGACATGGCGGAACATCTGCCATCGGGAGGCGCCGAAGACCTGGCCGGCGTCGCGGTGGCCGGCGGGGATGGACATGACCGCGGACATCGTGGAGATCCACACGAAGAAGAACACGGTCGCCGCCACCAGGGCCACCTGTGGGCCCTCGCCGAGGCCGAACATGTTCAGGAAGATCGGCAGCAGGGCCAGTTTCGGTACGACGTACAGCGCGTCCAGGAGCGGCTCCAGGGCCGCTCGGACCAGGGACAGGGAGCCCATCAGCAGGCCCAGGGCGTAGCCCGCCGCCGTACCGGCCGCGTATCCCGCCAGGACGCGCTTCAGCGTCGCCCACACGTCGGGCCACAGGTCGCCGGCCGCGGCCCGGTCCCAGCCGTCGGCGAGGATCGTGGACGGGGCCGGGTAGACGCGGTCGTCGATCCAGGCCCGGGTGGCGGCCAGTTGCCACAGGAGGACGAGGACGAGGGGTACGGCGAGCGCCAGGGACAGCTCCAGGGCCCGCCTGCGGCGGTGGGTGCGGGCGGGGTGGAGTTCCCGCGGGCCGGGGCGGCGGACCAGGACGGACTCGGCGGGCGGCTTCGTGAGCGTCGTCATGCCGGCACCGCCTCCTTGCGCAGCAGATCCCACAGCTCGCTCTTCAGCGCGGTGAACTCGGGGGTGGCGCGGATGTCGCCGGTGCGCGGGCGGGGGAAGGGCGGGCGGTGCTCGGCGATGATCCGGCCGGGGCGGGCGGACATGACCAGTACACGGTCGCCGAGGACGATCGCCTCCTCCAGGCTGTGCGTGATGAACAGCGTGGTCGTCCGCAGCGACTGGGTGATGTCGAGGAGTTCGTCCTGGAGGATCGTGCGCAACTGGGCGTCGAGCGCCGCGAACGGCTCGTCCATCAGCAGCAGTTCGGGCTCCACGGCCAGCGCCCTGGCGATGGCCACACGCTGGCGCATACCGCCGGAGAGGGTGGCAGGGTAGGCGTCCGCGAAGTCCGACAGGCCCATGCGGGCCAGCCAGTCGTCGGCACGGGCGTTCGCCTCGCGGCGCGGTACGCGTTGGATGTCCAGGCCGAAGCGGACGTTGGCGCGGACGGTCTTCCAGTCGTAGATGCCGTAGTCCTGGAAGATCATGGCGGCCGGGCGCGCGCTGGTGGTGCGGATCTCCAGCGTGCCGGTGCTCGGGCGCAGCAGTCCCGCGGCGATCCGCAGCAGTGTGGACTTGCCGCAGCCGGAGGGGCCGACGACACAGACGAACTCGCCGGGCGCGACGGTCAGATCGAGGGGGCCGAGGGCGTGGACCGTGTGGGGGGTTCGGCCGAAGGCGCGCGTCAGGTGGGTCGCTCTCAGTTTGGGGTACGGCTCTCCCACTTCGGTCTCCTCGCGGAGTGCGGAACGGACGTGTGGGTGCCGTAGACCATATGACGGACCGTCAGATTCGGGAACCCCGCCCGCGCGTGGGCAGCGCGAAGCCCCGGCACTCATCGGTGCCGGGGCTCAGGGTGCGGGATTGCGGAGGGCTAGGCCTTCGCGCAGTTCGGGCAGGTGCCGCGGTACGTCACCTCGACGTCGGAGACCGTGAAGCCGAAGCGCTCGGAGTCGGGGAGGTCGGCCATCGGGTTGCCCGTCGGGTGCACGTCCCGGATCGCGCCGCACTGGGCGCACACCAGGTGGTGGTGGGGCCGGTGGGCGTTCGGGTCGTACCGCTTGGCACGCTTGTCGGTGGAGACCTCGAGGACCTCGCCGAGGGTGACCAGCTCGCCCAGCGTGTTGTAGACGGTCGCGCGGGAGATCTCGGGCAGCTTGGCCACGGCTCGCGCGTGCACCTCGTCGGCCGTCAGATGGACGTGATCACCGGCGAGGACCTCGGCCACGACGCGCCGCTGCGCGGTCATCCGCCATCCGCGTCCGCGCAGCCGTTCCAGAAGGTCACTCATGGGGACACCTTAACAGCAGCGAGACCAGGTTCCGAATGGATGTGACTTTGGATGTCAGCTTGATTTGGACAGTATCCAGTATAGGACATGGGTGGACTTTGGCGGGGGCCGCTTGGCGGTGCGGACGGGCCGGGTTCCTTCGGGTGCCCGGCCCGTCGTGTGCGGTCAGGCCGGGACGTGCTGGCGCGCGGGGGCCCAGCAGCGGATGATGTCGCGGACCGAGACGATGCCCACCGGCTCTTCGTGGTCCAGGACGATCAGATGCCGGAAGCCGCCGTGGGCCATGGCGCGAGCCGCCTCCTCGAGGGTCCACGCGGGGGCGGCGAACACGACGTCGTTGGTGGTGTGGTCGTGGGCGCGTTCGATGTCCGGGTTCTGGCCGAGGCCGACGGAGTTGAGGATGTCGCGTTCGGTGAGGATGCCGATGCCGCCGGCGTCGGGGTCGTGGACCACGGCCGCGCCGATCCGACGGGCGGCCATCAGGGCCGCGGCCTGGCGAAGGGTGTGGGTGGGGCCGATGGTGAGGACCACGGTGCTCATGGCGTCACGTACGAGCATGGATGGAGCCACCTCCTGAAGTGCCCCCGCACCGTTTGTTCATTGATTCACAAATTCACAAGTGGGGGGACTCTCAGAGTGACAGGTAAAGAGGGGGTCAACAAGAGGGCGTTCAGTAGCGCTCGTTGAGGTACCCGAGGAACTCGTCGTGCAGGAGGCCGTTGGAGGCGGCGGCGTTGCCGCTGTGCGGGCCGGGGCGGCCGTCGAGGCCGGTGAAGGTGCCGCCCGCCTCCGTCACGACGATCGCGGTGGCGGCCATGTCCCACAGGGAGAGCTCGGGCTCGGCGCAGATGTCCACGGAGCCCTCGGCGACCATCATGTACGGCCAGAAGTCGCCGTACGCGCGCGTGCGCCACACCTCGCGGGTGAGGTCGAGGAAGCCGCCGAGGCGGCCCTTGTCCTCCCAGCCGCTGAGGGAGGAGTACGCGAACGAGGCGTCCGTCAGCTTCGAGACCTGGGAGACCTGCAGGCGGGTCGCGGAGGAGAGGCTGCGGCCGGTGAAGGCGCCGTGGCCCTTGGCCGCCCACCAGCGGCGGCCGAGGGCGGGGGCGGAGACGACGCCGACGACCGGCTGGTAGCCGCCCTCCGCCGCCTCCATCAGGGCGATGAGGGTGGCCCAGACGGGGACGCCGCGTACGTAGTTCTTGGTGCCGTCGATGGGGTCGATCACCCAGCGGCGGGGGCCGGTGCCCTCGATGCCGTACTCCTCGCCGAGGATCGCGTCTCTCGGGCGGGCGCGTTGCAGTTGGCCGCGGATGAGGTCCTCGGCGGCCCGGTCGGCCTCGGTCACCGGGGTCATGTCCGGCTTGGTCTCGACCTTGAGGTCGAGGGCCTTGAAGCGGTCCATGGTGGCGGCGTCGGCGTTGTCCGCGAGGACGTGGGCGAGGCGGAGGTCGTCGAGGTAGTCCGGCATGTGACGAACGGTATCTGTCGTGGTCGGGGTGGGGCTACAGGGCTCAGCCGATCAAGTTCCCCGGCTTTCCTCGCCCCCGCCGCCCCTACCCGTCCCATCCCGTGAAGGGGCTCCGCCCCTTCGACCCCGCCAGGGGGCTGCGCCCCCTGGACCCCCATCGGCCTTCGGCCTCGTCCTC
>NZ_JAKEIP010000441.1 GCF_021474425.1 Streptomyces muensis | reverse complement strand
GCCGGACCCCCACCCCGCCCTGATCGCCGTACTGGACCCGACCGCCCGCACCTGGCTGGACGAGAGCGTCGCCAAGGTGACGGCCGACGCCGTCGCCGTACGACGGCTCTTCCCCGCCGCCCGAAGGCGCTGCGGACACGACCGCATCGACCCCTACTGGACCGTCGACGAGGCCGCCCGGGCCGTCCTGCTCACCGCGCTGCCCCTGCGCGGCCAGGCCCTCGCCGACGAGGTGACCCGTCTGCACCGGCACGGCGACCCGGCCGAACAGCGCGCCGTCCTGCGCGCCCTGCCGCTGCTCGACCTGGACGGCCTCGCCCTGCCCCTCGTACGGGAAGCCCTGCGCGGCAACGACACCACCCTGATCGAGGCCGCCCTCGGCCCGTACGCCGCCGCGCACCTCCCGGACGCCGAGTTCCGCCAGGCCGTACTGAAGTGCGTGTTCTGCGAGATCCCGCTCGACCGCGTCACCGGCCTCGACAGCCGCGCCGACCGCGAACTGGCCCGTATGCTCGCCGACTTCGCCCACGAGCGGATCGTGGCCGGACGGGACGTACCCGAGGACATCGTGCCCGTCGTCCGCGCCTTCCCGGACGTCGTCGGCGCGGAGCTCAAGCACGCACTCACGGACCGAACGACGGACCGACTCGCGGACGTACTCAAGGAAGAGGGCTGACCGTGCGTATCTTCGACCCCCATATCCACATGACCTCCCGCACGACCGACGACTACGAGGCGATGTACGCCGCCGGAGTGCGCGCCGTCGTCGAGCCCGCCTTCTGGCTCGGACAGCCCCGGACCTCGCCCGAGAGCTTCTACGACTACTTCGACGGGCTGCTCGGCTGGGAGCCCTACCGTGCCGCCCAGTTCGGCATCCAGCACTTCTGCACGATCGCGCTCAACCCGAAGGAGGCGAACGACCCGCGCTGCGTGCCCGTCCTCGACGAGCTGGACCGCTATCTCGCCAAGGACCGGGTCGTCGCCGTCGGCGAGATCGGCTACGACTCGATGACGCCGGAGGAGGACGAGGCGCTCGCCCGTCAGCTCCAGCTCGCGATCGAGCACGAGCTGCCGGCCCTGGTGCACACCCCGCACCGCGACAAGGCGGCCGGTACCCGGCGCACCCTGGACGTCGTACGGGAGTCGGGCATCGCCCCCGAACTCGTCGTCCTCGACCACCTCAACGAGCTCACCGTCGGCATGGTCCTCGACAGCGGCTGCTGGGCCGGGTTCTCGATCTACCCGAAGACCAAGATGAGCGAGGACCGGATGGTCGAGATCCTCCGCGAGCACGGGACCGAGCGGGTGCTCGTCAACTCCGCCGCCGACTGGGGTCGTTCGGATCCGCTCAAGACCCGCAAGACGGCCGACGCCATGCTCGCCGCCGGGTTCGACGAGGACGACGTCGACCGGGTGCTGTGGCGCAACCCCGTCGCCTTCTACGGCCAGAGCGGGCGGCTGGAGCTGATCGAGCCCAAGCCGGACGAAGAGGCCACCTTCCAGGGCAACTCCATACGCCGCGGGGGAGCGTGACCCATGCGCTTTCTGCATCCGGACGGAACGACCGTCCATCTCGGCTACTGCAGCAACGTCCACCAGGCCGAGGACCTTCAGGGCGTCATCGCCCAACTGGCCGCGTACGCCGAGCCCGTGCGCGCTCACCTCGGCGCCGACCGGCTCGGCATCGGACTGTGGCTGGCCAGGGGCGTGGTCACCGAACTCGCCGACGACGAGGGGGCGTTGGCCCGGCTGAAGCGGGAGCTGCGGGCGCGCGGACTGGAGACCGTCACCCTCAACGCCTTCCCGTACGCCGGGTTCCACCGCGAGGTCGTCAAGAAGGACGTGTACCTGCCCGACTGGGCCGACGAGGCCCGGCTGAAGTACACCCTGGACTGCGCCCGCGTCCTCGCCGCCCTCCTCCCGGACGACGTCGACCGCGGCAGTGTCTCCACCCTGCCGCTCGCCTGGCGCACCCCGTGGACGCCCGCCTGCGCCGAGGAGGCCAGGCACGCCCTGGAACGGCTGACCACGGGCCTCGCGGCGCTGGAGGCATGGACGGGCCGCCGTATCCGCGTCGGCTTCGAACCGGAACCCGGGTGCGTCGTCGAGACCACCACCCAGGCCGTACGGGAGCTCGGCGGACTGGACCCCGACCGGCTCGGCGTCTGCCTGGACGCCTGCCATCTCGCCGTGCAGTTCGAGCAGCCCGCCGAGGCACTGCGCCGGCTCGCCGAAGCCGGGATGCCCGTCGTCAAGCTCCAGGCGTCCTGCGCCGTGGAGGCCGCGAACCCGGCCGACCCCGCCGCCCGCGCGGCCCTGCACCGGCTGGCCGAACCCCGGTTCCTGCACCAGACGCGGACCACGAGCGACGGTGACGTCGTCGGCGTGGACGACCTCCCCGAGGCTCTCGACGGCGGCCTTCCCGCCGACGGCGGCCCCTGGCGCGTCCACTTCCACGCCCCGCTGCACACCGAGCCGGAACCCCCGCTGCGTACGACGGCCGACCAGCTCGACCAGGTCCTCACCGGGTTGCTCGGCGGGGCCTCGGCCGGCTGCGACCACATCGAGGTCGAGACCTACACCTGGTCCGTCCTGCCCGAACCGCCCGCCGACCTGCCCGGCGGCATCGCCGCCGAACTCGCCTGGGCCCGCGACCGGTTGACCGGCCTCGGCCTGAAGGAGGACCCGTCATGACAACCGACTCGGCCAGCCGTGTGGTCGTACTCGACATCGTCGGCCTCACCCCCGGCCTGCTCAAGCACATGCCCGCCGTGGCCGCCCTCGGCGAACGCGGCTTCCAGGCCCGCCTCGACACCGTGCTGCCCGCCGTCACCTGCACCGTCCAGTCCACCCTCCTCACCGGCGCACCCCCGTCCACGCACGGCGCGGTGGCCAACGGCTGGTACTTCCGCGACCTCGGCGAGGTCATGCTGTGGCGCCAGCACAACGCGCTCGTCGGCGGCGAGAAGATCTGGGAGACGGCCCGCAGGTCGAACCCCGACTACAAGGTCGCCAACATCTGCTGGTGGTACGCGATGGGCGCCGACGTCGACTGGACGGTCACCCCGCGCCCCGTCTACTACTCCGACGGCCGCAAGGAACCCGACTGCTACACCTGGCCGCCCGCCCTGCACGACGAACTCACCGACCGGCTCGGCCCGTTCCCGCTGTTCACCTACTGGGGCCCGAACGCGGGCATGCCCTCCACCCAGTGGATCCTGGCCGCCGCCCGCCAGGTCTTCGACGAGAAGCGCCCCGACCTCACCCTCGTCTACATCCCGCAGATGGATTACGAGCCCCAGCGCTCCGGCCCGGATTCCCCCGAGACCGTCCGCGCCGCCCGCCAACTCGACGACGCCCTGCGCCCGTTGATCGACCACTTCCTGCGCGAGGGCGCGACGGTCGTGGCGCTCAGCGAGTACGGCATCACACCCGTCTCCCGCCCGGTCGACATCAACCGCGCCCTGCGCAGGGCCGGCCTGCTGGAGGTGTACACGCAGGACGGCATGGAGTACCTCGACCCGTGGACGTCCCGCGCCTTCGCGGTCGCCGACCACCAGGTCGCCCACGTCTACGTCCGCGACCCGGCCGACACCGAGGCCGTCGCGAAGATCGTCGGTGAACTCGGCGGCGTGGAGCGCGTGTTGGACGCCGAGGGCAAGGCGGCACACGGCCTGGACCACGAGCGCTCCGGAGAGCTCGTCGCCCTCGCCGACCCCGACGCCTGGTTCACGTACTACTACTGGCTCGACGACGAACGCGCCCCCGACTTCGCCCGCCAGGTCGAGATCCACCGCAAGCCCGGCTACGACCCCGCCGAGCTCCTCTACGACGAGACGGTCCCCGCGGTGAAGCTGCGCGCCGTCGGCCAGGTCGCCCGCAAGAAGCTCGGCTTCCGGTACCGCCTGAAGACGGTCCCGCTGGACCCGTCCGGCGTCCGCGGTAGCCACGGCCGGCTGCCCGCCGACCCCGACCACGGCCCCGTACTGCTGTGCTCGGAGCCGGAGCGGGCCCAGGACGCCTACGCGGCGACGGAGGTCAAGTCCCTGCTGCTGGGCCTGGCCGGCCTGCCCGCAACCCCCGACGCCGAGCAGAACGCACAGCACGACGCACAGCAAGGAACGCAGAAATGACGACCCACCCGCCCCTGCCC
>NZ_JAKEIP010000440.1 GCF_021474425.1 Streptomyces muensis | reverse complement strand
CCCCCACACCAGGGCCCCCACCACCGCGTCGGAGGTGTTCTCGGCGACGGACTCCACGACCGCCCGCGCGATCCCGTCCGCGTCCAGCGCCTGCGGATCCCGTCCGCACAGATGCGGCAGCCGCGCCCGCGCCCCCTCGATGTCCCCGGCCTCCAGGGCGCGCCCGATCGTGCGGGCCTCCCGGGCCAGTGAAGTCCCGCCGACCACCGCCCAGGTGGCGGCGCCGGTCAGCGCGACGGAGGCGGCAGGGGAGGTACGTACGACACGGGCGGCGAGGGCACCGAGCGCCACGGCGCCACCGGCGCACACGGCGGTGTGCATCGCACCCCGCGCGCGGTCGTCGCGCCACAACACTCTCTCCACGGCGCCGGCGGCACGTCCGAACGCGGCGACCGGATGCCCCCGGCGAGGATCGCCGAGCAGCAGATCACCGAGAAGTCCGGCGGCGGCGCCGTACGCGAAGACGCGATCGGCTCGCATCGGGGTCAGCCGACCGTGGGGTCAGACGAGGGTCTGATACTGCGTGTCGATCGGCAGGCGAGCATCGCGTTCTGTCCTCACTCAGGGTGTCCACGCCCTGGTTCGACGAGTCCGGCGGTGAGAGTTCCTGGCTCCCGGGGCTTTCTACCCCGGTGACAGTGGCGGGACCGCGCCGGATTCACACCGGCTTCCTCTCCTGCCGCCGTAGCTGGCCCCGGAAGTCCACCACGGGGCCGGAAGGGCCGTCAACTTGCCGTTGACCTGCGCGGGGAGAGTGTGCGAAGGCCCACACAGGCGTGAGGTGCGGGACGGTGATCCGTCCCGCACCTCGGGTGTTTCAGGTGGCGTGTGCGCCGTACGTCGGGCCGTCAGGCCACGATCAGATAGATGCCGTATCCCACGGCCGCCGCGCACGCCGCGAAGCAGGCGTACGCGCCGGTGACCGCGAGCGCGGCCGAGTCGCCCTGGGCCACCGCCCGTTCGCGGCGGGACAGACCGGAGATGCCGAGGGTGAACAGGCCCACGAGGGCCACGGTGACCACGAGGCTGACGCCGAAGACGGAGCCGAGAGCCGCCCAGTCGATCTTCATGCTTCTTCTTCCTTGATTACCGGGGGTGCCGGGAGGAGTAACCGGGCGGGGGTCAGACCGTGGCCTGCGAGGGCGACGGCGTCGTCGTCGGCTCGGAGGCCGGGGCCGGGATGGTGGCCGCGAGGTCCTCGGCCGTCGTGCCCGCCGGGGGCGGGGTCACGGCGGCCATGGCGGTGGTCACCACGCCGGCCGGCTCGTCGGTCTCGTTGACGTTGGTGTGGTCGATGACCTCGCGACGCGAGAGCTTCCAGATCGCGGCGCTGGAGGCGACCAGGAAGACCGCGACGAGGGCCGTGCCCCAGGCGCCGAAGCCGGTCACGTACTCCGCGAGGGCGCCGACCAGGGCGGCGGCCGGCAGGGTCAGGCCCCAGGCGACGAACATCCGGGTGGCCGTCGACCAGCGGACCACGCCGCCCTTGCGGCCGAGGCCCGCGCCCATCACCGAACCGGAGACGGAGTGCGTGGTGGAGAGGGAGAAGCCGAGGTGGGAGGAGGCCAGGATGACGGTGGCCGCGCTGGTCTGGGCGGCGAAGCCCTGCTGCGGCTGGAGGTCGGTCAGGCCCTTGCCCATGGTGCGGATGATGCGCCAGCCGCCGAGGTAGGTGCCGAGCGCGATGGCCAGACCCGCGGAGAGGATGACCCACATGGGCGGGTCGGAGTCGGGGGCGAGGGTGCCGCCGGCGACCAGGGCGAGGGTGATGATGCCCATCGTCTTCTGCGCGTCGTTGGTGCCGTGCGCGAGGGAGACCAGACCGGCGGAGGCGATCTGCCCGGCGCGGTAGCCCTTCTTGCTGGCCTCGCCGTCGGCCTTCTTGCCGAGGGAGTACGTCAGCCGCGTGGCGAACATCGCCGCGAGGCCGGCGACGATCGGGGCGGCGATGGCCGGGATCAGGACCTTGGTGACGAGGACGTCGCCGTGGACCGCGCCGAAGCCGGCCGAGGCGATGGTGGCACCGATCAGGCCGCCCATCAGGGCGTGCGAGGAGCTGGAGGGAAGTCCGACCAGCCATGTCGCCAGATTCCAGAGGATCGCGCCGACCAACGCGGCGAAGATGACCTCGGGACGGATGCCGGTCTCGTCGACGAGACCCTTGGAGATCGTGTTGGCGACCTCCACGGAGAGGAAGGCGCCTACAAGGTTCAACACGGCGGACATGGCCACCGCGACCTTGGGCTTGAGTGCACCGGTCGAGATGGTGGTGGCCATCGCGTTGGCGGTGTCGTGGAAACCGTTCGTGAAATCGAACGCGAGTGCGGTTACCACCACAATCGCGAGGATCAGCGAGAAGTTTTCCATTTACCCAGGCAATCGTTCGAGGTCATCGGTCGGTTGACCGTAGGAAACCTGAGTGAACGGAAGGTGAACTGAGGCGGGCCGCACGGTGTCTGTAAGAGGGGGTTGTTCGTCCGGAAGGGGAGGCGTCCCCTCCGGCCGCCTCCGGCAGTCGCCGCACGGCCCAGGCGCCCCAAGGGTCAGTAGCCCCGGGCAAACTTCCTGAGCTGGGTCATCGACCCGTTGAAGAGATTCTGGTCACCCGGCAGGCTGCCGCTGCCGTTGTCGTACTGCCAGATGGTCCAGAACTGCCATCCGGCCGGCAGGTTCCCCGCCGTCGCGGAGTCGTACCGGGCTATCCACAGCGCGTGGTTCGAGGCGAAGGCGCGGCTGGCGCCGGTGCAGGTGTTCCACCAGTGGGTGGTGGTGTAGATCACCGGACGGCGGCCGGTTAGCCGCTTCACCTCGGCGCTGAAGGACTGGATCCAGTTGACCATCTTCGCCTTGCTCAGCCCGTAGCACTTGTGCTTGCTGTACGGGTTGTACTCGATGTCGAGCGCGGGCGGCAGTGTCCAGCCGTCCGACCGCCAGCCGCCGCCGTTGCGCACGAAGTGCGCCGCCTGCGTCCTGCCGGACGACTTGTTCGGCAGCGCGAAGTGGTACGCGCCGCGGATCATGCCCGCGTTGCGGGAGCCGTTGTACTGCTGGTTGAAGTACGGGTTGCGGTAGGTGTGGGACTCGGTCGCCTTGACGTAGACGAACCGGGCGCCCTTCCCCTTCGCGCTCTGCCAGTCGACGTTCTTCTGATGGGAAGAGACGTCATGGCCCTTGGGCTTTCCGGCCGCCGCGGCCGGCACCTCGGCCAGCGCGGTTCCGCCTAGGGCGAGCGCTGCCACGGATGCCGCTATGAGTCGGGAGCGGTGACGGGACGGTTTGCGATCACGGGCCATATTTCCCCCCGGAATGGCTGCGTGCACGACAAATCCCCCAGAGATTACGGGAAGATCGTTGAATCCCGGTCGATCTCAGGCCAAGCGAAGTCGATGACCGTTCCGCCCCGTTATGCACCCTTCCGGACGTAGGCCTTCCGCCCTAAAGTGCCCGAGCTCGACGGCGACTTGAGGCCGTGCCGCCTCCCGCCTGGCAGGATCGCCGCATGGCTGAGGAACGGCGGGACCAGCGAGGCGTGCGGGATGCGCGGGACGGCGCACAGGATGTGGGGGAGTCGTGGGGCAGAAGTGCCCGCCCCGAGGAGGCGGAGGCCTGGGAGGCCCTCGTCGCGACGGCTCGCCGGACCGTGTCCGACGGACTGGTCGTCGGCACCTCCGGCAACGTCTCGGTGCGCGTCGGTGACACCGTGCTGGTCACGCCGTCGGGAGTGCCCTACGACCGGCTGACCCCGGACGACGTGACCGGCGTCGACCTGACCGGCGCGCAGGTCCTGGGCGCACTGGTGCCGACGAGCGAGCTGCCCATGCATCTCGCCGTCTACCGCGCCACCGACGCCGGCGCCGTCGTCCACACCCACGCCGTCCACGCCACGGCCGTCTCCACCCTCGTCCCCGAGCTCCCCCTGATCCACTACATGGCCGCCGCCCTCGGCGGCCCCGTCCGGGTTGCCCCGTATGCGACGTACGGCACGGCGGAGTTGGCCGAGAACATGCTCCAGGCCCTCACCGACCGCACCGCCTGCCTCCTCCAGAACCACGGCACGATCGCCTACGGCACCACCCTGGACCAGGCCTACGACCGCACCGCCCAACTGGAATGGATGTCCCACCTCTGGCTCAAGGCATCCGCGGTACCGGGCCTGTCCCCGACCCTGCTGTCGGAGGGGCAGGTGGCGGAGGTGGGGGAGAGGTTGCGGGGGTACGGACAACGGGGGTGATCTCCCGATGCCGGTCCAGGCATCTTCAGCC
>NZ_JAKEIP010000439.1 GCF_021474425.1 Streptomyces muensis | reverse complement strand
CCCCCGGCTCCCGCACACCCCCCGATGATCGCTGCGTAGGGTGGGTTCCACCCGAACAGACCCACGAAGGGACATCTACGACGATGGCGATCCAGGTCGGCGACAAGGCCCCCGACTTCGAGCTCAAGGACAACCACGGCGCGACCGTGAAGCTCTCGGACTTCCGCGGTTCCAAGAACGTCGTCCTGCTCTTCTACCCGTTCGCCTTCACCGGCGTGTGCACCGGCGAGCTGTGCGAGGTGCGTGACAACCTGCCGAAGTTCTCCGACCGCGACACGCAGGTGCTCGCCGTCTCCAACGACTCCATCCACACCCTGCGCGTCTTCGCCGAGCAGGAGGGCCTGGAGTACCCGCTGCTCAGCGACTTCTGGCCGCACGGCGAGGCCAGCCGTGCCTACGGCGTCTTCGCCGAGGACAAGGGCTGCGCGGTGCGCGGCACCTTCGTCATCGACAAGGAGGGTGTCGTCCGCTGGACCGTCGTCAACGCCCTGCCGGACGCGCGCGACCTGAACGAGTACGTCAAGGCGCTCGACACCCTCTGATTCTTCGGTACCAAGGCATGCGAGCCACGGGAACCCGTCACTAGGATCGAGTCGTTGATCCGATATCAAACGCACGGCGGGGCTCCCCGCCCCTGGAAACCAATGGAGGACTCGTGGGAGTCAGCCTCAGCAAGGGCGGCAACGTATCACTGAGCAAGGAGGCCCCGGGCCTCACTGCGGTCATCGTCGGTCTGGGGTGGGACGTCCGCACCACGACCGGCACCGACTTCGACCTGGACGCCAGCGCGCTGCTTCTGAACCCGGAGGGCAAGGTCGGCAGCGACGCGAACTTCGTCTTCTTCAACAACCTCAAGAGCTCCGACGGCTCCGTCGAGCACACCGGCGACAACCTCACCGGTGAGGGTGAGGGCGACGACGAGCAGATCAAGGTCAACCTCGCGGGCGTCCCGGCCGACGTGGAGAAGATCGTCTTCCCGGTCTCGATCTACGACGCCGAGAACCGCCAGCAGTCCTTCGGCCAGGTGCGCAACGCGTTCATCCGCGTCGTCAACCAGGCCGGCGGCGCCGAGATCGCGCGCTACGACCTCTCGGAGGACGCGTCCACCGAGACCGCGATGGTCTTCGGCGAGCTGTACCGGCACGGCGCGGAGTGGAAGTTCCGCGCCATCGGCCAGGGCTACGCGTCGGGTCTGCGCGGCATCGCGCAGGACTTCGGCGTCAACGTCTGAGTTCGATCCGAGGGGTGACCGTCCAGGACACCACTGGCTGAGTCCGGCGCCGCATTCGTTTGGGTGCGGCGCCGGATGCGCAGGACAACCAAAGAAGCAACACGCGGGGAGGACCAGCACATGGGCGTCACGCTCGCCAAGGGAGGAAACGTCTCCCTGTCCAAGGCCGCACCCAATCTCACCCAGGTGATGATCGGGCTCGGCTGGGACGCGCGCTCCACCACCGGAGCCCCCTTCGACCTCGACGCCAGCGCCCTGATGTGCAACGGCGGACGCGTCCTGGGCGACGAGTGGTTCGTCTTCTACAACCAGCTCAAGAGCCCGGACGGCTCGGTGGAGCACACCGGGGACAACCTCACCGGCGAGGGCGACGGCGACGACGAGTCGCTGCTGATCGACCTCTCCAAGGTGCCCGCCCACTGCGACAAGATCGTCTTCCCCGTCTCGATCCATATGGCCGACGAGCGCGGCCAGACCTTCGGTCAGGTGAGCAACGCCTTCATCCGCGTGGTCAACCAGGCCGACGGCCAGGAACTCGCCCGCTACGACCTGAGCGAGGACGCCTCCACCGAGACCGCCATGATCTTCGGCGAGGTCTACCGCTACCAGGGCGAATGGAAGTTCCGTGCGGTGGGACAGGGGTATGCCTCGGGTCTGCGGGGCATCGCGCTCGACTTCGGGGTCAACGTCTCATAACGCGATATGAGCAAAAGCCGGGCCCGGGTGGGGTGCGAAGAGGTGCCGAACTAGACTTCGGCTTCAAAAGTTCGTAAAGCCGAGTGCGGCGCGGGGGAGCCCCGTACACACAGGATTGGGTAGCCAGTGGTTCTGAAAACCTTCGGTTGGTCGTTCGCGGTCACCGCGCTCGGCCTGGTTGCGGCGGTCCTCTTCGGGGGGTGGACCGCCTTCGGCGTCGTGGCGATCCTCTCCGTCCTCGAGATCTCGCTGTCCTTCGACAACGCGGTGGTCAACGCCGGGATCCTGAAGAAGATGAATGCCTTCTGGCAGAAGATCTTCCTCACCATCGGCATCCTGATCGCCGTCTTCGGCATGCGCCTGGTCTTCCCGGTCGTCATCGTCGCCATCAGCGCCCAGCTCGGGCCGATCGAGGCCGTCGACCTCGCCCTCAGCGACAAGGACCAGTACCAGCAGCTCGTCACCGACGCCCACCCGGCCATCGCCGCGTTCGGTGGCATGTTCCTGCTGATGATCTTCCTGGACTTCATCTTCGAGGACCGGGACATCAAGTGGCTCGGCTGGCTGGAGCGCCCGCTGGCCAAGCTCGGCAAGATCGACATGCTGTCCGTCTGCATCGCCCTGATCGTGCTGCTCATCAGCGCGATGACCTTCGCGACCAACGCCCACCAGCACGGCGGGACCCATGTCGACAAGGCGGAGACGGTCCTGCTGTCCGGTATCGCGGGCCTGATCACCTACATGATCGTCGGCGGTCTCTCCGGCTACTTCGAGGACAAGCTCGAAGAAGAGGAGGAACGCGAGCACGAGGAGGAGGAAGAGGCCGCGCGCTCCGGCAAGCCCCGCACCGCGGTCGCCATGGCCGGCAAGGCCGCGTTCTTCATGTTCCTCTACCTGGAGGTCCTGGACGCGTCCTTCTCCTTCGACGGTGTGATCGGCGCCTTCGCCATCACCAACGACATCGTCCTGATGGCCCTCGGCCTCGGTATCGGCGCGATGTACGTCCGGTCGCTGACCGTCTACCTGGTGCGCCAGGGCACCCTCGACGAGTACGTCTACCTGGAGCACGGCGCGCACTACGCGATCGGCGCCCTCGCCATGATCCTGCTGGTCACCATCCAGTACGAGATCCACGAGCTCATCACCGGCTCGATCGGCGTGATCCTGATCGGCTGGTCCTTCCTGTCCTCGGTGCGCCGCAACCGCGCGCTGGCGGCCGCCGAGGGAAAAGCTGAGGCCTCGGACGACAAGACCGAGGTCTCGTCCGGGGTGTGACACCCCTGCGGTTGAGGAACGCTCTCAGCGGGGCGGCCGGGCCTCCGGCCGCCCCGCCGGTTTTTCCAGTGAACGCAGGTCTTTCGTGTGGGACGTGGGGGCGGAATGGGCTTCTTGGACGGACTCTGGCGTGGCCGGGCGGCCGAGTTCGACTCGGGCAGCGCGTCATCGAACTCGATCGAACTGACGAAACGGCACGACCGGGTCTCCCTCACCAAGCAGGGCGCCGCCACCGGGCATCTGCGGATCAACCTGACCTGGCGGATGCGGACGTCCGACATCGGGGGCTCACAGCGGGAGAGCCTGCTGCGGCATCCGTTCAAGGCGCTCAAGCCGCCGGAGGTGCTCGGGCACAGCCAGAGCATGGTCAACGTCGACCTCGACCTCGGGGCGCTGTACGAGCTGACCGACGGGACGAAGGGGGTCGTCCAGCCGCTGGGCGGGTTCCTCGGGGACGTCAACGCGCCGCCGTATGTGAAGCTCAGCGGGGACGACCGGTTCGGGTCGGCGTCCGGGGAGACGATCTACGTCAACCTGGATCACAAGGAGAACATCAAGCGGTTGCTGGTCTTCGTGTACATCTATGACCAGACGCCGGCGTTCGACCGTACGCATGCGATCGTCACGCTGTATCCGAGCAACGGGCCGCGGATCGAGATAGGTCTCGACGAGCGGCATCCGCAGGCCCGGTCGTGTGCGGTGGTGATGATCGAGAACGTGAAGGGCGAGATCTGGGTTCGGCGTGAGGTGAAGTTCGTCTACGGGTTTCAGGCTGAGCTTGATCGGTTGTTCGGGTGGGGGCTGCAGTGGGGCCGCGGATACAAGACCAAGGCGGAGCGCTGACGCTGGGTCTTGGCCGGGGCGCCTGGGAGCTCGGGGCCTTGGGGCGTGTGGCGGCCGCGGGTCCGTGTGTGGTTGATCGCGCCCACGCGGCGGAGCCGCATATCGATACAGCCCCACGCCCCTGACGGGGGGCTTCGCCCCGTCAGCGGCCGATGAACTGTGGGCCCTGTGGGGGTAGGCGGAACTCCTGGCCCGGGGCTGCGGTCACCGGGGGCGGGTAGCCGTAGCCCGACGGGG
>NZ_JAKEIP010000438.1 GCF_021474425.1 Streptomyces muensis | reverse complement strand
GTACCCTTACCCGCCGCACCCCGGCCCGCCCGCGCCCGTGCCGCCCGGCCCCTTCATGCGGCTGTGGCGGCGGATCGGTCCCGTCCACACCGCGCGCAGGGTCTTCAAGCCGTCCCGGCCGGGCATCGTCGAGGACCCCACCGTGGCCCGCATACAGAAGATCCGCACCCTGGTGGGTCTGGCCGCGATGGTGTGGATGTCGCTCACCTACAAGATCGCGGACTCCATCGGGGACGTCGTCAGCAAGCGCACCGACCAGTCCTGGATCAGCGTCCTGCTGCTGTCCGTGACGTTTCCGGTCGCGGTCGGCATCCTGCTAGCCCTGGTGCCGGACACGGCCCGGCGTGAGTTGCTGCGTCGTTCGGCCAGGTGCTTCGGCGCGATCGTGGCGCTCCTGGCCGCGGTGTTCGTGTTCCCGGTGATCGTGCTCACCGGCTTCGCCGAGGGCCGTTTCGCGACCGGCCCGGCGATGACCGTCGTCACGGTCGTCGCCCTCGCGGTGGTCTTCGTATGGGTGCTGCCCTTCATCGTCTGGGGCGTGGGCCTGGCGCTCACCCATGTCTTCCGCACCGCCGACATCCACGAGACGCTGCCGCCGCTGCTGGCCATGACACTGGTGTGGGAGATGGCCCTGGTCGACCTCTTCACGGGCGCCTACGCGGGTGTGCCGGTACCGGTCCGGATCCTGCTCGTGCTCGGCGCCCCGGCCTCGGTGACCGCGGTGGGCCTGTGGGAGCTGCGCCGGCTGCGCGTCAACCACGGGCTTTCCGTCCAGGGGTTGCTGATGCGCAGCTAGAGCCGGGGCACTAGCCGTCGGCGACGGCCTTCGTCCTCCCGCGCCCCACCTGCGTCCGCACCGCCCCCATGCTCGCCGCGATGACCAGGGCGATGGCCAGGGCCTGGAGGGCGGAGAGGGCCTGGTCGAGGATGAGGAAGCCGGCGGTCGCCGCGACGGCCGGTTCGAGGCTCATCAGGATGGCGAAGGTGGCCGCGGGCAACCGGCGCAGGGCGAGGAGTTCGAGGGTGTAGGGGAGGACCGAGGAGAGGACGGCGACGGCCGCGCCGAGGCCGACGGTCACCGGGTCGAGCAGCTTCGTGCCCGATTCGGCGATCCCCAGGGGGAGGAACAGTACGGCCCCCACCGCCATGGCGAGCGCCAGCCCGTCGGCCTGGGGGAAGCGTCGGCCCGTACGGGCGCTGAAGACTATGTAGGCCGCCCACATGGCGCCGGCACCCAGGGCAAAGGCGACACCTATGGGGTCCAGGCTGTCGAAGCCTCCGCCGCCGAGGAGGAAGACACCGCCGAGGGCGAGTCCGGCCCAGATGAAGTTGACCGCGCGACGGGACGACAGGACGGAGAGGGCGAGCGGGCCCAGCACCTCCAGGGTGACCGCGGCGCCCAGCGGGATGCGGGCGACCGACTGGTAGAAGAGGCCGTTCATCGCCGCCATGGTGATCCCGAAGACGATCACCGTGCCCCAGTCGGTACGGGAGTGGCCGCGCAGCCGGGGACGGCAGACCAGCAGCAGGACGACCGCCGCCACCAGCAGCCGCAACGCCACCACGCCGAGCGCACCGGCCCTCGGCATCAGGCTCACCGCGAGCGCGCCGCCGAACTGCACCGAGATCCCTCCGGCGAGCACCAGGCCCACCGGCCCGAGGGAACCCCAGCGGCGCGGCCCGCCGCCCGTCGGCTCGGGGACGGCCCGGCCTCGGGCCGGTGCGGGGGTGGTGGCGGCGTCGGGGGTGCTCACGGGCGTTCCAGGGCTCGGCTCGGGCGGATGGAGCAGGACAAGGGCAGGACAGGGCCGGACAGGGTGGTGTTCGTCGTTCAGCCCGGTGTTCATCATGCTGTACTGCCAAGTCCAGGGTAGTAGACCCCGTCAGGTGTGTGAACCCATTACGCCACTGTCCCAGAGTGTGGACGGACCGGCACCAGGGACGAGGACGGGACGGCCCCGAACGCCTCTTCCCGGCCGGACTACCGCCGCGCCATGTACAGATCCAGCGCCTTGTGCAGCAGCCGGTTCAGCGGGAAGTCCCACTCCCCCAGGTACTCCACCGCCTCACCCCCGGCCCCCACCTTGAACCGCAGCAGGCCCAGCAGGTGGTTGGACTCCTCCAGCGTGTCGGTGATGCCGCGGAAGTCGTAGACGGTGGCGCCGAGTTCGTGGGCGTCGGACATCATGCGCCACTGCATGGCGTTGTTGGGCTGGACCTCGCGACTGCGGCCGGTGGAGGCGCCGTAGGAGTACCACACATGTGTGCCGACCATCAGCATCGTGGCGGCGGCGAGGGTGTCGCCGTCGTGGTGGGCGAGGTAGAGCCGCATGCGGTCGGGGTGCTCGGCGGTCAGCGCGGTCCACATGCGCTGGAAGTACGGCAGCGGGCGCGGCACGAAACGGTCCCGCTCGGCGGTCTCGACGTAGAGGTCGTAGAAGACGGGCAGGTCGTCGTAGCCGCCCCGCACCACCTTCACGCCCGCCTTGTCGGCCTTCTTGATGTTGCGCCGCCACTGCTGGTTGAGGCCACGCTGGACGTCCTCCAGCGACCGCCCGGCGAAGGGCACTTGGCACACGTACCGCGGCTGCCCCGCGGCGAAGCCCTCCTCGCTCCCCGGCTCGGCCTGCCGCCAGCCGGCCCGCCGCAGTCCTCCGGCGATGTCGAGGGCGCGCTGATCGCAGGTCGTGGGCTCGGTGTCGCGCAGTCGCCGGGCGGCCGGGTCGGCGATGGCGGCCTTCACCGCCTCGCTGTTCCAGCGGCGTACGACGACGGGCGGGCCCATCTTCACCGAGAAGGCGCCCCTGCCCTTGAGGTACGCGAGCATCGGCGCGAGCCACCGCTCGGCGAGGTCGGGCGCGTACCAGTCGATCAGCGGCCCCTCGGGCAGATACGCCAGGTATCTCTTCAGCCTCGGCAGCGGCCGGTAGAGCACGAGCCCGGCTCCCACCAGCCGTCCGCCCTGCTCCTCGTCGAACCACCCCAGGCTCTCCGCCCGCCAGTCAGGCTTCACCTCGCCCCAGGAGGGCACCTGCATATGGCTGACGGACGGCCGGGCCGCGACGAACGCCAGGTGCTCGGCGCGGGGGATGGTCTGGACGCGGAGGGGCAGGGGCACGGTCAGGGCTCCTAGCGGTGCGTGGCTCAGGACGGCTGGAGGCCTGTCCGGCGACGCCGGCATGATCCGCGGGACACGGCCCAGGCCAGTCCAGCACAGCCGGCGCGGGTTCGCGGGTCGGGCGACGCCTGCGGCCGGGCGCACCGGGGCAGGGCTCGGCCGAACGGCTGATCCGGTCCGCTCACGCGCCCGTCTCCCGCCCGTCCCGGGGCCCGAACGCCGCCAGCGCGTCGGCGTCCGTGACACGGGCATCGAGGTAGTGGGCGGCCCACTCCGCGATCTCCGGGTACGCGCACTCCGCCACCACCCGGCCGACGGCCGTCGCGACGTCGTACGGCGTCACCCGCAGGTCCACTCCCGGGCCCAGCAGGCACCAGTGGGCGCCCGCGCGGCCGTACGGCATGCCGACGCTGCCGGGGTTGACCACCAGGCGGCCGTGGGCGAGACGGACGTAGGGCATGTGGGTGTGGCCGCAGACCACCGTGCGGACGGTCGCCGGAAGGTCCGCGAAGACCTCCCTCCACCGGGCGAGCCGCGAGTCGACCAGGACGACCTCCTCGTCGTCGCGGGGTGTGGCGTGGCAGAACAGGACGTCGCCGAGGCCGCGGACGGGCAGCGTGAGCGTCTTGGGGAGGGACGCGAGGAACGCGACGTGTTCGTCGGTGAGGCGGCCGGCCGCGTACGGGCCGATCGGGTCGGGGATCGCGTCGCGTTCGCCCCGCCGGTACTCGACCAGCTCCCGGTCCGCGTTCCCCGCCAGCCACAGCACACGTTCGCCCTGCTCGCGCAGCAGGTCGAGCACCTCGGCCGGCTGGGGGCCGGCCGTGATGTCCCCGGTGAGCACGACGCGCTCGGCATCGGCCACCTCCGGCTCGGCGAGCACGGCCTCCAGGGCGGGCAGCACCCCGTGGATGTCGGAGAGGACGGCCACCCGGGCCAGCTCGGCCCTCACTTCTGTCGCCAGCCCGTCCGTCACTTCTGTCCCCAGCCCGCTCGTCACTTCTTCCCCGGACCGTCCGCCAGCCCGTACGTCACGTCCCCCAGCTCCTCCGTCACTTCTCCTCCGTCACTTCTCCTCCAGCCCATCCGCCAGCACCTCCGCGAGATGCCGCCCCCGCACCCCCGCCAGTTGCTCCAACTGCGTCCGGCACGAGAACCCGTCCGCCAGCACCACGGCCCCCTCC
>NZ_JAKEIP010000437.1 GCF_021474425.1 Streptomyces muensis | reverse complement strand
CCCCCGGCACGCCACGGCCACGGTCCTGTTCACGGTGGCCCTGGCGGTGTGCGGGGCCGCGTTGGTCCTCTGAGCCGGACCCGCCCGTCGCCTCGGGGCCCGTCCGGCGTATCCCGCCGACGCCGAGAGCCTCTGATGGCGCCGCCAGGGCGGGCAGGCACCGAGCTCTCGGGTCCGTGCGAGTACCCCGCGCCCCGCACCCGCACCCCGAACCGCATCGCCCGCCGCGGCGGCCACTGATGCCGCAGCGTCGCCCCGCCACCGCACGGGCCTCCTCCGCCGTGCCGCTGGACGCGCTGCCCGTCTCCCGGCCTCGGCGCCGCAGCGGCCGGGAGCGGCTGGGAGCGGCCGGTCAGCCGGTCAGTCCCAGTCCCTCCTCCGGCTCCTGCCACAACCCTTCCGGCGCCACCGGCTCCTCCTCCGTCTCCCAGTCCACCGTGACCACGATCTTGCCCCGGGTGCGGCCCTCCTCGTTGAGCCGGTGGGCGTCCGCGGTTCGTTCCAGCGGGAAGGTCTCCGAGACGTGCACGGTCACCACGCCCTCCTCCGCGAGCTCGGACAGCCGTAGCAGGTCCGTGGCGTCGGGGCGGACGAAGTAGTAGCGGCCGCCGTAGTCGAAGACGTCCGGGTCGGCGATGGACACCAGGCGGCCCTCGGGGGCGAGGAGGTTGGCCGAGGCTTTCAGCGCGCCGCCGCCGACCGTGTCGAAGGCGGCGTCCACGCCCTCGGGCGCGAGGCCCCGCACCCGTTCGGTCAGACCGTCGCCGTACTCGACCGGTTCGCCGCCGAGACCGCGGACGAAGTCGTGGTTGTGCGGGCTCGCCGTGCCGATCACCCGGGCACCCAGATGGCGGGCGAGCTGGACGGCGATCGAGCCCACGCCGCCGGCCGCGGCATGCACGAGGACGGTCTCGCCGCGCCGCACCTGAAGGACCCTGGTCAGCACCTGATACGCCGTCAGCCCGACCAGGGGCAGACCGGCCGCCTGCTCCCAGGTGAGGTTGCGGGGCTTGCGCGCGAGGGTGCGGAGCGGGGCGGCGACGTACTCGGCGAAGGTGCCGTGGGAGAGGAGGTCCTCGCGGACATAGCCGATCACCTCGTCGCCGACGCCGAACTCGGTGACGGAGACGCCGGGCTGGACGACCACCCCGGAGACGTCCCAGCCGGGTACGACCGGGAAGGCGGGCTCCAGCATCCGGTCCATATGGCCCTCGCGGCACTTCCAGTCGACCGGGTTGACGGCCGCCGCGCGCACCTTGACCAGTACGGAGTCGGGGCCGACGCGCGGCTCGCGCACCTCTCCGTATGCGAGCACCTCGGGCCCGCCGTAGCGTGTGTAGCTGATGCCCTTCATGGGTTCGACCCTCCGGGGTGGCGGAACGCCACGCAAGCCGAATGACCCGATATGCGGCGTTCGCGTGGCAGCCTGTCCGACGTCACCACCCCCGCCTTCCGAAGGTGAGCACCATGACCACCCTGCACGCGGAACACCCCGCCCACACGCACACCCACGGCCCGGACTGCGGACACACCGCGGTTCCGCACGGCGACCACACCGACTACGCGCACGACGGCCACCTGCACCGCGAGCACAGCGGCCACTGGGACGAGTGCGAGGCGAGCGGGCACGTCGCGCACGAGGGGCACAGCCATCAGCACGGCGCCGACTGCGGACACGAGAGCGTCCTGCACGGCGACCACGTCGACTACCTCCACGACGGCCACCGGCACGCCTCCCACGACGGCCACTGGGACGACCACTGAGCCCACCCCGCGGCCCGGGCCGACTCGGCGCACTGGCCGAGAAGACACCACCGACAGCTCCCCGACGCACCGCGCGGGGAGCTGTCGGCCTATCGTGGCCCCGGTCACGTTCGGCTCGCCCACTGGACTACATACCGACTGGTCGGCATCATGAGTCGGGTCCCGTTCACCTGTCTTCCAGGAGCGATGTATGAGCCCCGACCATCCGCCCGGTCTCGATCTCGACCGGCTGCGCGGCCTGCTCGAGCGCGAGCGGCCCGGTCTGGCGCAGGGTCCGCTGACCGGCCGGCTGATCGAGGGCGGACGGTCGAACCTGACCTACGCGGTCACCGACGGCACCTCGAAGTGGGTCGTACGGCGCCCTCCGCTCGGCCATGTCCTCGCCACCGCGCACGACATGAAGCGCGAGCACCGGGTGATCAGCGCGCTGCACCCGACCAGTGTGCCGGTGCCGCGGCCGGTGCTGCTGTGCGAGGACGAGGAGGTGCTCGGAGCGCCGTTCTACGTCATGGAGTTCGTCGAGGGCACCCCGTACCGCACCGCCGACCAGCTCGCCCCGCTCGGCCCCGAGCGCACCCGGGGCGCGGTGCTGTCGCTGGTGGACACGCTCGTCGAGCTGCACGCGGTGGATCCGGCGGAGGTGGGCCTGGCGGACTTCGGCCGCCCCGAGGGCTTCCTGGACCGGCAACTGCGCCGCTGGGGCAAGCAGTTGGACGCCTCCCGCAACCGCGACCTGGCCGGTATCGACGAGCTGCACGCGACGCTGGGCCGCCGGCTGCCGGCCTCCCCCGCCGCGACCGTGGTGCACGGCGACTACCGCCTCGACAACGTGCTCATCGGTGCGGACGACACCATCAAGGCGATCCTTGACTGGGAGATGTCCACGCTCGGCGATCCCCTCACCGACCTGGGTCTGCTGGTGATGTACAGCATGCCGCTGGGCATGCCCGACTCCCCCGTCTCCACCACGGCCGAGGCCCCCGGGCACCCGGAACCGGCCGAGCTGATCGAGCGGTACGCCGCGCGCTCGGGGCGCGACGTCTCCGCGGTCTCCTGGTACACGGCGTTCGCCTGGTTCAAGCTCGCCGTGATCCTGGAGGGCATCCACTACCGCTACACGCTGGGCCAGACGGTCGGCCGCGGCTTCGACCGCATCGGCGACCTGGTCCCGGTCTTCATCGAGCACGGCCTCACCACTCTTCGAGAAGACATCCAGGAAGGCTGATCCGCCATGGACTTCGCGTTCGACGCGCGCACCGAGGAACTGCGCGCCAAGCTGCTCGCCTTCATGGACGAGTACGTCTATCCGGCGGAGGCGGTGGCGGAGGAGCAGCGGGCCGCGCTGGCCTCGCCGTGGGACACCCCGGCCGTGGTCGAGGAGCTCAAGGCCGAGGCCCGCAGGCAGGGTCTGTGGAACCTCTTCCTGCCCGACGCCGAGTACGGCGCCGGCCTCACCAACCTCCAGTACGCCCCGCTCGCCGAGATCACCGGCCGCTCACCGCAGCTCGCGCCCACCGCGACGAACTGTGCGGCGCCGGACACCGGGAACATGGAGGTGCTGTACCAGTTCGCCGACGAGCAGCAGAAGAAGCAGTGGCTGGAGCCGTTGCTGGCCGGTGAGATCCGCTCGGCGTTCGCGATGACCGAGCCGGAGGTGGCCTCGTCCGACGCCACCAACATCACCACGCTGATCGAGCGGGACGGTGACGAGTACGTCATCACGGGCCGCAAGTGGTACATCTCCGGGGCGATGAACCCGGACTGCAAGATCTTCATCGTGATGGGCAAGACGGATCCCGACGGGGACGACATCCGGCGCCAGCAGTCGATGATCCTGGTCCCCCGTGACACCCCGGGTGTCACGGTGAAGCGTGCGATGCAGGTGTTCGGCTACGAGGACCACTACCACGGCGGCCATGCCGAGGTGATCTTCGACCACGCGCGCGTGCCCGTGGCCAACCTCATCGGCGAGGAGGGGGGCGGTTTCGCCATCGCGCAGGCGCGGCTCGGGCCCGGCCGTATCCATCACTGCATGCGGCTGATCGGCATGGCCGAGCGGGCGATCGAGTTGATGTGCCGGCGGGCCGTGTCCCGTACGGCGTTCGGGAAGGCACTGGCCCAGCAGGGGGTCGTGCACAACTGGATCGCCGACGCGCGTGTGACGGTGGAGCAGCTGCGGCTGCTGGTCCTCAAGACTGCCTGGCTGATGGACACCGTGGGGAACAAGGGTGCCCACACCGAGATCCAGGCCATCAAGATCGCTACGCCGCGCGCGGTCGTCGACATCATCGACCGGGCGATCCAGTTGCACGGTGCGGGGGGTGTCAGTCAGGACTTCCCGCTCGCGGAGCTGTACGCCGGGGCGCGGACCCTGATGATCGCGGACGGTCCGGACGAGGTGCACCAGCGGTCGCTGGCGCGGCGGGAGCTGAAGAAGTACATGTGACCCCGGGGGCGCCGGGGGTTCCTCGCCCCCACCGGCCCGCACCCGAAGAATGCCCCCCGGGGTTGAAGGGGCGGAGCCCCTGGGGGATGGGACGGGTAGGGG
>NZ_JAKEIP010000436.1 GCF_021474425.1 Streptomyces muensis | reverse complement strand
GCTCGGGGGAGGCCGCGGGGGTCGGCTCGGCGGGGCGACCCGGTACGCCGCCGGCGTTCGGCACCCCCGGGCCGCCGTCACTGACCGGGGCGACCTGCGCTCCCCCGGCCCGTACCGGACCCTCCGGGTCCTCCGTGTCCAGCAACCGCACCGCGTGCCGGCCCAGCTGGGCCACCAGCGCGCTCGGCAGCCACGGGTCCCGGGACCGGCCGCCGGAGACGGTGTCCTCGGCGCCGGTGCGCTCCAGGATCCGCTCCAGCGTCGGCCGGGCGCCGGGGTCCTTGCGCAGACAGTCCCGCACCAGGTCGGCGATCCCCTCGGGCACGCCCTCCAGATCGGGTTCCTCCTGGGCGATCCGGAACATCACGGCGTGCGCGCCGCTGTCGACGGAGCCGAAGGGCAGCGTGCCGGTCGCGGCGTAGGCGAGCACCGAGCCCAGGCAGAACACGTCGCACGCGGGCGTGATCCGGTCCCCGCGCACCTGCTCGGGCGCCATGAACCCAGGCGACCCGACGAGCGCGCCGGTGCGGGTGAGCCCGCTCTCGTCCACTGTCTCCAGGGCGCGGGCGATCCCGAAGTCGATGACGCGCGGGCCGTCGATGGTGACCAGCACGTTGGACGGCTTCAGGTCCCGGTGCACGATCCCCGCGGCATGGATGTCCTTGAGCGCGTGCGCGAGGCCCGCCGCCAGGATCCGGACCGACCGCTCGGGCAGCGCCCCGTGGTCCCGTCCGACGACCTGCTGGAGGCTCGGCCCGGCGACATATCCGGTGGCGACCCAGGGCACGTCGGCCTCGGTGTCCGCGTCGAGCACCGGCGCCGTCCAGAAGCCGCCGACCTGCCGCGCGGCCTGCACCTCCTGCCGGAACCGGGCGCGGAACTCCTCCTGCGCGGCCAGCTCCCGCCGTACGAGTTTCACGGCGACGGTGCGGCCGCGGTCCGACCGGGCGAGATAGACGTCCCCCATGCCGCCCGCACCCAGCCGCGCCAGCAGCCGGTAAGCCCCGATCCGCTGTGGATCACCCGACCCCAGCTTCTCCATGCCACGCCCCCCAACCCCGCCGACGCAAACCCCCGCTTACGCAACGGCCCCACGATAGTGCGGCATATGGGGAGGTGAGCGGGCGGGCGTCTACGGTTCCGTAACAGGCACGGCGATCTGGTCGAGCGCCTTCGACAACCGTTCCAGAACCCGTACGGCGTCGGCGAGTTCCGCCTCCCCGACGGCCTGCGCCAGCCGGTCGGCGAGGGCCGCGTGGCCGGGGTCGATACGGGAGATCGCCGCGCGCCCCCGCTCCGTGGGCGCGAGGAGCTTGGCACGGCGGTGGGCGGGGTTGGGCCGGTACTCGGCGAGCCCCTTGTCCACCAGCAGATCGGCGATGCGCTGCACGCTCTGCCGGGTGATGCCCATGGCCCGGGCGATCCCGGAGACGGGCAGCGGCTCGCCGAGGACCGCGCCGAGCACCTGCCACCAGGCCGCCGTCAGCCCGGCGGGCCTGGCCAACTCCTCGGCGACCGCGAGGAACTGGCCGTTGAGCCGGAAGACACCGAGCGCGCTACGGCTGAGCAGTTCCTGTCGTTCCCGGCTCACAGGACACCGGCCTTCTCCAGTACGGCGTAGGCCTCGGCGTCGGAGTCGTGGAACAGGCGGTACCAGGCGTCGACGGCCTCGTCGTCGTACACCTTCAGCAGCCGCAGGATCTCCCGGGCGAAGGCGACGGGTTCGGTGGGACCGGCGGTGACGAGCCCGCCGTCGGTGACGGCGTCGGCCTCTACATACCGCTCGCCGCCGGCGTACCCGGTCGCGGCCAGATAGAAGGAGACCGCGCTGGTGTGGTCCCGGTCGTCGAGCAGCCCTTCACGCGCCATACCGACGGTCGCCCCGCAGATCGCGGCCACCGGCACTCCGGCGTCCAGGAAGGCGCGGGCCGTGCGGGCGAAGGGGGCGAGTTCGTCGCCCGCGTCCCAGAGGTCGGCGCCGGGGAGGATCAGCAGGGACGCGTCGGACGGCCGTACGTCGGCCAGGGCCAGGTCGGGCTGGATGCGCAGTCCGCCGACGGTGGTGACGGGTTCGCGGGTCGGGCCGACGGTACGGATCTCGTATCCGGCGCGGGCCAGTTGGGCGGTGGCGTGGCCGGGTTCCCAGTCGGCGAGGGTGTCGTAGACGGCGAGGTGGACGGGCTTGCGGGTGCTTGTGGTGGTGCCGCTCATGGCTCCTCCTGAGGTTCCCGAAGATGACAACATGCTGTCATTTAGGCAGCCTGCTGTCAATAGACGTCTACCGGCAGGCTCCGCCAAAGGTGCATAGCCGGACATCCTGCCGCCGCCCTCCTCGTTGAACCCGGCATGAAGATCACCGCTGCCGCCGCGCTCGCCTGCGCCGCTCTCCTCGCCGCCGCCCTCCCCGCCGCCGCGGACGACGGGCCCCTCGACTTCGGCGTCTTCCAGGGCGTCAACGACACCAAGGGCTCGAACTCCACCGGCTCCGGTGCGGCCTGGGGACAGACGGACAGCGAGGAGGAGGCGACCGGGCTCCGCTCGGCACTGGGCCTGCTGGTGGAGAAGCTGGCGTCGCCCGACCACCGCTAGCACGCCACGGGCACGCCGGCGGTGCACCACTGGTACGTCGTCGGCGCGTCCCCGGTACGTCCTCGGCACGTCGCCGGGACGTGTCGACAACCTGTCGCGGAAAGCCGCCGACCGCAGACAGGACGCCGATATCGCGCCGCGGCGCCGACTCCTACGCTCGGCTGCATGACCCCTCAGCCTGATCCAGAAATCGGCGCCGCCGTGAAGGCCGCGGACCGTGCGCACGTGTTCCACTCCTGGTCCGCGCAGGAGCTCATCGACCCGCTCGCCGTCGCCGGTGCCGAGGGGTCGTACTTCTGGGACTACGCCGGCAAGCGCTACCTCGACTTCACCAGCGGGCTCGTCTACACGAACATCGGCTACCAGCACCCGAAGGTCGTCGCCGCGATCCAGGAGCAGGCCGCACACCTGACCACCTTCGCGCCCGCCTTCGCCGTCGAGGCCAGGTCCGAGGCGGCCCGGCTGATCGCCGAGCGGACGCCGGGCGACCTCGACAAGATCTTCTTCACCAACGGCGGCGCGGACGCCGTGGAGCACGCGGTGCGGATGGCCCGGCTGCACACGGGACGTCCGAAGGTGCTGTCGGCGTACCGCTCGTACCACGGGGGCACCCAGCAGGCCGTGAACCTCACCGGTGACCCGCGGCGCTGGGCCTCCGACAGCGCCACGGCCGGGGTCGTGCACTTCTGGGCGCCCTTCCTCTACCGCTCCCGTTTCTACGCCGAGACCGAGGAGCAGGAGTGCGCGCGGGCGCTGGAGCATCTGGAGACGACGATCGCCTTCGAGGGGCCGTCGACCGTCGCCGCGATCATCCTGGAGACGGTTCCGGGGACCGCGGGGATCATGCTGCCGCCGGCCGGCTATCTGGCCGGGGTCCGCGAGATCTGTGACAGGTACGGGATCGTCTTCGTCCTGGACGAGGTCATGGCGGGGTTCGGGCGGACCGGGGAGTGGTTCGCGGCGGACCTGTACGACGTCACGCCGGACCTGATGACCTTCGCGAAGGGCGTGAACTCCGGGTATGTGCCACTGGGCGGCGTCGCCATCTCCGGGGCCGTCGCGGAGACCTTCGCGAGGCGGCCGTACCCCGGCGGTCTCACGTACTCCGGTCACCCGCTGGCCTGCGCTGCCGCCGTCGCGACGATCAACGTCATGGCCGAGGAGGGCGTCGTAGAGAACGCCGCCCGGCTGGGTGCCGAGGTGGTGGCCCCCGCGCTGCGCGAGCTGGGCGAGCGGCACCCCTGCGTGGGCGAGGTGCGGGGCGTCGGCATGTTCTGGGCGCTCGAACTGGTCAAGAACCGCGAGACCCGTGAGCCGCTCGTCCCCTACAACGCGGTCGGGGAGGCCAACGCCCCCATGACCGCGTTCGGCTCCGCCGCGAAGGCGGGTGGCATCTGGCCGTTCATCAACATGAACCGCACCCATGTCGTCCCGCCGTGCAACGTGACCGAGGCGGAACTGAAGGAAGGCCTGTCCGCACTGGACGCCGCGCTGGCCGTGGCGGACGAGTACACGGAGTAGCCCTACCGCCGTGCCGACCGACGGCGGTTCTTCGGGTGCGGCACCGTCGTGGCTGGTCGCGCAGTTCCCCGCGCCCCTCCATCGGCCCTCCGGGCCTCGTCCTCAAACGCCGGACGCGCTGAAGAACCTCAGGGGCGCGGGGAACTGCGCGACCAGCCCCCACACACCCGCACCCGAAGAACGACCCCCCGGGGTCGAAGGGGCGGAGCCCCTGGGGA
>NZ_JAKEIP010000435.1 GCF_021474425.1 Streptomyces muensis | reverse complement strand
CCTACGTCGTCACCGAGACCCCGGCCGCCCCGCCCCCGCGCGCGGCCGGGGGGGTGGCCGCGCGCGGGGGCGGGGCGGCCGGGGTCTCGGTGACGACGTAGGCGCCGCCCGCGACGAGCGTCGCGCCTGCCGTGACCGCCACGGCGGGCTGGGTGAGCGCGGCCATCACCTTCGCGGACCAGCCGACGGAGGTCGCCGTGGCCGTCGCCGCGACCGCCGTCTTGCCGCCGAGGGCGAGGGAGAGCGTGAAGCCGACCGGGATCGGGACGAGGGCGATGCCGACGAGGAGGCGTTCGGCCGGTACGACGGCCTCGCGGGTGTCGCCGCAGTAGCCGCAGCCTCTGATGTGCCGGGCCAGCCGCTTGCGCCAGACGGAGTCGGGGTGACCGTCCCAGCGTGCGGTCACCTCGCGCAGGCCGGGGCAGGCGCCGTCGAGCGCGCGGACGATTCCGCGCGCGGTCTCCAGTCGTTCCTTCACCCGCTGGACGCGCACGGCGGCGTGCTGCCGGCTGATCCCGGCCGCGGCGGCCAGTTCGCGCCGGGTCAGCTCGCCCGCGACCTCCAGCCACCACAGCGACAGCAGTTGCCGGTCCTCGTCGTCCAGCCAGCGCACCGCCTCGGCGACCTCGCGCCGCTGTCCCTCCAACTGGAGCCGCAGCACGGTGAGTTCGGCGAAGTCGGTGGCCTCGCGCGCCGCCGACTCGTCCAGTCGCGCGGTCTGCCTGCGGCGCGCCCGGTCCCGGATCTGCCGCATGGCGATGGCGACGAGCCAGGAGCGGAAGCTGTCCGGGTCCCGCAGCGAGCCGAGGTTGTCCACGGCGCGCAGCATGGTCTCCTGGACGACGTCGTCGACGTCGGCATGGCCGTTCAGGGCCCGCCCGACCACGTTGTAGACCAGCGGCAGCCACCCCTCGACCAGCTCGTCCAGCGCCTGCCGGTCCCCGGCCTGCGCCGCCGCGATGGTGGAGCGCCACTGCCTGCGGGCTCCCTCGTCCACGTGCGTCCTCTCCCAGGTCATCTGCTGCCCGTACGCACCTTCCTGCCTGACCAGCGCCGGTGGCTATATCGGAGATCACATTCCGCTTCCGGAGTGGAGACGCGGTGAAGACAGCGGCGATAACACTTTTTCGGCAGTCGACGGCCCGTAAGGGCAATCCCTTACAACACCCTTGTTCCGTACGGCACTTGCTCCCGGGATCCCCCAGGGTCGGCCCCCTCCTCGCCGACGATTCGGCCTACACCGCCCCGCCCTGACGATGATCACGCACTTCCCGTCGATCCATCGATCCCGGCGATCCCGTCGATTCCAGGAGCAGCAGATGCCCGTACGCCCGCTTCCCGCCCTTGTCACCTCCGTGCTCGCCCTGACCCTGACCGCGCTGCCGCTGGCCGGGGCGGCGTCCGCGCGGCCCGCTTCGCCCTCGTCGCCGTCCTCGTCGTCCTGCTCCACGCAGGCGATCGAGGCCGCCTCGCCGCACGGCCCGGACGTGAAGGCCCTGTGCGCCGCGCTCGCCGGGCTGCCCGACAAGGACGCGACGGCCGCGCTGATCCGTGTGGGCGGCAAGGGGAGCTGGCACGGGGTGGCCGGAGTGCGGGACATGAGAACCGGGGCGCCGGCGCTGGAGAACGCCCGCTTCCGGGCCGGTTCGACGACGAAGATCGTGACGTCGGCGCTGGTGCTCCAGCTCGCGGCCGAGGGGCGGATCTCCCTCGACGGGACCGTCCAGCAGTACCTGCCCGGCCTGCTCACGAAGGACTTCGCGCCGATCACCGTACGGCAGCTGCTGAACTTCACCAGCGGTCTCCAGCCGGGCGCGTCCCTCGGCGAGGACGTGGACGACGGCTACGCGCACCGCTTCGAGACGCTGACCCCCGAGGAGGTGGTGGCCGCGTCGGTCGCCAAGGGCCCCGACCCCGACCACGCGCCCGGCGAGCACCAGCGGTACGGCAACATCCACTACACCGTGCTGGGCATGCTGATCGAGAAGGTAACCGGCGACTCGTACGCCCACCAGGCGGCCGTACGGATCGTCCGCCCGCTCGGCATGCGGCACACCTCGTTCCCGACCGGCCCGGACCCCCGCGTCCACGGCCCGCACAACCGCGGCTACGACTGGATCGACGGCAGGCTCGTCGACGTGACCGAGTGGAACATGTCCGACCGGTTCGCCGCCGGCGACATGATCTCGACGACGGCGGACCTGGAACGGCTGCTGTTCGCCCTGTTCCGCGGCCGGGTGGTGCCCGAGCCGCAGCTGAAGGAGATGTTCACGGTGCCGGACGTAGACGGGGCCACGATGAGCGCCGGGTTGGAGCTCTACGAGCTCGACGGCAGGGAGATCTGGGGCAAGACGGGCGCCCGTCCCGGCTATCACACCGTCGTCGCGGCCACCCGTGACCTGTCCCGCACGGTGGTCTACTCGGTCAACTCCACCGACGCGAAGGGCGACGGCCTGGCCATCGCCCAGCGCTTCGCCTTCCCGGCGTTCAACCGCTGACGGCGACGGCGGCCGGCCGCGCCGACACTGCTGTCAGCGCCTCCAGCCGCTTGATCCTCTTCCGTACGACGTACAGCGGGATGATCCCGAAGACGCCGAACGACATGTCGATCACCGACCACCACAAGGGGATGTCGCGGATCGGCCCGCAGATCAGGGCGAGCGGGACGATGCCCGCGCAGGCGATCATCCCGAACTCGACGACCCAGATGTTGCGGACCGGGTCGCGGTAGGGGCCGTAGAAGGCGACCGCGATGACGAGGTGGGCGAAGGCCAGCCAGTCCGTGCCGTAGAGCAGGAACGGGTGGTCGGCGTCGGCGGCGTCGAGCCCGCGCCGCACCCGCTCGATCCAGTCCATGAGGCCGGGCAGGTGCTCCGGAACGGACAGGGCGCGCAACAGGTCCTCGGTCCAGCGCAGTTCGTGGACGAGGGGGAAGGCCGTGGCGCCGCTGAGCACCAGGCAGACGACGAAGAAGACCAGCCAGACGCGGATGCCCTTGAGCAGGGCGGCTCTGTCGCTCATGGGCTCAGGGTACGCCCTTTCTTGAACACGTTCAAAAGTGCCCTCTCGCCTCGGGCCGGTCCTACGATGTCCGCGGTGAACGGAGGAATCATGGCCCTGGACTTGAGCGGGCGGGCCTACCGCGCACAGCGGTGGGCGGCGCGGACGGCGTTGGCCGCCGCGGGGCTCGCGGTGCTGGTGCCGCTCGCGTACGGCGGTGTCGGCGGGGTTCTGCTGCTGGTGGCGGGGGCGGCGGGGCTGGGCCTCAGCGCGGTCGCGGTGTGGTGGACGCTGAGCCTGCGCGGCCCGCTGCGCTGGGCGGCGGCCGTCGTCGCCGTGGCCCTGCCCGCCGCGCTGGTCGCCCTGTTCGCGGCCACGCTGTTCTGGGCGCTGCTGGCGTCCGTGGCGCTGTGGGCGGTGGCCGTGTGGAGCGGCCGGTACGCGCTGCGGGGCACGGGCAGCTCGCGGGTACGGGTGATGCGGGAGCGCAAGGCGCCGCCGCCCGAGCGGCCGTACCTGATCATGAACCCGCGCTCCGGTGGCGGGAAGGTGGTCCGCTTCGGGCTCCGGGAGAAGGCCGAGCGTCTCGGCGCCCGCGTCATCCTGCTGGACCCCGACGAGCACCAGGACGTCACCGCCCTGGCCCGCAAGGCCGTGGACGAGGGCGCCGACCTGCTGGGCGTCGCCGGCGGCGACGGCACCCAGGCGCTGGTCGCGGCCGTCGCCGCCGCGTACGACATCCCGTTCCTGGTGATCAGCGCCGGCACCCGCAACCACTTCGCCATGGACCTGGGCCTCGACCGCGAGGACCCGGCCGGCTGCCTCGACGCGCTCACCGACGGCGTGGAACTCCGCGTCGACCTCGGCTACGCGGGCGGGCGGCCCTTCGTCAACAACGCGTCCTTCGGGGCGTACGCGGCCATCGTGCAGAGCCCCGGCTACCGGGACGACAAGATCGGCACCAGCCTGGAGCTGCTGCCCGACCTGCTCACCCGGCAGCAGGGCGCGCGGCTCACCGCCCGCGTGGCCGGCCGGACCCTCGACGCCCCGCACGCCGTGCTGGTCAGCAACAACCCCTACCGCACGGACGACCCCTTCGGCCTCGGCCGCCGCGACCGCCTCGACGCCGCGGTCCTCGGCGTCCTCGGCATCCGGGTGGACAGCGCCGCCGAGGCAGCCGGCCTGCTGCTCGACCCCGCGCCGGGCGGCCTGACCATCCTGACCTCACCCGAGGTGGTCGTCGAGGCCGACCGCGCGGAGATCGAGGCCGGCCTCGACGGCGAGGCCCTCGTCCTCCCGACCCCGGTCCACTGCCGCATCGCCCCCGGCGCCCTACGCGTCCGCGTCCCCCGC
>NZ_JAKEIP010000434.1 GCF_021474425.1 Streptomyces muensis | reverse complement strand
GTCCAGGCGTCGGCGTCGGGGGGGGCCGCCCCCCGCCCCCCCGTCCCCCCCCCCCGACCCCGGGGCCGGGCCCCCGCCCCCACCCCGCGGGGCCCACGCCCCGCCTCCGCGCCCTCCCCCGCGCCCGTCACCCGCCGCGGCCGGCTGGCCGTCCTCGGGCCGGGGCTGGTCCTGGCCGCCACCAGCGTGGGCGCGGGCGACATGGTGACCTCGCTGGCCGGAGCCGCCGGCTACGGCATGGCGCTGATGTGGGCGATCCTCGTCGGAGTCGTCCTGAAGTACACGCTCACCGAGGGAGTGGGCCGCCTGTATCTGGCCTCCGGGCTGACGGTGATCGCGAGCCTGCGCGCGGCCGCCCGCTGGCTGCCGTCCGCGTTCTTCGCGTTCGTGCTGGTCATCGGGCTGCTGTACGGGGCGGCCCTGAGCTCGGTCGCGGCGCTCGCGCTGTCGACGCTGTTCCCCGCGCTGCCGGTGCGGCCGCTCGCGGTGGTGATCGCGCTGGTGTCGGCGGGACTCGTGTACGTGGGCCGGTACACGCTGTTCGAACGGGTGATGAGCGGGTTCATGCTGGCCAAGTTCGTCGGCATGGTCGTGCTCGCGGTGGTCACCCTCGTCACCATGGACGACCCGGCGGGGCTGGTGACCTCGCTGAAGCCGCGGCTGCCCGACGGCGACATGATCACCGTGCTGGCGCTGATCGGCGGGGTGGGCGGCACGGCCGGGGTGGCCTCGTACAGCTACTGGGTGCGGGAGAAGGGATGGCGGCACCGGAGCTGGCTGCCCGTCATGCGGGCGGACTCGGCGGTGAGTTACGCGGTGACCTTCCTGTTCGTGGTGTGCACCTCGATCGTGGGCACCGGTCTGCTGTACGGCAGCGGCCGGACGATCACCGGCAACGACGGGCTGGCCGCGCTGGCCGAACCGCTCGGCGCCGACCTCGGGTCTGTGGCCCGTGTGCTGTTCCTGGGCACCTTCTTCCTCGTGACCCTGAGCGCCCTGGTCGGCGGCTTCAACTCCCTGTGCTACCTGCTGTCCGACTCGCTGCGCACCCTGCGCGGGGTGCCGGACGCCGACGCGGAGCGGCACATGGGCCAACGCAGCCGCCCGTTCCGTCTGTTCGTGCTCTACTGCGCGGTCACCTCCGTGGCCGTGACGTTCGTGGGCCGGCCGGTCCCCCTGGTGCTCACCTACGCCGCCGTGGGCTCCCTGGTCCTGCCGCTGCTGTCCGGGGCGCTGCTGGTGCTTCTCAACCGGCGCGACCTGGCGCCGTCGTACCGCAACAAGACCGTGTCGAACGTGCTGCTGTCGAGCTCCTTCGTCCTGTTCGGGGTGCTCGCCGTCGTCCAGCTCAAGGAAACCCTGGGAGGACTGTGAACCCCGCCGACCTGTGCTTCACCACCGCGACCGACCTCGCCGCCGCGCTGCGGCGCCGAGAAGTGTCCGCCCGTGAGGTCGTCGCCGCCCACCTCGACCGGATCGACCGGGCCAATCCGTCGGTGAACGCGATCGTCACACTCGTCGCCGACCGGGCGCTGGAGCAGGCGGCCGAGGCGGACGAGCGGCTCGCCTCGGGAGCCGAGGTCGGACCGCTGCACGGCCTGCCGGTCGCGCACAAGGACCTCCACGACACGGCCGGCATCCGCACGACCTACGGTTCACCCGTCTTCGCCGACCACGTCCCCGACCGGGACCATCTGGTCGTCAAACGCCTCAAGCGGGCCGGGGCGATCACGCTCGGCAAGACCAACGTGCCCGAACTCGGCATGGGTTCGCACACCGTCAACCCCGTCTTCGGCGCGACCCGTAATCCCTACGACCTCTCGCGCAGCGCGGGCGGCAGCAGCGGCGGCGCTGGGGCCGCCCTCGCCTGTGGCATGCAGCCGATCGCCGACGGCAGCGACACCGGCGGCTCGCTGCGCAACCCGGCGTCCTTCAACAACGTGGTCGGGCTGCGGCCCTCGCCCGGCCGGGTCCCGTCGTGGCCGGACCGGGCGCCGTGGGGGCAGCTGTCGGTGAAGGGGCCGATGGCGCGGACCGTACAGGACGTCGCGTTGACGTTGTCCGTCCTGGCCGGACCGGATCCGCGCAGCCCGCTCGCGCTGGAGACCCCGGGTTCCGCCTTCGCCGGGCGGTTGGACGGCGATGTCCGTGGCCTGCGGGTCGCCTGGTCGCCCGACCTCGGCGGAGCCGTGCCGGTCGAGGCGGAGGTCCGGGACGTGGTGCGCGGCGCGGTGGCGGTGTTCACCGCGCTGGGCTGCGAGGTCGAGGAGGCCTGTCCCGACCTGTCGGGCGCCGACGAGGCGTTCCTGGTCCAGCGGGCCTGGCAGATGGAGCTCGGTTACGGACCTCTGATGGACGAGCAGCGGCACCGCATGGCGCCGGACGTGGTGTGGAACATCGAGGAGGGCCGCAAGCTCACCGGCCCGGACCTGGGCCGCGCCCAGCTGCTCCAGGCGGCCCTCTTCCACCGGGTGCGGGAGTTCTTCGAGCGGTACGACGTCCTGTTGCTGCCGGTCAGCCAGGTCGCACCCTTCGACGTCCGGCTGCCCTACCCCGCGTCGGTGGACGGCACCGCCATGGAGACGTATCTGGACTGGATGCGCTCGGCCTACCTGATCACGATGACCGGGTGCCCCGCGCTGTCGGTGCCTGCGGGCTTCACTGCGGGCGGGCTGCCGGTCGGGCTCCAGGTGGTGGGGCCGCATCGCGGGGATGCGGCGGTGCTCAGGGCGGGGTATGCCTTCGAGCAGGCGACGCGTGTCGGGGAACGCCGGCCGGCGGTCGCGGTGGTCGAAAGCACGGGCGCGGAGGAAGGCGGTCGGTGATGAGCCCTCGCAGTGTCGTGGGGAGTCCTCGCAGCGTCGTCGTGGTGGGCGCGGGCATGGCGGGGCTGGCCACGGCCTGGTTCCTCCAGGAGGCGGGCGTCGAGGTCACCGTCGTCGACCGGCGGGGCGTGGCGGCCGGCGCGTCCTGGGGCAACGCGGGCTGGCTGTCCCCCGCCCTGACCGTGCCCCTGCCCGAACCGGCCGCCCTGAAGCTGGGTCTGCGGCGGCTCCTGTCCTCCTCGTCCCCGCTCTACATCCCGCCCCGCCCCGATCCGCGGCTGGCCCGTTTCCTGCTGGCGTTCACCCGGAACTGCACGCATCGTCGCTGGCAGGTCTCCATGTCCGCGCTCGCCGCGCTGAACCGGAGCGCGCTCTCGGCGTACGACGAACTGGAGCGGGGCGGGGTCGCCGAGCCGACGCGCAAGGACGTGGCGTGTCTGATCGCCTTCACCACCGAGGCCGGGCGTGCCCCGCTGGTGGCTGAGCTGGACGCGGTGCGGGCGGCCGGGCAGGAGGTCGCCTACGACCTGCTCGGCGGTTCCGAGGCGCGCGAGCTGGAGCCGGCGCTCTCGACGCGGGTCGAGGCGGCCGTACGGCTGCACGGACAGCGTCATCTGAATCCCGGGGCGTATGTCGCGGCGCTGGCCGACGCCGTGCGCGACCGGGGCGGAAAGATCGTCACCGGTATGGAGGTGGCCCGGGTGCGGGATGTGGGTTCGGGGGTCGTCGTTCTCGCCGCGGACGGTACGTCCGTGCGGGCCGACGCGGCCGTCCTCGCCTCCGGTGCGTGGCTCGGCCCGTTGGCCGCGCCGTTCGGGGTGCGCACCCCGGTGCAGTCGGGCCGTGGCTACAGCTTCACCGTGCCGCCGGAAGGGCTGCCCACGCGGCCGACCTACTTCGCCGAGCGGCGGGTGGTGTGCACGCCGCTCGGGGACCGGGTGCGGGTGGCCGGGATGATGGAGTTCACGGCGCCCGACCGTCCCCTGGATCGGCGGCGCGTCCAGGCCATCGTCAACGCGGCCCGGGATCTGCTCCCTTCGGCCGACCTGACCCGTCGCACCGACGAATGGGCCGGCCCCCGACCGTGCACGGCCGACGGTCTGCCCCTGGTCGGCCCGACGCGCTCGCCCCGGGTCCACGTCTGCGGCGGGCACGGCATGTGGGGCATCGCGCTGGGCCCGCTCAGCGGCAGGCTGCTGGCGGAGTCGATCGTCACAGGCCGCGGGGCACCGGAGTTGGCCGCGCTGCATCCGTTGCGGTGAGGCCGCTGCATCCGCTGCGGTGAGGCGGAGCGAGGCTGCGGCCGGCGGATCCGGGAAGGGCAGCGGGCGGACGAGGCGGGAGAGGCGCAGACGGGAGGGGCGCGGGAGAGGCTCGGGCGGGAGAGGCGCAGGCGGGCCGAGGCGCGGGCGGGCCGAGGCGGGAGAGGCGCGGGCAGGCCGAGGCAGGAGAGGCGCGGGCAGGCCGAGGCAGGAGGGGCGCGGGTGGCGGTCGCGTTGTCAGTGGTGGGTGACACGATGGCCGTATGAACGAGGATCTTGACGACGTACTGGCCGACCCCGCACGGCTGTTGACGGCCGACCGCGCGGCGGTGCGCGACCACATCGCCGCCGAGGAAGGTGCGCGGGAC
>NZ_JAKEIP010000433.1 GCF_021474425.1 Streptomyces muensis | reverse complement strand
CCCCCCCCCCCCCCCCCCCCCCCCCCCCCCCCCCCCCCACCCCCCGTAGTTCATGAAACGGCGACCACCGAGATCTACCCGTATAGCTGTTCGTCGGCAGCGTCCGATGGGTATAAGAGACCGCCCTCGGACACCACAGCGACCTGCGGATCCTGCGCACCGCCTACCGCTGGCAGCGGCGCGTGGCGACGCTCACCGCGCTCGGCTACTTCACGCTGTTCCTGATCCTGTCCGCGTTCGCGCCCGGGTTCATGTCGAGCACGGTCACCGACGGGCTGCCCACCGGACTGCTGCTCGCGCTGATCCAACTGCCCGTCACCTGGCTGGCGATAGGCCTGTACGAGCACACCGCCCGCCGTTACGTCGACCCGCTCGCGGACCGTATCCGCAAGCTGGCCGAGGTGGACGCCAAGCGGGAGGCGGGGAACCGGGGGACGCGGCGATGACCGACTTCAGCGGAGACGCGCAGGCGATGTCGCTGGTCGCGTTCTGTGCCGTGGCCACCATCACGCTGCTGCTGTGCGTGATGACCGGCCCGGACCGGGACGACCTCGACGAGTTCTACACGGGCTACAGCTCCCTGTCCCCCATGCGCAACGGGCTGGCCATCGCGGGCGACTACATCAGCGCCGCGACCGTGCTGGGCACGACCGGCGTGGTCGCGCTGTGCGGCTACGACGGCGTCGTGCTGGCGCTGAGCACGGCCCTGTCGCTGATGCTGCTGATGTTCCTGCTGGCCGAACCCCTGCGCAACGCGGGCCGGTTCACCATGGGCGACGCGCTGGCGCGCCGTATGCCCGGGCGGGGCGTGCGGATCGCGGCGTGCGCGGTGACGCTGGCCGCGCTGGTGCCGCTGATGCTGGTGCAGCTGGCCGGCACGGGACAACTGCTGGCGTTCATCCTGGGGTTCTCCAGCGACAGCCTCAAGACGGGGTGCATCATCGGCCTCGGCGTGCTGATGATCAGCTACGCGGCGATCGGCGGGATGAAGGGCACCGCGCTCATCCAGATCCTGAAGATGGTGATGCTGCTCGGCTCGGGCGCCGTGGTCGCCCTGCTGGTGCTCGCGAAGTTCGACTGGGACCCGGGCGCGCTGTTCGACGCCGCGGCCCGGCAGAGCGGGGTCGGCTCGGCGTTCCTGGAGTCCGGCCTGCAGTTCGCGGGCGGCCCGCACCCCCGCCTCGACATGATCAGCTCCCAGCTCGCGGTCGTCCTCGGCGGTGCGGTGCTGCCGCACATCACCATGCGCATGTACACGGCGTCCGGGGCACGTCAGGTGCGCCGCTCGATGTCCTGGGCGGTGTCGAGCGTGGCGCTGTTCGTGCTGGTGATCACGGTCGTCGGTTTCGGCGCGACGGCGCTGATCGGGAGGGCGGTGATCGCCGGGGCGGACCCGCAGGGCAACACGGCTTATCTGCTGGGCTCCAGGGCCGCGTTCGGCGCCGAGGTCTCCACCGCCGAGACCCTGCTCTTCACCGCGGTCACCACGGCCATCTTCCTCACCGTGCTCGCCTCGGTCGCCGGCATGATCCTGGCCTGCGCGAACTCCCTCGCCCATGATGTGTTCGCCGCGCGGCTGCGGGAGCTGTCGGGCCGCCGCGAGATGATGGTGGCGCGGCTGTCGGCGCTGGCGGTGGGCGTTCCGGCGATCCTGCTGGCGACGATGGTCCAGCACCGCAGTCTCCAGCCGCTGGTGACCCTGTCCTTCACGCTGGGCGCCTCGGCCATCGCCCCGGCCCTCGTCTACAGCCTCTTCTGGCGCCGGTACACCCGGGCGGGCCTGCTGTGGACGCTGATCGGCGGCTCGGTGGTGGTGCTGGTGCTGATGCCGGGGACCAATCTGGTCTCCGGGTCACCGGTCTCGGCGTTCCCCGACGCCGACTTCAACTGGTTCCCGTTCACGACACCCGGCCTGGTGTCGGTACCGGCCGGCTTCGCCTTCGGCTGGCTGGGGACGGTCCTGTCGGGGCGGGACGAGTCGGAGGAACAGCGACGGCAGTACGAGGCCGTGGAGGGGTGGATTCTCGCGGGCGCGGTGCGCAGGGGGAACTGAGGCATCCGCCGGGCACCCGGAGTGGGGGCGGGGCGAGTCGCGGGCGGGGGCGAGTCGGAGGGCGGGGTTCTCGCCGGGACGGCGGCCCTGTCGCGGTTCACTCCATCGCCGCCTGCCGCTCAAGGGTCGACAGACTGTTGCGCATCTGGTCCATCTGCAGGCGCACCTCGTCCCACATCTCCCCGTGCTCGCGCAGCACCCGCTCCGTCTCCCGGGCGACCCGCTCCGTGCGCTGCCGGGCCTGCTCGAGGAGTTCCGCCGCGCGTGCCGCCGCCTCCTCCTGCAAGCGCTGGGCCGAGGCCCGAGCGTCGGCGAGCTCCTGCTCCGCCTCCGCCAACGACGCCTCGGCCCGCGCCATCCGCTCCGTCTCCGACTTCTCCAGCGCGGCCAGCCGCCGCTCGGCCTCCCGTTCGGCCTGCGCCAACCGCTCGGCGTGCTCCTTGGCCTGCCGCGCGACCAGTCCGGCGGTCTGCTGGCGCACCTGACGCAACGGCCCGAGCACCTCCCCGCGCTCCTCCTTCACCTCACGCCGGGCGGCGATACGGGTCTCGCCCGCCTCGGCGCGCGCCGCGAGCAACCGCTGCCGGGCCCACTCCTCCGACGCGGCGGTCACCGCGTCGGCGTGCGACTGCGCCGCGTCCCGCAGCTCGTCCGCGTACGTCTGCGCCTCCTCCAGCATCCGCTGCGTCTCCTGCCGCGCCCCCTCCCGCACGGCCGCGGCCTCCTCCTCCACCAGCTCGAACAGCCGCCGCGCCCCCTCCCCCAGCTCCTCGTACGTCTGCGGGGCGAGCTGCGCGACCACCTCCCGCAGCCGCCGCGCCTCGTCGTCCATCTCCCGGGCGAGCACGGTGAGCCGGGCGGCCCGCTCCCAGGCGGCGTCACGGTCCCGGAAGAGGGCGTCGATGTAGGCGTCGACCTGTTCGGGACGGTAGCCACGCCCTCTTACGACCACGAAGTCGTAGAGCGGGACCGGTGCGCTGCTCATCCTGGAACCCCTCTCCGCCGAACGGATGCGAAATGATGATTTAGCGCACATCTTGATGTATCGGGCGGAAGCGTTCATAACGCGACACTCCGCGCAGGAGGCACCGCACAGGGGCACTGAGGCACGGAGGCACGCCGAGCGGCGCGCAAGAAGACCAGCGGCGCGCGGAAGGACGAACGGCGCGCAGAACGACGAAGAGCGCATACGAAAGGGCCGGCTCCCGGTCGTACCACCGGAAGCCGGCCCTCTCACGCCCGCACGCCGCGGTGAGCGGCGGTCAGCGGCAGCCGGGTGACATCACCCGGCCGCCCTCACCTCACGACAGCAGCCGAACGGCCGTCACAGCAACCCGTCCCACATCTGCTCCAGCAGCACCGACCACCAGCTCTCCGGCGACCCCAGCGCCGCCGGGTCCAGCGCGGCCAGCTGAGCCTGGAAGTCGACGGTCCAACGCCCCGCCTGCTCCTGGTTCAGACCGAAACGAAGCCGCCACATCCGGCCCAGCAGCGCCAGACAGCGCTGGAACTCGGGCAGGCCGGTGTTCACGAACTGCGGCGGCACGGGCGCACCGCCCGGCCCCGCCTCCACCGGCACGGCGACGATGTTCGCCGTCCCGTACTGCACACACAGCGCCTTGCCGAAGTCGCTGCCCATGACCAGGTACGAGCCCGCGTCCGACGCCGGCTGCACCCCCCGCTCCTGCGCCAGCTCCGCCAGCGTCGGAACGGGCCGCCCCGGCTGGGCCTGCGCCCAGAAGAACGGGCCCATGTCCATCGGCAGACCGCCCACCATCAGGCTGTGCGCCACGACCGGCGGCACACCCTGCCGCGACACGGCGGCCTGCTCGAACCGGAACAGCCCCGGCCCGAACGCGCCCGCGAGCTCCTGCGCCACACCCTCCGGCGGAACCGGCGGCACCGCCTGCACCTGCGGCAACGGCGCCCGCACCGGCGCCGGCCGGGCGGGCCCGTCGGCCACCTGGTGCAACTCGCCCTGATGCGCCAGCAGCTGCCGCATGCCCTGCTGCCGGCTCGCGTGGTCCGTGCCGTACGGCGCGATCGACGTGATCCGCGCCTGCGGCCACTGCTCCCGGATCATCCGCGCACAGTACGCACCCGGCAGCTCACAGGACTCCAGCTCCGTGTGCAGCTCCAGCACCTGGTCCGGCGGCACGTTCATGCCCCGCAGCTCATGGAAGATCTGCCACTCCGGGTGCGGCGTACCCGGCGCCGAACGCCGGATCAGCTGCTGCTCCGACCCGTCCTGCGCGCGGTAGCGGAGAACGGCCTGGTAGCCGGGGCCGACGGTCGGCTGACCGGTGGGCTGCTGCGGGTAGCCGTACGCCGGCGGCTGACCGGGCTGACCGGCGGCGGGCTGACCCGGCTGACCGGGCGGCGGGATCGCACCCGGGGGCATGGAGGGCTGGGG
>NZ_JAKEIP010000432.1 GCF_021474425.1 Streptomyces muensis | reverse complement strand
GGCCTCGTCCTCAAACGCCGGACGGGCTGAAAAGCAGCTCAGGCGTCTGGTCGGCCGGAGGGGGCCGGGAGGTACGGGGCCGTTGAGGGGAGGCTCAGGTCTGAGGGGAGTAGGGAGCCCAGCCAGCAGTCTCGGCGTACGCCTTGGTGGATCAGGGCGGAGCGGAGGGTGCCCTCCAGGGTGAAGCCGGCGCGTTGTGCGACCGCGCGGGAGGGGACGTTGCCGACTTCCGCGCGCCATTCCACGCGGTCGATCGACAGGTGGACGAAGGCCCAGCGGGCGGCGGCGAGGACGGCCTCGGTGACGTAGCCGTTGCCGCGGTGTTCCTTCCGGCCCCAGAAGCCGATCTCGGCACTGCTCATGGAACGCATCGTGAGGCCGAGCATGCCCACCAGTTCCTCCCCTTCGGGGAGGAAGAGTCCCCAGGTGAACATCGAACCGTTGGCCCAGCCGTCGGGGACCAGCTGCTCTGTGAAGCTCTCGGCGTGTTCGTACAGGTACGGCGAGGGCATCGTCGTCCAGCGCAGGATGTCGGGGTCCTGCACGGCCTCGTACACGGTATGGGTGTCCTTGGGGCCGACCGTACGCATGAGGAGGCGACCGGTGGAGAGCGTGACGGGTTCCATCGACCGATTCTGCTCGGGCGGCCGTAGCAAGCGCCATCCTTTATGCGGTGTGTGAGCGCGCGAACGCGTTTCGCACAATTCGTTGGCGGAACGCGGCACCATCCGAGACCCCCGGCCGTTGTCCCTTTGACGGAGATTTGAAGCAGCGTACGTTCGGCGTCCACGGCAGGCTCCCGGCGCGGCGGGGTCCTCGCATACGATGGCCGTTGCTCAGTCAAGTCAAATGGAAACCGACCGTCCCAGGCCCGACCGGCAAGGAGACCAACCCCCGTGTCCGTCCTCTCGAAGATCATGCGTGCAGGCGAAGGCAAGATCCTGCGCAAGCTGCACCGCATCGCGGACCAGGTCAACTCCATCGAAGAGGACTTCGTCGACCTCTCCGACGCCGAGCTGAGGGCCCTCACCGATGAGTACAAGCAGCGCTACGCAGACGGTGAGAGCCTGGACGACCTGTTGCCCGAGGCCTTCGCCACCGTCCGCGAGGCCGCCAAGCGCGTTCTCGGACAGCGTCACTACGACGTCCAGATCATGGGTGGCGCGGCCCTGCACCTCGGCTACGTGGCCGAGATGAAGACCGGTGAGGGCAAGACCCTCGTCGGCACGCTGCCCGCGTATCTGAACGCGCTGTCCGGCAAGGGCGTGCACCTGATCACGGTCAACGACTACCTGGCCGAGCGCGACTCCGAGATGATGGGTCGCGTCCACAAGTTCCTGGGTCTCAACGTCGGCTGCATCCTCGCCAACATGACGCCGGCCCAGCGTCGCGAGCAGTACGCGTGCGACATCACCTACGGCACGAACAACGAGTTCGGCTTCGACTACCTGCGCGACAACATGGCGTGGTCCAAGGACGAACTCGTCCAGCGCGGCCACAACTTCGCCATCGTCGACGAGGTCGACTCCATCCTCGTCGACGAGGCCCGTACCCCGCTGATCATCTCCGGCCCCGCCGACCAGGCCACCAAGTGGTACGGCGACTTCGCCAAGCTGGTCACCCGCCTGAAGCGGGGCGAGGCAGGGCAGCCGCTCAAGGGCATCGAGGAGACCGGCGACTACGACGTCGACGAGAAGAAGCGCACCGTCGGCATCCACGAGTCCGGTGTCTCCAAGGTCGAGGACTGGCTGGGCATCGACAACCTCTACGAGTCGGTGAACACGCCGCTGGTGGGCTACCTGAACAACGCCATCAAGGCGAAGGAGCTCTTCAAGAAGGACAAGGACTACGTCGTCATCGACGGCGAGGTCATGATCGTCGACGAGCACACCGGCCGTATCCTCGCCGGCCGCCGCTACAACGAGGGCATGCACCAGGCGATCGAGGCGAAGGAAGGGGTGGACATCAAGGACGAGAACCAGACCCTCGCCACGATCACCCTCCAGAACTTCTTCCGCCTCTACAAGCGCCACGACCAGAACGACAAGGAACAGCCCGGCCTGTCCGGCATGACCGGTACGGCGATGACCGAGGCCGCCGAGTTCCACCAGATCTACAAGCTCGGCGTGGTCCCGATCCCGACGAACCGGCCGATGATCCGCAAGGACCAGTCGGACCTGATCTACCGCACCGAGGTCGCGAAGTTCGAGGCGGTCGTCGACGACATCGTCGAGAAGCACGACAAGGGCCAGCCGATCCTCGTCGGTACGACGTCGGTCGAGAAGTCCGAGTACCTGTCGCAGCAGCTGTCCAAGCGCGGCATCCAGCACGAGGTGCTGAACGCCAAGCAGCACGACCGTGAGGCGATCATCGTCGCCCAGGCCGGCCGCAAGGGCGCCGTCACCGTCGCCACCAACATGGCCGGCCGCGGTACGGACATCAAGCTCGGCGGCAACCCCGAGGACCTCGCCGAGGCGGAGCTGCGCCAGCGCGGCCTCGACCCCGAGGAGCACATCGAGGAGTGGGCCGCGGCCCTGCCCGCCGCCCTGGAGAAGGCCGAGCAGGCGGTCAAGGCGGAGTTCGAGGAGGTCAAGGACCTCGGCGGCCTCTACGTCCTCGGCACCGAGCGGCACGAGTCGCGGCGTATCGACAACCAGCTGCGCGGTCGTTCCGGCCGTCAGGGCGACCCGGGTGAGTCCCGCTTCTACCTGTCTCTCGGCGACGACCTGATGAGGCTCTTCAAGGCCCAGATGGTCGAGCGCGTGATGTCCATGGCGAACGTGCCGGACGACGTGCCGATCGAGAACAAGATGGTCACCCGCGCGATTGCGTCCGCCCAGTCGCAGGTCGAGCAGCAGAACTTCGAGACCCGTAAGAACGTCCTGAAGTACGACGAGGTCCTCAACCGCCAGCGCGAGGTCATCTACGGCGAGCGGCGCCGTGTCCTGGAGGGCGAGGACCTGCACGAGCAGGTGCAGCACTTCATGGACGACACCATCGACGCCTATGTCGGCGCGGAGACCGCCGAGGGCTTCCCGGAGGACTGGGACCTCGAGCGGCTGTGGGGCGCGTTCAAGCAGCTCTACCCGGTGAAGGTGACCGTCGACGAGCTGGAGGAGGCGGCCGGCGACCGGGCCGGACTGACCGCCGAGTTCATCTCCGAGTCCATCAAGGACGACATCCACGAGCAGTACGCGGCGCGTGAGGCCCAGCTCGGCTCCGAGATCATGCGTGAGCTGGAGCGCCGGGTCGTGCTGTCGGTCCTGGACCGCAAGTGGCGCGAGCACCTCTACGAGATGGACTACCTCCAGGAGGGCATCGGCCTGCGCGCGATGGCGCAGAAGGACCCGCTGGTCGAGTACCAGCGCGAGGGCTTCGACATGTTCACCGCGATGATGGAGGGCATCAAGGAGGAGTCCGTCGGCTACCTGTTCAACCTGGAGGTCCAGGTCGAGCAGCAGGTCGAGGAGGTCCCGGTCGAGGACGCCGAGCCGGTCGCCGACCTGGAGAAGAAGGACGCGGTGCCGGCGCAGGCGGGTGCCCGTCCCGAGATCCGAGCCAAGGGCCTCGAGGCCCCGCGCCGCCCGGACCGGCTGCACTACACCGCGCCCAAGGTCGACGGTGAGGGCGACATCGTCGAGGGCGACTTCGACAACGGCGACGAGCCGGTGCGCTCCGAGGCCGACGGCCTCACGCGCGCGGAGCGTCGCAAGCAGGCGCGTGGTGGGCGCCGCCGTAAGAAGTAGCGACGCCGACGTGATGGTGGCGCCGTAGCGGCTGGAAGGGCCGGGTCTCCGAGAGGAGGCCCGGCCCTTCGGCTTGCGCGGTCCCTGGCGGCTCTGCGGGACTTCTGGGGACCGCTGAGGGCTGCTGGGCCGGTGGGCGCCGTTGTCCCGGTCGGCCGGACGTCAGACGACCTCAGAGGACGCCACACGACGACTGATGACGCCAGAGGACCTCAGACGATGTCAGGCGACCTCAGAGGACGTCACACGACGACTGATGACGCCAGACGACCTCAGGCGACGCCAGACGACCTCAGTCGTCGTCAGCCGGTGTCAGTCGTCGTCCGTACGCGGCCTGCGTGGGCCTCCCAGCTCCACCGCGGTGCAGCGCCAGCGCAGGTCTCCGCCCTGCTCAAGGCGGAACGCCATGGCGCGCAGCTGATCGCCGGCGCCGATCCGGGCGAAGGCCTCGATGGCACCCGCGCGGGGTTCGAAGTAGCCGATGTCGCGGACCACGGGGCGGCTGCCTCGGGTGCGCAGGGGGCCGCGCTCCGCCAGCCAGGCGAGTTCGTCGTAGGCGCGGCCGGCGGTGTGCCGGAGCATCGAGTGGACGGGGCGTTGGCCGCTCAGGACGAGGACCAGGCGGTCGGCGAAGACATCGGTGGGGCGGGGCTGGGGGACGGCGTGCGCGCTGCTGAGGGCCGCGGTCGCGGGCGGCACGGTCGTTCGCGGCTGGGTGGGAGCGGTGGGC
>NZ_JAKEIP010000431.1 GCF_021474425.1 Streptomyces muensis | reverse complement strand
GGCGGGAGCGGTGGCAGCGCAGGGTGATCGGGGATCGAGGGGGGACGGTGTGACTGGCGTGACCGGTATGGCTGACGTGGCCGGCGTGGACGAGGGCGGGAGCGAAGGCCGGGTCCGTGGACCGCTGTTGCTCGGTGTGCGGCATCACGGGCCGGGGTCGGCGCGGGCCGTTCGGGCGGCGTTGGACGCGGCTCGGCCGCGCACCGTGCTGATCGAGGGGCCACCGGAGGCCGATGCCCTGATCGCGCTCGCCGCCGACGAGGCCATGCGGCCGCCGGTCGCCCTCCTCGCCCACGCCGTGGACGAGCCCGGCCGCTCGGCCTTCTGGCCGTTGGCCGAGTTCTCCCCGGAGTGGGTCGCGATCCGCTGGGCCCTGGAGCACCAGGTCCCGGCCCGCTTCATCGACCTGCCGGCCACGCACACGCTGGCGTGGGGGGAGGACGCGGAGCGGGTGCCGGCCGGCAAGGAAGGCGTGGACGGCGTGGACGGCGAGGAGGGTCCGGTCGACGGCAACGGCCCCGACGCCGGCCGGGCACCCGGCGCCGGCGCGGCCGCCGACGTCCGGGTCGATCCCCTCGCCGTTCTCGCGGAGGTCGCCGGATACGACGATCCCGAGCGGTGGTGGGAGGACGTCGTCGAGCATCGGGGGACCGGGGACGGGGACGCGTTCGCTCCTTTCCTCGGGCTCGAAGAGGCCATGGGGGCGTTGCGGGAGGCGTACGGCAGTGGGGGGCATGAGCGGGATCTCGTGCGGGAGGCGTACATGCGGCTCCAAGTGCGGGCCGCCCAGCGGGAGTTCGGTGACGAGGTGGCCGTCGTGTGCGGGGCGTGGCATGTACCCGCGCTGCGGTGGAAGACCACCGTCGCCGCCGACAAGGCACTGCTGAAGGGCCTGGCCAAGGTCAAGGCCGACATGACCTGGGTGCCGTGGACCAACCGCCGGCTGGCCCGGGCCAGCGGGTACGGGGCGGGGATCGAGTCACCGGGGTGGTACGGGCATCTCTTCGGGGCGCCGGACCGGCCGGTCGAGCGGTGGATGACCAAGGTGGCCGGACTGCTGCGGGACGAGGACCGGATCGTGTCCTCGGCGCATGTCATCGAGGCGGTGCGGCTCGCGGAGACACTCGCGGCGATGCGCGGGCGCCCGTTGCCGGGGCTCAGTGAGACCACCGACGCGGTGCGGGCGGTGATGTGTGACGGCTCGGACGTGCCGTTGGCGCTGGTACGGGACCGGCTGGTCGTGGGGGACGTGCTGGGGGAGGTGCCGGCGTCGGCGCCGGCCGTGCCGTTGCAGCGGGACCTCGACCGGATCCAGCGTCGGTTGCGGCTGAAACCGGAGGCGCTGGAGCGGGAGTTGGAGCTCGACCTGCGCAAGGAGAACGACGCCGAGCGCAGCAGGCTGCTGCACCGGCTGCGGCTGCTCGGCGTGGGGTGGGGTGAGCAGGTGGCCTCGCGGGGCAGTACGGGGACGTTCCGGGAGACCTGGCGGCTGCGGTGGGAGCCCGAGTTGTCGGTGCGGGTCGCCGAGGCCGGGGTGTGGGGGACCACCGTGTTCGCCGCGGCGACCGCCAAGGCGGAGGGGGACGCCGTCGCCGCGCAGGCGCTGGCCGACGTCACCGCGCTAGCGGAGCGCTGTCTGCTGGCCGAACTGCCGGACGCGCTGCCCACGGTGATGCGGGTCCTGGCCGACCGGGCCGCCCTCGACGCCGATGTCGGCCATCTGGCCCAGGCCCTGCCCGCGCTGGTCCGTTCCCTGAGATACGGCGATGTGCGCGGCACGGACACCGCGGCGATGACCGATGTCGCCGCGGGGCTCGCCGAGCGCGTCTTCGTCGGCCTGCCCCCGGCGTGCGCCGCGCTGGACGCGGACGCCGCCGAGGAGATGCGGCGTCATGTCGACGCGGTGCATGGAGCGGTGGGGTTGCTGGGCGATGCGGTGGCCTCGGGGGCGGGGCCGGAGGTGCGGGGCGGGGTGCCCGCGTCGGCGCCGGGCGCTGAAGGTTCCGTTCCGGGGCAGGGCGTACCGAGCCCTGATGTCACTCCGAGCAAGCCGGCCGCGCTCGGGCACGGTGGTCTTCGGGTGCGGTGGCACGCGGTGCTTCGGGTGTTGTCCGTGCGGGACACCGTGCCAGGTGTCATCAGGGGGCGGGGTGTGCGGCTGCTGCTGGATGACGGGCAGTTGGGGCAGGAGGAAGTGGCTCGGTTGATGGGGCTGGCTCTGTCGCCGGGGACGCCGCCCGGGGACGCGGCCGCGTGGATCGAGGGGTTCGTCGGCGGTGGTTCGGGCGGCGGGATGCTGCTCGTGCACGACGAGCGGCTGCTCGGGCTGGTCGACGCGTGGCTGACGGGGGTGTCGGCGGAGGCGTTCACGGATGTGCTGCCGCTGCTGCGGCGGACCTTCTCGGCGTATGAGCCGGGGGTGCGGCGGACCTTGGGGGAGTTGGTTCGGCGTGGGCCGGGGGAACGGGGGCGTGCGGCGGTCGGCGGTGGTTCCGGGATACCCGGTTTCGCGGCCGGTCTCGATGTCGGGCGGGCGGATGCGGTCGTGCCGGTGGTGCGGCTGCTGTTGGGCCTGGACCAGGTGGACATGGGCCGGGAGGGCGCCGGGGGCGGTCTCGCGGACAACGGTCTTGTGGAGGTGGCGGGATGACGGTTGGTGGAGTGAGGGAGTCGAGGGAGCGGGCCGGAGTGGTGGGCGCCGTGCGGCGGCCGGGCGGGTTCGTGGTGCAGGGGCGGCCGATGACGACGACCGTGCCGGTGATGCCCCTGTGGGAGCGGCCTCGTGAAGGAGTGTGCCGATGACGGTCGAGGCGACGGAGCCGGCCCAGGAGCGGCTGCGGCGGTGGCGGATGGTGCTGGGCGGGGACAGCGCCGACGGCACCGGGTGTGCGCTCTCCGGGCGGGACGCGGCGATGGACGGGGCGCTCACCGCTCTCTACGGCAAGGGGGACAAGGGGCGGTCCGGGAAGGACCGTTCGGCGGGGCTCGGGGCGTCGGCGCCGTCCGTGGCGCGGTGGCTCGGGGACATCCGGACGTACTTCCCCTCGTCCGTCGTCCAGGTCATGCAGCGGGACGCCATCGACCGGCTCGGGCTGTCCACGTTGCTGCTGGAGCCGGAGATGCTGGAGGCGGTGGAGGCGGACGTGCACCTCGTGGGCACGCTGCTCTCGCTCAACCGGGCGATGCCGGAGACCACGAAGGAGACGGCTCGGGCCGTTGTGCGCAAGGTCGTCGAGGACCTGGAGAAGCGGCTCGCCACCCGTACCCGGGCCACTCTCACCGGCGCGCTCGACCGCAGTGCCCGGGTCAACCGGCCACGCCACCACGACATCGACTGGAACCGCACGATCGCGGCCAACCTCAAGCACTACCTCCCGGAGTACCGGACGATCGTGCCGGAGCGGCTGATCGGGTACGGGCGGGCGTCGCAGTCCGTGAAGAAGGAGGTCGTCCTCTGCATCGACCAGTCGGGGTCGATGGCGGCGTCGGTGGTGTACGCGTCGGTGTTCGGGGCCGTGCTGGCGTCCATGCGGTCCATCAATACGCGGCTCGTCGTCTTCGACACCGCCGTCGTCGACCTCACCGACCAGCTCGACGACCCGGTCGACGTGCTCTTCGGCACCCAGCTCGGTGGGGGCACCGACATCAACCGGGCGCTCGCGTACTGCCAGTCGCAGATCACCCGTCCCGCGGACACGGTCGTGGTGCTGATCAGCGACCTCTACGAGGGAGGCATACGCAACGAGATGCTCAAGCGGGTCGCCGCGATGAAGGCGTCCGGGGTGCAGTTCGTGGCGTTGCTGGCGCTGTCGGACGAGGGGGCGCCCGCGTACGACCGGGACCACGCGGCCGCGCTCGCCGCGCTGGGCGCACCGGCCTTCGCCTGTACGCCCGACCTGTTCCCGGAGGTGATGGCGGCGGCCATCGAGAAGCGGCCGATTCCGGTTCCGGACGCGGGTGATTTGTCGACCCGGTGACTACCGACTTCGGCCAGCAAAACGGACATGAGTGTGCATCGGTAGCGGGGGGCTTGCGCGACCTCGGGAGGGGCGTGCGAGGATCGACGCCTCATCAGCGGCGCGCCGGCGCGCCGCTCGTCCGTACCGCGTCCAGCTGACTCGTCGCTCGGCACGTGTACTTGCGCACTTCGTTCCGCCGCACGGGAGGACTGCCCCGTCTTGACCTGGCCAGCCATGTCACCTGCTGCCGCGCTGCGCGTCCTGCGCATCGCGGCCGGGCGGCGTGCGCTGGAGTTGGTGCTGCTGGTGGGCGGTCTGTTCGTGATCGGGTTGCTGTGCGGAGGGCAGGCGTCTGCGGCGGACGGGGTTTCGGTGGCTGGGGTCCACGTGGGCACTGCGTCCACGACGGGTTCCAAGCCGGAGGCTCCCCGGCGCGGTGAGGGCCTATCGGTACCCGCCCCCGTAACAGAGGCCGGTCACCTGGCCGGTTCGGTGGCCGAGGAACTGGCCGAGGCACCCTCACTCCCCGCAGCCCCTGCACC
>NZ_JAKEIP010000430.1 GCF_021474425.1 Streptomyces muensis | reverse complement strand
CATCCGGGGGTGTCTCGGGTGGCGGTGGTGGTGCGTGAGGACCGGCCCGGTGACAAGCGTCTGGTCGCTTATGTGGTGGGCGACATCGAGGGTCTGGCCGCGCACGCGGCGGCACGGCTGCCGTCGTACATGGTCCCGTCGGCATTCGTCACCCTCGATGAGCTGCCGCTCACCGTGAACGGCAAGCTGGACCGTCGTGCTCTGCCCGCGCCCGAGCGCGAGAGCGAGGGCCGTTCTCCGCGGACGCTGCGCGAGGAGATGCTGTGCGCGCTGTTCGCCGAGGTGCTGGGCGTGGGACGGGTGTCGATCGACGACGACTTCTTCCGGCTGGGCGGGCACTCGCTGCTGGCCACGAAGCTGGTCAGCCGGATCCGGACCGTCCTCGGTGTCGAGCTGCCCATCCGGCAGCTGTTCGAGACCCCCACCATCGCCGGTCTGTCCACAACTCTCGGTGACGAGGACCGTGGTGCGCGGCGGGCCGTGCGGGCGGTGGAACCGAGGCCGGCGCGTGTGCCGTTGTCGTACGCCCAGCAGCGACTGTGGTTCCTCAACCGCCTCGAAGGCCCCAGCCCGACCTACAACGCCCCGGTGGCGCTGCGGCTGACGGGACCGCTGGACCGGGAGGCGCTGAGGCAGGCGCTGGCGGACGTCGTCACGCGGCACGAGAGCCTGCGCACGGTCTTCGCCGAGGATACCGACGGCGCCTACCAGGTGGTCCGGGACCCGGCCGAGGCACAGCCCGAGCTCGTCGTCGTGCGGACGGCGCAGGACCGGCTACGCGAGGACCTGGCCCCAGCTGCGAGCCACGTCTTCGACCTCGGAGCCGAGTGTCCCTTCCGGATATGGCTGTTCGAACTCCACGAAGAGGAGCACGTCCTGCTCCTCCTGACGCACCACATCGTGAGTGACGCGTGGTCGCGTGCGCCGTTGGCGCGTGATCTCGCCACGGCGTACGCGGCCCGTGTCGCCGGTGAGGTGCCGCAGTGGTCGCCGCTCCCGGTGCAGTACGCGGACTACAGCCTGTGGCAGCGTGAGGTGCTCGGCGCCGAGGACGACCCGGACAGCGAGATCTCCCGCCAGCTCGCTTACTGGCAGGAGACGCTGGCCGGCCTGCCCGACCAGCTGGAGCTGCCGTACGAACGTCCGAGGCCCTCGGTCGCCTCCTACCGCGGCGACCGCCTCCGCTTCGACCTGTCCGACGAGCTGTACACGCGCATCAGTGATCTGGCCCGGCGTGAACAGGCGAGTCCGTTCATGGTGCTGCAGGCCGGTCTGGCCGCGTTGCTGACCCGGCTCGGGGCGGGGACCGACATCCCCATCGGCACGCCGATCGCCGGCCGTACCGACGAGTCCCTCCACGACCTGATCGGCGTCTTCCTGAACACCCTGGTCCTCCGGACGGACACGTCGGGGAACCCGACGCTCACCGAACTGCTCGCCAGGGTCCGCGAGGCGAACCTCGGTGCCTACGCGCACCAGGACCTGCCGTTCGAGCGGCTGGTGGAAGCGGTCAACCCGGAGCGCTCACTGGCCCGCCACCCCCTCTTCCAGGTGCTGCTGACCCTCAACAACACCGATTACCAAGGGGCACTGGACTCCCTGGGCGACATGCCCCGACTGGCGGTGGACCGCGAGTCGGTCGAGTCGACCGTCGCCAAGTTCGACCTGGCTTTCGGCTTCACCGAGCGCCGTGACGCGCGCGGCCGGGTGTGCGCGCTCGACGGTGTCCTGGAGTACAGCACCGACCTGTTCGACCACAGCACGGCGGAGGAACTCGTCCAGCGCCTGCTCCGGTTCCTGGACGCTTCCCTCACCGCGCCGGACGCCCCGGTGGGCGGCATCGAGATTCTCGAGGCGGCCGAGCGCGGACGCATGCTCGACCTCTGGAACGACACGGTGTGTGAGGTGCCGGGTCGTTCGGTGGTGGAGTTGTTCGGGGAGCAGGTGGCGCGGGCGCCATTGGCGGAGGCCGTGGTCTGCGGTGGTGTGTCGCTGTCGTACGGGGAGTTGGATGCCCGTGCGGAGCGGTTGGCGCGGTTGCTGGTGGAGTGGGGGGCTGGTCCGGAGCGGTTTGTGGCGGTGGCGCTGCCGCGGGGTGTGGATCTGGTGGTGGCACTGCTGGCGGTGTGGAAGGCGGGGGCGGGGTATCTGCCGCTGGACACGGAGTATCCGGTGGACCGGCTGGCGTACATGCTCCAGGACGCCGCACCCGTCCTCGTCCTGACCACGAGCGAGGTGCGCTCCGCTCTGCCGGAGGACATGGCCACCGCCTGCCTGCTGCTGGACGAACCCCACACGGTGGAGGAGCTCTCCCGCACACCCGAGGAGCGTGCGCTGGTCGGGCCCGCTCTGTCGAACGCCGCTTACGTGATTTATACGTCGGGTTCGACGGGGCGGCCGAAGGGTGTGGTGGTGCCGCAGGGTGCGTTGGTGAACTTCCTGGTGGCGATGCGGTCGCGGTTGGGTCTGGGGCCGGGTGAGCGGTTGTTGGCGGTGACGACGGTCGGGTTCGACATCGCGGGGCTGGAGTTGTTCGTGCCGCTGTTGGCCGGTGGCGTGGTGGTGGTGGCCGGGCGTGAGGTGGTGCGTGATCCGTTGGCGCTGGGCCGGCTCGTACGGGCCTCGGGTGTGTCGGTGATGCAGGCGACGCCCGGGTTGTGGCGGGCGTTGCTGGCCGAGGACCCGGTCACCCTGGAGGGCCTTCGTGTGTTGGTCGGTGGTGAGGCGTTGCCGGCGGACCTGGCGGCGCAGCTCGCAGTGCGGGCGGGTTCGGTGACGAACTTGTACGGGCCGACGGAGACGACGATCTGGTCGACGGCCTGGCCGGTGACGGCTGAGGGTGCGCGGCGTCCGCGGATCGGTCGTCCGATCGCGAATACGCGGGTGTATGTGCTGGATGCGGGTTTGCGGCCGGTGCCGGTGGGTGTGCCGGGTGAGTTGTATATCGCGGGTGAGGGGGTGGTGCGTGGGTATCACGCGCGCCCTGGGCTGACGGCTGAGCGGTTTGTTGCCGATCCGTATGGTCTGGCCGGTTCGCGGATGTATCGCACGGGTGATCTGGTGCGGTGGAGCGGTGAGGGGGAGCTGGAGTACCTCTCGCGGGTCGACGATCAGGTCAAGCTGCGTGGTTTCCGGATCGAGCTGGGTGAGATCGAGGCGGTCCTCGCGGGGCATCCGCAGGTCGGTCAGGCGGCGGTGCTGGTGCGTGAGGACCGGCCGGGTGACCGGCGTCTGGTCGCCTATGTGATTCCCGGGGCCGGCGGGCAGCTGGTGGCGGGTCAGTTGCGGGAGTATCTGGCGGGCCGGTTGCCGGATTACATGGTGCCGTCGGCGTTCGTGATGCTGGAGTCGTTCCCGTTGACGGCGAACGGGAAGCTGGACCGTCGTGCTCTGCCGGCGCCGGATTCTGGTCCGCGGTCCGAGGGGCGTGCTCCGCGTTCGCCGCGTGAGGAGATGCTGTGCGCGCTGTTCGCAGAGGTGCTCGGTGTGGAGCGGGTGTCGATCGACGATGACTTCTTCGCTCTGGGCGGGCACTCGCTGCTGGCCACGAGACTGGTCAGCAGGATCCGTTCGGTGCTGGACGTCGAGATCGCGGTACGGCGCCTGTTCGAGGCACCCACCGTCGCTGAACTCACCACCACACTCGACGGGACGACGACATCCCGTACCCCGCTCCGGGCCATCACGCCCCGTCCCGCACGTCTCCCGCTGTCGCTCGCCCAGCAGCGCCTGTGGTTCCTGCACCGCTTCGAGGGACCGAGCGCGACGTACAACATCCCCGTGGCGCTACGGCTCTCGGGCTCGTTGGACGAGGAGGCACTGCGGTCGGCACTGACGGACGTCGTCGCACGTCACGAGAGCCTGCGCACGGTCTTCGCCGAGGACGCCGAGGGGCCGTACCAGAAGGTGCTCGCTGCCGACGTCGACCTGACGGTGATCGCGACGGATGCGGACCACCTGGACGAGGAACTGGACCGCGCCACTCGGACGCCATTCCAGCTGACCACTGAAATCCCCCTGCACACCTGGCTGTTCGAGCTGGGGGAGCAGGAGTACGTCCTGCTCGTCGTGGTCCACCACATCGCGGGTGACGCCTGGTCGATGGGACCCCTGGCGCGTGATCTGACGGCGGCGTACGCGGCGCGTGTCGCGGGCGAGGCCCCCGGCTGGTCGCCGTTGCCGGTGCAGTACGCGGACTACAGCCTGTGGCAGCGCGAGGTGCTCGGCGCCGAGGACGACCCGGACAGCGAGGCGTCCCGGCAGCTCGCCTACTGGAAGGAGACGCTGGCCGGCCTGCCGGAGGAGTTGGCGCTGCCCTACGACCGTCCCCGCCCGCCCGTTGCCACCTACCAGGGCGACCGGATCACCTTCGACGTGCCGGCCGACGTTTACGAAGGCCTGGCGCGCGTGGCCCGCGAGGGCAGGGTCAGCCTGTTCATGGTGCTGCAGGCGGGTCTGGCGGCGCTGCTGTCGCGGCTGGGCGCGGGTACGGACATCCCGCTGGGCACGCCGATCGCGGGCCGGACGGATGACGCGCTGGACGATCTGGTGGGCTTCTTCGTCAACACGCTGGTGCTGCGCACCGACACCTCCGGCGATCCGACGTTCGCGGAGCTCATCGACCGGGTACGGGCCACGGACCTGGCGGCGTACGCACCAGGACCTGCCGTTCGAACGGCTGGTGGAGGCGGTCAACCCCGAGCGGTCCCTCGCCCGCCACCCCCTCTTCCAGACCATGCTCACCCTCAACAACACGGAACAGGGAGCCGCGTCCGCCGTCGCCTCACTGCAGGGCATGACGGTGACGGGTCAGCCGGTCGGTGTCGGCGCCGCCAAGTTCGACCTGTCTTTCCGTCTCGCGGAACGCCGGCCCACGGATCAGGACCAGCCCGCTGTTCTGGCCGGAGCGCTGGACTACAGCACGGACCTGTTCGACCGGGCGACCGCCCACAGCATCGTCGATCGCTTCGTACGCGTCCTGACCGCGCTCGCTCACCGACCGGACCTTCGTGTCTCCGATGTGGAGGTCCTGTCGGCTGGGGAGCGGGAGGGGTTGCTGTCTGCGTGGCAGGGGCTTTCGCGTG
>NZ_JAKEIP010000429.1 GCF_021474425.1 Streptomyces muensis | reverse complement strand
CACCCCCTCCCACCGCCTCCGGCACCCCCAACCACGGAGGCAACCGAGCCCCAACGACATCCACCCCCGCAGCGAACGTGACCACCACCTCGTACGTCTCCTGCCGAGGCCGAATCGACTGCCGCAAGTACTCCGCCGCACTCCCCGTGGGCAACTCCCGCTCAGCGAACCGCACTCCGGTCGCGAACGGCTCACTCACCCGGTCGACCCGGAACGTCCGCCAGTCCCCCCGATCGAGGTCGTACGCCACGAGGTACCACCGCCGCCCCGTGGACACCAGCCGATGCGGCTCCGTCACCCGCCGAGACGCGACCCCGTCCTTCGCCCGGTAAGCGAACCGCAACCGCTCCCGCCCCGCCACACACGACGCCATCACGGTCAGCGTCTCGGGCGCGATACTCGCCCCGTCCCCACTGGTCAACGGCGTCGTCGCGGCCTGGAGCGTGCTCACCCGGTGCCGCAGCCGTGACGGCAGCACCTGCTCCAGTTTGGCCAGCGCCCGAACCGACGCCTCGTCGACGCCCTCGACGGCGTGCCCCGCACCCGCCCGCAGCCCGACCGCGATGGCCACGGCCTCCTCGTCGTCCAGCACGAGCGGCGGCATCGCCTTGCCCGCGACGAGCCGATACCCCCCGTCGGAACCCTTCGTCGCCTGCACGGGATACCCCAGCTCCCGCAACCGGTCGATGTCCCGCCGAACCGTACGCCGGGACACCCCGAGCCGATCGGCGAGCTCGCCGCCGGGCCATTCGCGGGGCGTCTGAAGAAGCGAGAGGAGTGTCAGCAGCCGTGCCGGAGTATCCGTCGTCATGTTTCCGAGCATGCCGCACCACTAGGACACGATCTGACCTATTGCTGGAATACCTTCGGGCCATGACTTCAACCGAGACAGCTTCAGCACCCGTGACAGGCGACCGCCGCCGCTGGTTCGCCCTGGCCATCGTGATGACCGCCGCCTTCATGGACCTGGTCGACGTCACGATCGTCAACATCGCCATCCCGTCGATCCAGCGCGAGGCGGGCGCGACGTTCGGCCAGATCCAGTGGATCACCGCGGGCTACGCCCTCGCGTTCGCCGCGGGCCTGATCACGGGTGGCCGTCTCGGCGACATACACGGCCGCAAGCGACTGTTCCTGATCGGCATCGGCGGCTTCACCCTCGCCTCCGCCCTGTGCGGCTTCGCCGCCAACCCGGAGATGCTGGTCGCCTCCCGCATCCTCCAGGGCGCGATGGCGGCCCTGATGGTCCCGCAGGTCCTGTCGATCGTGCACGCCACCTTCCCGGCACACGAACGCGGCAAGGTCTTCGGCCTGTTCGGCGCGGTCGTAGGCCTCGGCGCGGTCACCGGCCCCCTCCTCGGCGCCCTGCTCACCGAGTGGAACCTCTTCGGCCTCGAATGGCGCCCGATCTTCCTGATCAACCTCCCGGTCGGCATCGCGGGCCTGATCCTCGGCAGCCGTTTCATCACCGAGTCCAAGGCGCCGAAGGCCCTGAGGCTGGACCTCGTCGGCGTCGGCCTCGTCACGCTCGGCCTGCTGATGCTGCTCTACCCGCTGACCCGCGGCCGTGAGCTGGGCTGGCCGACGTGGGGGTACGTGGTGATGGCGGGCGCGCTCGTCGTCCTCGCGGCGCTGGTGACGTACGAGAAGCGGAAGGCGACCCGGGACGGCTCCCCGCTGATCGAGCTCTCCCTGTTCAGGGTGAAGAGCTTCGCGGCCGGTATCGCCGTACAGACCGTCTTCGGTGTGGCGCTCGGCATCTTCTTCCTGGTCTGGACGCTGTACATGCAGTTCGGCCTGGGCTGGAGCCCGTTGAAGGCGGGCCTGACCGGCATCCCGTTCTCGATCGCGGTCTCGACGGCGGCCGGCATGTCGGTCCAGAAGCTGGTCCCGCGCTTCGGCCGCAAGGTGCTCCAGGCGGGCGCGCTGGTGATGGCGCTCGGTGTCCTGATCTACATCTGGGAGGCGAACCACTACGGCCTGTCCATCGCGCCCTGGCAGATGGCGCTGCCCCTGGTCGTGATGGGCGTCGGCATGGGCCTGATCGTGGCGCCGCTGACGGACGCGATCCTCTCCGAGGTGCCGCGCGAGCACGCCGGTTCGGCGTCGGGCCTGATCAACACGGTGCAGCAGATGGGCAACGCGCTGGGTCTGGGCCTGGTCTCGGTGGTCTTCTTCGGCGTCGTCGACGACCGGCTCGCCGGGGCGACGGAGCGCACGGCGGCCGGTATGGCCTTCGCGGACGGGTTCCAGCACGCGCTCTGGTGGGTCGCCGCGGTGATGGGCGTCATCTTCCTGCTGATGTCCGCGCTGCCGAAGCGACCGGCCCAGCACGTCGAGGGAGCGGCCGATGGTCCGGCGCCGGAGACGGAGACGGAGAAAGAGCCCGCGCTGGTGGGCTGAGAGCGGGGAGGGGCCCGGCACCTCGGTGCCGGGCCCCTTGCCGTTTCCGTGTTTCCCCTCTTCAAAGCCCAGTCCTGCCCGATTGAGCCCGAACCTGTTTACTTTCCGGAAATCCGGGCGTAGCCTCCCAGCGAAACCACAAGTTCGGGCACAGTTCGGAGGCGAACGGACATGTACGCACCGGAGCGGCAGCAGGAGATCCTCCGGCTGGCTCGTGACGGCGGCCGAGTGGACGTCCTGTCGCTGGCCGAGGAGTTCCAGGTGACGGCGGAGACGATCCGCCGGGATCTGAAGGCCCTGGACCGGGCCGGACTCGTACGCCGTGTGCACGGCGGCGCGATCCCCGCCGGGCGCCTGGACTTCGAGCCGGACCTCGCCGAGCGGGAGTCGACGGCGGCCGACGAGAAGGACCGCATCGCGAAGGCGGCCCTCGCGGAACTGCCCACCGAGGGCACGATGATCCTCGACGCCGGTACGACGGTGGCCCGCATGGCCGCCGCGCTGCCGCTGGAGGCGTCCCTCACCGTCGTCACCCACAGCCTGCCCATCGCGGCCCGCCTCGCGGACCACCCCAGCGTCCAGCTCCACCTGGTCGGAGGCCGCGTACGGCACCGTACGCGCGCCGCCGTGGACGCCTGGGCGCTGCGCGCGTACGGCGAGATCCGCGCCGACGTCCTGTTCGTCGCGGCCAACGGCTTCTCCGCCGAGCACGGTCTGACCACCCCTGACCTCGCCGAGGCGGCGGTGAAGCGCGCGGCCGTGGCCGCCGCCCGCCGGGTCGTCCTCCTCGCCGACTCCTCCAAGCACGGCCAGGAGCACTTCGCCCGCTTCGGTGACCTGAGCGACGTGGACCTGCTGATCACCGACAGCGGGCTGAGCCCCGAAGACGCCACCGCGATCGAGCGCGGCGGCACGGAAGTAGTGCGCGCATGATCCTCACCGTCACCCCGAACCCGTCCCTGGACCGCACCTACGAGGTGCCCTCCCTCGACCGCGGCGAGGTCATCCGCGCCACCGGCGAGCGCATGGACCCGGGCGGCAAGGGCGTGAACGTCTCACGGGCCGTCGCGGCCGCCGGACAGCGCACGGTCGCGGTGCTGCCCCTCGGCGGTGCGCCCGGCGCGCTCGTCGCCGACCTGCTCGACGCCCAGGGCATCGAGGTCGCGCCCGTCCCGGTCGCCGGAGGCACCCGCTCGAACATCGCGCTCGCCGAGTCGGACGGGGTGCTCACGAAGATCAACGCGCCCGGCCCCGAGCTGTCGGCGGCCGAGCAGGAGCTGCTCCTGGAGACGGTGCGCGAACAGTCGCGCGACGCCGCCTGGATCGCCTGCTGCGGCAGCCTGCCGCGCGGCCTCGCGCCGTCCTGGTACGCCGATGTGGTCACCCGGGCGCACGCAGGGGGCGCGCGGATCGCCCTGGACACCTCCGGGCCCGCCCTCCTGGAAGCCCTGCGCGCCCGTCCCGACGTGGTGAAGCCGAACGCCGAGGAGCTCGCGGCGGCGGTCGGGCGCCCCCTGACCACCGTCGGCGACGCGCTGAAGGCCGCCGAGGAACTGCGCGAGATGGGCGCCGGCGCCGTACTGGCGAGCCTGGGCGCGGACGGGCAGCTGCTGGTGGACGGCGAGGGCGCCTGGTTCGCGAGCGCGCGCGTGGACGTCGTACGCAGCAATGTCGGCGCCGGCGACTCCTCGCTGGCCGGCTTCCTCATCGCGGGCGGCAGCGGTCCGCGGGCCCTCGCCTCGGCGGTGGCGCACGGCGCGGCCGCCGTACAGCTGCCCGGCAGCGTGATGCCCTCGCCGGCCGATCTGGACCCGTCGGCGGTGACCGTCACGGACGAGGTGCCGGTGGACCGTGTCCTCAAGGAGCCGGCGTCATGACGAATGTCGCGGTTGTCACAGTTGTTGCCGATCCGCTCCGTGAACGGCGAAGCTCGGCGTTACTCACGCCCGCCGACGGACGGCAGGGCCTCCTGAGCCGCTCTGCCGCCCGGGGGAGGCGGGATTTCCCCGACCCCGGGCGGCAGAGCGGCTCGGGTGGGCCACCCGTGAGTCTGCCGCCGGGAGAGACTCCGAGCCTCCCCGTTGACGGAACGGTACGCCCACAAC
>NZ_JAKEIP010000428.1 GCF_021474425.1 Streptomyces muensis | reverse complement strand
ACTCCGAGGTCGCCGAGCTCTCGCGGGAGATCACCGAAGAACTGCGTGGGGAGATCCGCCGCCATGGCCAGCACTGACAACGGCGTCGACACCAAGGTCGACGTCACCAAGGACGGCTCCCCGGCGGCCGGGACGGCGCAGGACGATCTGGCGGGGCTGGAGGCCGGGCTCGACGCGCTGGACTCGGTGCAGGTCGGCCGTACGCCGCTGCGCGAGACCCTGGTCCGCAAGGTGCTTCCGCCCGTCACTGCGGTCGCGCTGGTGCTGGTGGTCTGGCAGATCCTGGTGTGGGCCGAGGTCGCGCCCGACTACAAGCTGCCCTCGCCCTCCGACGTCTGGGCCGAGGTACGCCAGTCCTGGCTCCAGGGCACCCTCCTCGACTACATCTGGACATCCGTCTCACGCGGCCTGATGGGCTTCCTGCTGGCCCTGGCCATCGGCACACCGCTCGGCCTGCTCGTCGCACGCGTCAGGTTCGTCCGCGCCGCCATCGGCCCCATCCTCTCCGGCCTGCAGTCCCTCCCGTCGGTGGCCTGGGTGCCGCCGGCCGTGATCTGGCTGGGCCTGAACGACTCGATGATGTACGCCGTGATCCTGCTCGGCGCCGTCCCCTCCGTCGCCAACGGCCTCGTATCGGGCATCGACCAGATTCCCCCGCTGTTCCTGCGCGCGGGCCGGACCCTGGGCGCGACCGGCCTGCACGAGGCCCGGCACATCGTGATGCCGGCCGCGCTACCCGGCTATCTGGCGGGCCTCAAGCAGGGCTGGGCCTTCTCCTGGCGCTCCCTCATGGCCGCCGAGATCATCGCCACCTCACCCGACCTCGGCATCGGCCTCGGCCAGCTGCTGGAACACGGCCGCACCAACAGCAGCATGTCCCAGGTGTTCCTCGCCATCTTCCTGATCCTCATCGTCGGCATCGCCATCGACCTGCTGATCTTCAGCCCGCTGGAGCGGAAGGTACTGAGGAGCCGGGGACTGCTGGTCACCCGCTGAGCGTGCGGCGCCCGCCGCCGCGTCACCGCCCGGTCAGCGGGGCGTGATCAGCACCGTGACCGTCCGGTTCCGCGCGATGCCCGCGTACGGCGCGTCCCGCTGATCCGCGCTCGCCGTCGTGAACGCCGTCAGTGGCTCTCCACTGGCGGCGCTCAACTCCCGCGCGGCGACCAGCGCACGCCACAAGGAGAGCACGGAACCGCCGCTGTCCGGGGCGCCCGGAACGGTGGCCGTGTGGCCGAGGATCTCCACGTCGGCCTGCCGTCCCGCGAGGCGGCCGCCGAGGACGGCCAGCCGGTCGGCGCCGGCCGGGGTGAGCCGGTCGGCCTCGGAGAAGACCCCGTCGGAGAAGGTGACTTCCACGGAGTCCCCGTGCACGGCCGCGTCGATGCCCGGTGCGCGCAGCTCGCGGGCCAGCGCCGCCACCGCCTCCGCGCGGCGGGCCGACGCGCGGACGCGCTCCTGTTCCTGCCGTGCCCGGTGTTCGACTTCGAGCCGCTGGGCGAGTTGTTCCGCCCGGTCGGCCTGCGACGGGGCCGGCCGCTGCGGACGCCCGCCCGCGTCGTCGGTGAGGACGACCGTGCAGGCCGTGATCGCGGCCACCGCGCAGACCGCTGCGGCCAGCGCGGTACGGGCGCGGTGCCGGGCGAGCGCCGCGCGTGGGCCACGGCGGCCCAGCCGGTCGATCGTCGCCAGCCCCGCCGAGGCGGCGGGGTCCTCCGGCCGCTCCTCCTGAACCCTTCGCCAGTACTCCGCCGCCAGGGCCGGCTCACCCCGCTGGGCGTGCACCCGGGCGAGCAGGTCGAGTACGTCGTGATGGCCGGCGAGGGCGGGATCGTCGGCCTCGTGCAGCAGCCGTAGCGCGCCGTCCAGGTCACCGGAGCGGGCCGCCGCCCGGGCGCGCGAGACGAGCAGGACGACCCGGAGCGCGTCGGCGGGCAGGACCGGGGTGGGTGCGGTGGTCACCGTCAACTCCTCTGCTTCGAACGGCTAGTTGATGCCGCCGGACATCCGCTCGGCCTCCTCGGCGGCCCCCGGTGGCAGCAGCCTGCGCAGCCGCTCGTTGACGCCGGCGAGTGCCCGGCGGTTCCCCGCGGCGACGGCCCGGCGGCCCTCCAGGATCGCGGCGTCCGCCTGGGCCCGGGAGAACATGTCGTCGCGCATCTCGACCAGCGCGTGGAAGACCACGTACTCCCACTGGTCGGTGCGGCGCAGCAGCTCGACGTGGAACTCCCCGGCCCGCTTGATCAGCCGCCGCAGGTCCGCCGGAGTGGCGTCGTCGCCGAGCGCGCCGGCCCGGTCGCGCATGTTCTGCAGCTCCCGACGGTCCGACGGGCCGCCGCCGGTCTGTTCCATGACGTCCTCGCAGGAGCTGAGCAGATCCCACAGCTCGCGTTGCAGTCCGGGGATCTCGATGGCCTGCTCGATGTCGTCGAGCTGGGCCTCGACATCGCGGATGCGGCGCTCGCTGGTGACGGCGGCACCGGTGTCGACGGCGGCGGCGTCGACCTCCTTGCGGAGCTGGGGGATGGTCTTCTGCTCGGCGAGGTCGGCCAGTTGCTCCCGTGCCTGGTCGGAGTAGACGTCCTCGGCCTGGTCCTGGAGGAGCCGTACGCGCTGTTCCAGGTCGTGCAGACGGTCCACCAGTTCCTCGTGTTCGGGTGCGAGCAGCTCGGAGCGGTTGATCGTCGCCTCGAACTGCTGCTCCAGCAGGGGGATGTCGGCGGTGACGAGGACCTCCCGGTTGCTCGCCTGGATCTCGAAGGTCACCTCGACCTCGCTCTGGGCGGGCAGGTCGATGCGGATGTCGCGCGGGCGGATCTCGATGAGCCCGACCCGGGTGTTGCGGTCGGCGCGCCTGCGCTCGCCCTCCAGCAGCGGGATGCGGATGACGGCGTCGGGCTGGGCGCGGCGCAGCGCGATGGTCGTCCGGTAGGGCTTGGTGACCTGGGCCGGCAGGGTGGTGCCCTTGCGGAGCAGCGGGTCGAAGGAGCCGTCGGCCTTGCCGATGCCGAGGGTGCCGGTGAGCACGGCGTCGCCGGGGACGACGGTCGCGTGGGTGATGGAGAAGGTGTCGCCGGCCAGCTTGCGCCGGGTGCCGGAGGTGTCGGTGAGCTCGACGGTGAACCGGGAGCGGGTGTCGGCGTCGATGGCCACCTCGGTGTAGAAGGTGCCGTCCGCGCCGATCTCGGTTAGCGGTCCACGGAACGGCGGTCGGCCGTCGGGGTTGCTGAGGGTGACGGCGAACCTGGTCCAGTCGACCGCGCTGCCGCTGCTCACCTTGCCGGAGACGGGGATGCCGGTGGTGTCGACGGACTGCGCCGGATAGTGGAGTTCGATCGCGAACTCGCCCTGTGCCGCCTTCTGCGGCTTCCTCGGCAGCCGGACGGTGCGCGCGAACACGGCGGCTCCGCGCACGACCACGGTGGTGGGGTCCTGGCTGTGGTCGAGGGGGATGCCGGGTCCTTCGACGGGGTCGGCGAGCAGTTCGCGCAGGCCCGGGCTGAGCGTCGCGCCGCCGACCAGGAGCAGCCGGTCGATGTGGTCGGGGCGCAGGGCGCTCTGGGCGAGGGCGTCGCGGCAGAGCCGGACGGCGCGGGTGTAGAAGGGCAGCGCCAGGTCGTCGAGGGCGCCGCGGGTCAGGACGTACTCGAAGGGCTCGATGCCGCCGCTGCCGTCGTCCAGGTCGACGGAGATCTCGACGGAGTCCCTGCGGGACAGGGCGATCTTGGCGTTCTCCGCCTCCAGCTTGAGCTTGGCGAAGTTCTTGCGCCAGCGCGGGCTGCTGCGGGCGAAGTCGGCAAGCCCGAGGTCGCTGCGGACGGCGGGTGCCAGTACGTCGTCGACGAGGGCCCAGTCGATGAGCTTGCCGCCGAGGTACGGGTCGCCCGCGTGCTGGATCAGCTGCAACTCGCCGTCGCGCTTGCTCATCAGGGCCGCGTCGAAGGTGCCGCCGCCCAGGTCGAACACCATCCAGTGGGCGGATTCGGAGGCGTCCTGCACACCGTAGGCAATCGCGGCGGCGGTCGGCTCCTGCACCAGCGGGCACTGCTCGCCGAGCCCGGCGAGGGCCGCGGCCGAGCTGGTGGCGTTGTTCTGGTTCAGGGCGAAGGAGGCCGGGACGGTGATCACGGCCGCCTCCGGCTGGTACCCGTACTCGTGCGCGGCGTCCTGCCGCAGGGACTTGAGCACTTCGGCGGAGAGTTCCTCGGGTGTCAGCGACACGCCCGTGCGGTGGAAGAGGCGGTGCGCGCCGGCCGCTCCCATCTCCAGCTTGAACTCGGCGTACGCGTTGTCGGGATCGCTCTCCGTGCGCTCACGGGCCCGCCTGCCGACATGGATCACCCCCTCCTTGGGGATCCACACGGCGGAGGGTGTGAAGTCCCAGCCGTCGTTGTTCTTGACGACCCGGACACCGTCGTCCTCCGCCACCGCGATGGCGCTGTTGGTGGTGCCGAGGTCGATGCCGAAGTCGATGGTCTCGCGCATGGTCGGTCTCCTTGGTCGTTCAGGTGCCGGGGGCCGGGGTCCGCTCGGG
>NZ_JAKEIP010000427.1 GCF_021474425.1 Streptomyces muensis | reverse complement strand
GGGGGGCCGCCCCCCCGCGGGTGGGGGGCCGGGGGGCGGCCCCCCCCCCCCCCCCCGCGCGGGGGGGGGGGGGGGCCCCCCCGGGGGGGGGGGGGGGGGGGGCGGCCCCCGGCCAGCTCCTTGCCCCCCGGCATGGTGGCGTCCAGCAGCCCGGGCACGTCACCGGGCACACCGTCGAGCTGCCACTGCCCGATCTGCACGGACGCTTCGACGACCATCCGGACCCGGTCGATCCGCCGCTCGTAGTAGTGCGTGAGCAGTTCCTCGTCCCACGCGGATCCGCTGGTCAGCAGCTGGGACAGCACCCACGCGTCCTCCAGGGCCATGGCCGCGCCCTGGGCCAGCGTGGGCGGGCAGCAGTGCGCGGCGTCGCCGACGAGGACGACCCGGCCCCGGTGCCAGGACCCCTCGACCAGCATCCGGTCGAACCAGGTGTAGTTCACCTGCGCCGGGTCGGTGATCGAGTCACGGATCTCGTCCCAGGCACCGCCGTATCCCTCGGCGAGGCGGCGCATCTCCCGCGCGTAGGACTCGGGCGGGATCGTGGCGCGGTCGCGGCCGGCCTCCACCAGATAGGCGTAGATCGTGTCCTTGCTGGTGGGCGTGTAGCCGGCGATGTAGCAGGGTCCTCCGTGGGAGAGGACGCTGCACTCCACTCCGGCCGGGCGGGGCGCCGGGACACGCCAGATGGCCATGCCGGTCGGCTCGGGTTTGACGTCGATGCCCATGGCGGCGCGGGTCGCGGAGTGCAGGCCGTCGGCGGCCACGACGAGGTCGTAGCGGCTCTCGGTGCCGTCACTGAACCGGACGGTCGCCGACGTGTCGTCCTCGGTGAGGATCTCGGCGGTGGTGCCGAGCCTGACGTTCGCGCCGGATGCCCGGACGAGGTCGATGAGGATGCGCTGGAGCACCGGGCGCTGCATGCCCAGGGTGGCGGGGAGGTCGTCTCCGCCGGTACGGAGGACGTCGCCGACGTGCAGCACGGTGCCGTCAGGCGTCGTCAGCCCCAGGGCGTCGAAGCCGAAGCCGTGCTCGCGGACCTCGTCCCAGACGCCGATCTCGCGCAGCACGCGCAGGGCGTTGCCCTGCAGGGTGATGCCGGAGCCGCGTACGTTCCAGTCCTCCTTGACCTCGACGAGGTCGACGTCGATGCCGGCCCGCCGCAGCAGCACGGTCATGGCGTTGCCGGAGGTGCCCCCTCCGATGACCAGGACTCTCTTTCGTTCCATGGCCAACTCCTTTGTTGGTCGGGTCACTTGACGGCGACGGGGTTGACGGGGGAGCCGACGGCTCCGGTGATGGGCAGGGGCGCGGCGGTGAGCCAGAACTCGTACACGCCGTCGCGGGCGCAGTCGTCCGCGAGAGCGTCGGGGTCCCACATCTCACCGATCAGCAGGCCCATGTTGGGGATGGCGACCTGGTGCAGCGGCTGGAAGGCGCCGTGGAACTCGTTCGGCCGTACCTCGAAGCCCCAGGTGTCGGTGGCGATGGCGGCGATCTCGCTCGCGTGCAGCCAGCCGGCGGTGGTGAAGGACAGACCGGGCGAGTCTCCGCCCGCGTAGTCGCCCCAGCCCTCGCGGCGGGCGCGCGCCAGCCGCCCGGTCCGGACGACGACGATGTCCCCGCGGCCGACGGCCACGCCGTGCGCCTCGGCCGTCGCGGTCAGGTGTTCCTCGGTGATCGCGAAACCGTCCGGCAGTTCCCCGCGTTCGCCGCCGATCACCCGGCCGACGTCGAGGAGGACTCCGCGCCCGGCGACGTACGGGGCCATGTGCTCGATGCCGGTGACCAGATCGCCGTCGGAGGTGACGACCTTCTCGGCCGCCCGCCCGTTCCACGCCTTGCCGTGGTCGAAGATGTGCCCGAGCCCGTCCCACTGGGTGGAGCACTGCAGGGGCATCGCGATCACGTCGTCGGCGCCGCCGATGCCGTGCGGGAAGCCCTGGTTGCCCAGCGCCGCGTCCGTTCCCGTGTCCAGCATGGTGTGGACGGGGTTGGTGCGGCGGCGCCAGCCCTTCTGCGGCCCGTTCATGTCGAACCGCTGCGACAGCGAGAAACTCACGCCCCGCCGCACCAGCGCGGCACCCTCGCGGCGCTTGTCCTCGTCGAGGAAGTTCAGCGTGCCGAGCACGTCGTCCTCGCCCCAACGCCCCCAGTTGGAGCACCGCTTGGCGGCCTCGGTGATCGCGCCCTCGGCGTCCGCGGGGTCGAGCGGGGCCGTCACGACGCGGTCCCCTCGCCGACACAGCGGGTGCGCTGCACGCCCAGCCCGGTGATGGAGCCCTCCATGACGTCGCCGTCGCGCAGCAGCCGCCCCCAGTGCATGCCGTTGCCGGCCGGGCTGCCGGTGAGCACCAGGTCGCCGGGCAGGAGCCGGGAGGTCTGGGAGATGTACGACACCAGCCGGGCGATGCCGAAGAGCATGTCCTTGGTGGACTCGTCCTGCATGGTCTCGCCGTTGAGCTTCAGCGTGACCCGCAGGTCACCCGGGTCGGCGATCGACTCGGCGGGCACGATCCACGGGCCGAGCGGGGTGAAACCGGGGGCGTTCTTGCAGCGCAGCCAGTCGGTGCCGATGGCCTTCATGTCCCGGCGGAAGACGGTGGCGCGGTCGGTGAGGTCGTTGGCGATGGTGTAGCCGGCGACGTACTCCAGGGCCTCCGTGACCGTCACACGGTAGGCGGGCCTGGCGATGACGGCTGCCAACTCCAGCTCCCAGTCGGGCTGTTCGGCCCAGTCCGGAAGTACGACGTCGTCGAAGGGGCCGGTGATCGCACTCGGCAGGCCGATGAACACGTACGGCAGATCCTCGGCCGCCCGCCGGTCCATGACCGCGGCGATCTCCGCGCGCGCCTCCTCGACCGTGCGGGGGTCGTCGGGGGAGCGGTGGGCGACCTCCAGGTCGATCACGTGCTGCCGGTAGTTGGCGCCGGACTGGAAGACCTGGCGGGGCTCGACCGGCGCGTGCGCCCGCAGGTGCTCCAACGGCCGCCAGTCGGCCGTCTCGTCGGCCGCGAGCGCGTGCAGGCGAGGAAGCATCTCGTCCCAGCGGTCGTAGATCCCCCTGGCTGTCAGGTCCGGCTCCCCGAGGGCCGTACGAAGATCCAGCACACGCCCCTCGGGGATCACGAGACCGGGGAAAGGCGCCTGGTCAGAGGCGGAGAGGACGCCAAGGGCGAAGGGTCCGGAGAAGGACGCGGAAGCGGCTGCGGGTTTCACGGGAATGTCCTCCAGATTGCGGTGGGACCAATCTGGACCCCAGCGAGTAATCTGGGAAATCGATTCTTTAGATGTTGATCATCTGTGGTGCAAATGCTGCTGCCGCCGCGAGCGGCCTCGCTCTGGAGGCGTCGTGTCCCTCTCCGGCCTCGATCTCAATCTCGTCCTGTCCCTGCGGGCCCTGCTGGAGGAACGCAACGTCACCCGCGCCGGGCAGCGCGTCGGGCTCAGCCAGCCGGCGATGAGCGCGGCCCTGGCCCGCCTGCGCCGCCACTTCGACGACGACCTGCTCGCGCGCGTCGGCAAGCAGTACGAACTGACCGCCCTCGGCCGCGCTCTGCTGGACCGCACCTCGACCGCCTGTGACCTGCTGGAACGGGTCTTCAGCAGCAGGGCCGACTTCGCCCCGGGCAGCGAGGAGCACGAGTTCACCCTGCTCACCTCCGACTACGCGCTCGCCGTGTTCGGCGCCGAGTTCGCCCGGACCGTGCATGCCGAGGCCCCGGGGGTACGGCTGCGCTTCCAGCGGACGCCCATCGACGTCACCGAGGAGACGGCACCGCTGCTCAGCACGGCCGACGGGCTTTTGATGCCGCGCGGCGTCATCAGCGGTTTCCCCGCCGTCGACCTGTACACCGACCGCTGGGTCTTCCTGGTGGCCGAGACGAACGACGAGGTCGGCGACCAGCTGACCATGGACGACCTGGCACGGCTGCCCTGGGTCATCTACCAGCGCGCCTACGACGCTCCGGCCGCCCGGCAGCTGAGCATGCTCGGCGTCGACCCCCGCGTGGAGATCTCCGTCGACAGCTTCCAGGCGCTGCCCTTCCTGGTCGCCGGCACCCGCCGGATCGCCCTGGTACAGCAGCGCCTGGCCGAGCTGCTGCGCGGCGTGGCCGCCGTACGCCTCATGGAACCTCCCTACGGGGCGGTCCCTCTCCAGGAGGCACTGTGGTGGCACCCGGTGCACACCCATGACGCGGCCCACATCTGGCTGCGCGAGACCGCGGCCCGCGTGGGAGCGGAGCTGGCCGCTTCCGAGCCCGGCCGTATCGCCACGGTCGCACCGAGATAGCGGGCCCGCGCAGGTGCCTGGCATCCAGGGCCCGGATGATCCACATCTTCGATATCGATCGGATGAGGGCTAGGCAGGACCTGCCCGTTGCCCCATAGTCGTCTCAACCCGGCGCCGGAGCCCCACCGTCACCCGCTGCCGGGACCGCGCAGGCGCCCGGCGAGCCGAACCGCCGCGACGCCGGCAGTCATCGGCACCCCGCTCCGAACCTGCCACGGGTTACCGGACGGCCCGACCACGACGGCCGCACCGCCCCGTCC
>NZ_JAKEIP010000426.1 GCF_021474425.1 Streptomyces muensis | reverse complement strand
TCGCTTCCCGGAGGGCGGGTCGCGCGCCTGACGCACTTCGGGTCGTTCGAGGGTCTCGGGGCCTCCTGGGAACGCCTGCTCTCCTGGATGCAGGCGCGGGGGCTGTCCGCCGGAGAGGACAGGTGGGAGACCTACGTCACGCAGCCCTCCCCGGACATGGACCCGCGTGACCTGCGTACCGAACTCAACTGGCCGGTGGCAGACTGACAGACTTGGGGATTTGAGCGCCGGCTCCAGTGCATCACCACTCTGCGGCCAACCGTAATGCTCAGAGTGGCCAACTAGCGTGCTCAGTCACATCAGCTGTGACTGAGCACTTCGGTTGGCCGGTGAGTACGACAGATGGCCACTGAGGTACGGCTCCCGGCGTACCCCGGTCCGACGGATACCCGAGGGCTCAGGACGGCTGTGACGCCGACCGGATGACCACCATTGACCAGTGCCAGTAGGACAGGGCCACTGCGGACGTAAGCCACACCACGCCCAACCACGGGTACGCCGCGGCCCCAGCACAGTCGTCCGGATTGGCTCCGCCCACGCGACACCGTCGCGGCGTCCCGATCGCTGCCTGCACGGGTCAGGCCAGGACCATCGCGGCAACCAGCCCGCTGACAGCTCCGAAACTCCCCGCTCCCGTGCAGCGGTCCCACCGCCTGTCCGGTTCGTGAGGTGCGGGACGGTAGAAGGCAGCGATCTGCAGCGCCAGCGCCGTCCCCAAAGCGAAGCTCAGCCAGTCGTAGCGTCCATCGCCCAACGACAGAGTGATCACTGCGGCCAGGGCGGCCGACCACAACGCTGCCTGATCGATGGCTCCCCTGTTCAGCCCTGTCACCAAGCCCTCCCCGAGCCCTGTCGTCTTGCCTGGGAAGACTAGGGATGGAGGAGGCCTGCAGACCTCAATACGTCACGGAGTACGCCCATTGGGGTACCCCCGGGCAAGCTCAACGCGATGTCATCGCTGTGACTGACGCGCGGTCGCCCGATTCGGGTGGGGCCTCGCGAACCCACCCGAATCAGCAGAACGGTCGGAACTCCTTGAAGTCCGGCGTCGGGCGCGGATCGGGCAGCCGGTAGGCGCCGGTCCGCGGCCGACCGCTGGCCGGGTCAGCAGTCCCGTCGGCCAGAGCGCCTGGTATCGGACGCCACCCCAGATTGGTCTCGAAGTACGCCACGGCAGCGGCGACCGATGGCCACCAGACATCGTCGAGCAGCACGACGCCGCCAGGTCGGACGATCTCGCCCAGGAAGTGGAGGTCGACGAACACGTTGTGGAAGTGGTGGCTGCCGTCGACGAACGCTGCGTCCACGGCGAAGCCCGCGTCGGCCAACTGAGCAAGGAACCGCTGCGATGGTTCGGTCACCAACTCGGCGATGTCGTCCAGGCCGGCGCTGCGCAGCAGTTCCCACCCGACGCCGTCGTACGCCGTGAACTGGAACGGGTCGATCACCACGTGCCGCGGGTTCCGTGAACCGGTGCGCAGCAGCGCTTCGCCGATCGCCAGCGCCGAGCCGGCATAGGCGAGTCCGATCTCAACGACCGTGCCGACTCTCTCGTCCACCAGGAGGTCACGTACCTGATCACCGTCACGCTCCGGCAGCGTGACGGTGGCGAAGTCCGGACCGCCATCGGGACTCCGCGGCGGGCCGTGCTCGGCGAGCTCGCGACGCACGGCGGCCACTCGATCCGGCCACTCGCCTGCGACTCCGTCCGGTTGCACGATCGAGTTCACCAGGACGCCCCTTCTGCCTGAGGTCACGGGACGTGGCCAACTGTGACACTCAAAGCGGCCAACTGAAGCGCCCCGTCACAGCGATAGTTGGCCATGCGCAGCGATAGTTGGCCCGTGCGAGAGGGTCCTCGTTCGTGCCCGTCACCCGATCCGCGTTGGGTGTAGCTCCGGCTCTGGGAAGTCCGTGGTTCAGGCGGTGAGTTGGTAGTTGTGCTGGTCGGGGGTGGGGTAGAGACGTTCGTGTTCCCGGGCGAGGTGGAAGGTCCAGTACGCGTCGAAGTCGTCGTTGTCGTTCAGGGCGAGGAGTTTGAGGACGGCTTCGGCGCCGGCCAGGCCCCAGCGGGCGCCGGTGATGTCGAGGCGGTCGCCGATCAGGTGGCGGCAGGCGCCCTCGATCGCGCCGGTGGCGATCGGCCAGCCCGCCGCGAGGGCGGTGTCGTAGCCGAGCTGGTCGAGGTGGCCGGTGAGGTAGCCGATGCAGGCGTCAGCGGCCTCGCGTTTCGCTCCGCGCAGGCGGGCCCGGGCACTCTGTGCGGTGATTTCGGCCGCAGCGCGGGCGGCCTGGCCGTGCAGGATGGCGATCAAGTGGCCGGCGACCCAGGCTTCGGCGTCGGCGGTGCCGGGCGGGTGGAAGGCGTGCGCCGCGGTCCACAGGTACTCACTGACGTGCACGATGTCGAGCAGAACGTGCACGGTGACCTGGCGCCGGTCGGCTTCGGCGTGGATGAGGTCGAGCTGGTGGCGGGCGCCGTCGACGAGGACCACCCAGGTGCGCAGGTGGTGAGGGTCGCGGGCCTCGGCCTGGTCGAAGGCGGCGGCGACGGTGTGCTCGGGCGGTGGACGACCGACCCGGTCAGCCATTTCGCCGAGGCTTTCGGCCCCGGCCGGGGTGTTCGTTCGCGGCTGCGGCCGTCGGGCGGGGCGATGATGTCGTGGGGTCGACGGGGCGCCGGATCGGCGTCGAAGGCGCAGGCCAGGGTGGCCATCCGCTTGCGGTGCGGCTTCTCGCCCGGGGCGAGCCGGGTGCGCATCGCCCGCCGGACTGCCCGGTGGGCCTTGAGGGTGGCGGGCCGCAGGGCCTCGGGCCGCATCACGATGCCCCTGCCGTCGAACTGTAGAACCAGGAGGGTGTCGGCGGTCGCCGGCAGCACAATCCGCTGCCGGTAGAAGGCGTCGATGTCCCGGGCCGCCTCGGTGACGAGGTGTTCGGCCTGGCGTTTGCCCAGCACCTTCCCGCACCGCCTCTCGATCGATGCTTTGGCCTGGTCGTAGGAGCCGCGGACAGCCTCGGCGACCGCGAGGCGGCGCAGGCCGTGCGAGTGCCGGCCGGCGGGCAGGGACAGAGCCCGGTCGGCGGGGTGGACGCTGGGCAGCCCCTTCTGCCGCCAGGCGCACCGCTCGACGGTGACGGTGCCGAACACGCAGGCCAGCTCGCGGTGATGACCCGTCTCCCGGTGCGGACGCACCAGCCCGTCTGTCCCGGTCACCACCCCGGCTGTCGGGCGGGGTTGTTCGCGTTCCCGGCGGGCCCGCAGGTCGAGATGGCCCTGGAATAGCAGGCGCAGCAGCTCACGGCCCCGCTCCCCGATCAGCTCTTCCACCTCGTGATGCGCCAGCCGTGCGGTCGCGGGGTCGGCCAAGTCGCCTTGCAGGCAGCCGAAGGCGCTGACTGCGGCAGCGAACTCATCAATGGCATCGAAGGCGTCGTAGGGTTCCATCGCGCTCTTCTTTCTGCACTTCGTTCTGGTTGGCACCTACGAAGGTAGAAAGAAGAGCCTTTATCGTTCAGGGAGTTCGCCCTCTCGCCTCGGCTGTCCGGTGAGCGAGCGCGAACAGCCCGGGCTGGTCCTCTCTCAGCCAGCCCCGCTCCACCAGCCGTTTCAGCTTCCCCCGCGTCCCCTCGACCTTCGCCGTCACCGCCGGCAGCCCGATCCTCGGCACGATCTGCTTGGCCTGCATCGGAGTCGACGCGTCCGCCACGACCTCCACGATGTCGCGGTGCACATCCGGCAGCGCATCCGCCGACAGCCCCTCCCTCCAATGCGGCACCATGATCGCCCCAACCATCCGCACCGGCTGGTCACCGGCCGACGGCTCCACCGGCCGCTCGACGATCGGCGCCTCGTCCGAACCGGACATCTCCGCGACCACCTCGGCCACCGTCTCCCGCGTCACCCGCAGCCTCGACCACGTCTCCCGCTCGGCCTCCAGCCGCGCCGTCAACTCCGCGATCTACGACTCAAGCTCCTCCACCCTCACCCGGGCAGCCGCCTCCCGGGCCTCCAACTCATCGAACAATGAGCCCATCAGAGTCGCCTCCTCCACCGCCACGGTAGAGACGGGACGACCCGAACACACCCCGATCAGCGTTGCCTCGGCTCACGTTCCTTCAGCCGCACCCTTCCTAGATCACCACATTGTGAATGATCGACGGTCAACTGCGAGCAGTCTCCAGCCCTTTCAGCGATGGGGGCCCCTTCCCGAGCACGGACAGCTAACGTGCGGTGCTTGGGCATGGTGTACGGGTTCGAGGAGGCTGTTGTGCGGCGACGTTCTAGCCGAGGGCCAGTCGGCCGTTACCCGAGCGTTCGGCTGAAGCATCGGCTCGACGTGACGCGATTCGGCGACAGCCACATCGAGCAGTACGAGCTACACCCCATCAGCATCGCACGCCTGGACGACGAGCCCGTCCTTGCTGAGCTGACCTGCCCACCGCACCCATCGGCGAATGCACCTGATCAAGCACTACTAGGGTCCGTCTTCAAACGGATCTTGCCCAGAGCAGGAACGATGCGAGGGTGACCGCTGCTTCGTAGGAGGTGGCG
>NZ_JAKEIP010000425.1 GCF_021474425.1 Streptomyces muensis | reverse complement strand
ACCGGATTCGGGGTGGTGGGGGTCTGGAGGGCGAGGGAGGTGCTTGATGCAGGGCGAACTAGAGGCCCAGTTCCAGGAATTCGTCAGGGCGCGGTGGTCCCACCTCGTGCGGACCGCGTATCTGCTCACGGGCGACGCGCACCACGCCGAGGACCTGACCCAGACGGCACTGGCGAAGGCGTACCGGTCATGGCGGCGCGTGTCGCGGGCCGATCATCCGGAGGCGTATGTGCGGCGGATGCTGGTCAGCTGCAACAGCGACCGCTTCCGCAAGCGGCGAGTCGCCGAGTCGTTGACAGCAGTACCACCGGAGACGCCGAGGCGCGAACAGGGCTTCGCCGACGTGGACGAACGCGGCGCCCTGCTGGAGGCGCTCGCCCAACTGCCGCCGAGGCAACGCGCGGTGGTCGTCATGCGCTACTGGGAGGACCTGTCCGAGGCCGAGGTCGCCGAGGTGCTCGGCTGTTCCACGGGCACGGTCAAGAGCCAGGCGTCGAAGGGGTTGGCGAAGTTGCGGGCGTACCCGGGCCTGGCCCGGATGACGCCGTCCGTGCAGGGAGGCAGCAGGTGAACGACGACGAGCAGCGGCAGGGAGCGGAGAGCGAGCGGGACTTCGAGGAGCAGTTGCGGGAACTGCTCGCCGAGACCGCGCACACGTTCCGGCCCCCGTCCGCGCCCTGTCCGGCGATCCGTCGCCGGGGCGTGATCGAGCGACGGCGCCGGGTGGCCGCGGCGGGCGCGGTGCTGGTGACGTTGGCGGCGATGCCGGTCGGGGCGTACGCACTGGGCGGCGACCGTACGGGCGCGGACACCGCGACGACACCGGCTCCGTCCGTCAGCGCGGCCCGGACGCCGTCCCCGTCCCCGACGACTCCCGTTGGCCCCGCCCGGCCCGCCACACCGGGCCAGCTCCTCGACGGGATCACCTTCGCGCAGGCCACGGACGGTCTGGAGAAGTGCCTGGCCTACGCCGGGACCGGCCTGCGGGGCGACGACCGGTCCGACCCGGGCGGGGCCGACGGCTACCGCGTCCTTCTGGCGATGCGGAGCACCGGCGATTCCAACGCGACCGGCGACGGCATGTTCGTCGTCGCCACGGAGCGGAAGGAGAAGAAGGAGGCGGAGGAGACGGGGGCGCAGGATGTCGCGCTCATCTGCCGGATCGTGGGCGGTGAGGTCGTCGGCCTCTCCGGTACCGGTGCCGCCGGTCCGTCGGAAGCCGGTCCCGTGTTCGTCGACCTGAACGGCGGCCGGCTCTACCAGCAGTCCGTCCTGGACCGGGGCAACTGGAAACTCCCGTTCCGCTGGGGCCTGGTCGGCACGGTCGAGGCGTCGGTGGCCGAGGTGACCGTCTCCTACGGGGACAGCAGTGCCGAGGCGGCCCTCGACCACGGCTGGTTCGTGGCGTCCGGCGTGCTGAACCAGCAGGTCACGCTCGCGCCGCGGATCAAGGGCTACGACGCCGACGGCAGGTTGGTCTACGACTCGGACGACGACCGGTACTACGCGAAGACCCTGCCGTGAACACCCGTCGCCACCGGCTACGGCTGCGGCTCGCCGACCGGCACCGCTCCGTTGACCGCGGCCGCCAGGCTGAACGGCGCCTCCCGCTTCCGCAGGGGCCTGGTCACCTGCTTCGCCACGCATGACGGGATCCCGGCCGTCGCGTCCGCCACGGCGTCCGCCGCCTGCCGCCGGTAGGCGCTCGGCGACATCCCGACCAGCTCCGTGAACCGGGTGCTGAAGGTGCCCAGCGAGGAGCAGCCGACCTCGAAGCACACCTCGGTGACGCTGAGGTCGCCGCGGCGCAGCAGCGCCGTCGCGCGCTCGATGCGCCGCGTCATCAGGTAGCCGTACGGCGACTCGCCGTAGGCGGCCTTGAACTCGCGGCTGAGGTGCCCGGCCGACATGTGCACGCCCCGCGCGAGGGCCTCGACGTCGAGCGGCCGCGCGTACTCCCGGTCCATCCGGTCGCGGACGCGGCGCAGCGCGACGAGGGTGCGCAGTCGCTGTTCCTCGGGCGTGGAGTGGCTGGATCGCACACCCGTATCCTCGCGGGCCGCCTCCCACCTCGTCCACTCCCGCGTCCGGCTCTGCCGGGCGCGGGAGGAGAGGAGGGCCATCACCGGTGTCGTGGTGAGGCACATCGCGGTCAGCCGCCGACGTAGGCCGCGAGGTGCTCACCGGTGAGGGTGGAGCGCTCGGCGACGAGGTCGGCGGGGGTGCCCTCGAAGACGATCCGGCCGCCGTCGTGGCCGGCGCCGGGGCCGAGGTCGATGATCCAGTCGGCGTGCGCCATGACGGCCTGGTGGTGCTCGATGACGATGACCGACTTGCCGGAGTCGACGAGCCGGTCGAGCAGGCCGAGCAGTTGCTCGACGTCGGCGAGGTGGAGGCCGGTGGTGGGCTCGTCGAGGACGTAGACGCCGCCCTTGTCGGCCATGTGCGTGGCCAGTTTCAGCCGCTGCCGCTCACCGCCGGACAGGGTGGTCAGCGGCTGGCCGAGGGTGAGGTAGCCGAGGCCGACGTCCGCCATCCGCTCCAGGATCCGGTGGGCGGCCGGGGTGCGTGCCTCGCCGGCGCGGAAGAACTCCTCGGCCTCGGTCACCGACATCGCGAGCACCTCGCTGATGTCCCGGCCGCCGAAGCGGTACTCCAGCACCGACGCCTCGAACCGCTTGCCCTCGCAGTCCTCGCAGGTGGTGGCGACGCTCTGCATGATCGCCAGGTCGGTGTAGATGACACCGGCGCCGTTGCAGGTGGGGCAGGCGCCCTCGGAGTTGGCGCTGAACAGGGCCGGCTTCACACCGTTGGCCTTGGCGAAGGCCTTGCGGATCGGGTCGGCGAGTCCGGTGTACGTGGCCGGGTTGCTGCGCCGGGAGCCGCGGATCGGGGTCTGGTCGACCGAGACCACGCCCTCCTCGGCGGGGATCGAGCCGTGCACGAGGGAGCTCTTGCCGGAGCCGGCGACACCGGTGACGACGGTGAGCACGCCGAGCGGGATGTCGACGTCGACGTCCTGGAGGTTGTTCGCCGTGGCGCCGCGGATCGCGAGCGTGCCGGTGGCCTTGCGGACGGTCTCCTTGACCGCGGCCCGGTCACCGAGATGACGTCCGGTGACGGTGTCGCTCTTCCGCAGCCCTTCCAGGGTGCCCTCGAAGCAGACGGTGCCGCCCGCCGTGCCGGCGCCGGGACCGAGGTCCACGACGTGGTCGGCGATGGCGATCGTCTCCGGCTTGTGCTCGACGACCAGCACGGTGTTGCCCTTGTCGCGCAGGCGCAGCAGCAGGTTGTTCATGCGCTGGATGTCGTGCGGGTGCAGTCCGATGGTCGGCTCGTCGAAGACGTACGTGACATCGGTGAGCGAGGACCCGAGGTGACGGATCATCTTGGTGCGCTGTGCCTCGCCGCCGGAGAGGGTGCCGGAGGCCCGGTCGAGGGACAGGTATCCGAGGCCGATCTCCACGAAGGAGTCGAGGGTGTGCTGGAGCTTGGCGAGCAGCGGCGCCACGGACGGCGCTTCGAGTGTCCGGACCCACTCGGCCAGGTCGCGGATCTCCATCGAGCAGGCGTCGGCGATGTTGATCTTGCCGATCTTCGAGGAGCGGGCGAGTTCGCTGAGCCGGGTGCCGTCGCAGTCGGGGCACCGGGCGAAGGTGACCGCGCGGTCCACGAAGGCCCGGATGTGCGGCTGCATCGACTCGCGGTCCTTGGACAGGAAGCTCTTCTGGAGCTTGGGGATCAGGCCCTCGTAGGTGAGGTTGACACCGTTGATCTTGACCTTGGTCGGCTCCCGGTAGAGGAAGTCGTGCCGCTCCTTCTTCGTGTACTCCCGGATCGGCTTCTCCTTGTCGAAGAACCCGGACTCGGCTATGACCCGCACGACCCACCCGTCGCCCGTGTAGGTGGGGATGGTGAACGGATCCTCCGACAGCGACTTGGAGTCGTCGAAGAGCTGCGTGAGGTCGATGTCGGAGACCGTGCCGCGGCCCTCGCAGTGGGTGCACATGCCGCCGGTGCGGCTGAAGCTGACCTTCTCGGTCCTGGTCTTCTCGGCGCCCCGGTCGACGGTGAAGCCGCCGCTCGCCGAGACCGAGGCGACGTTGAAGGAGTACGCGGCGGGCGGGCCGATGTGCGGTTCGCCGAGGCGGCTGAAGAGGATGCGCAGCATCGCGTTGGCGTCGGTGGCGGTGCCGACGGTGGAGCGCGGGTCGGAGCCCATCCGCTGCTGGTCCACGGTGATCGCGGTGGTCAGGCCGTCGAGTACGTCGACCTCGGGGCGGGCGAGGTTGGGCATGAACCCTTGCAGGAAGGCGCTGTACGTCTCGTTGATCAGCCGTTGCGACTCGGCGGCGATGGTGTCGAAGACGAGCGAGCTCTTGCCCGAGCCGGAGACGCCGGTGAACACCGTCAGGCGGCGCTTCGGGATCTCGATGCTGACGTCCTTGAGGTTGTTCTCGCGAGCGCCGTGCACCCGGATCAGGTCGTGGCTGTCGGCAACGTGCGGCGCGGTCATCGTCGTGTTCTCCATCTACGGGCGGCGGGACGGTGCGTGGGTGGGTCGGGGCAG
>NZ_JAKEIP010000424.1 GCF_021474425.1 Streptomyces muensis | reverse complement strand
GGTCGGTACGAGGAGTGGGGCCGGGCTCTGGGCGGGGCTCGGCGGTGGGCTCGGGCGCAGGAGGCTCGGGGGAATCTGGGCCGGCGCGTACGCCCTCAGCACGATGTCCGTGCCCGGCCCGGCCTCACGCGAGATCCGTGTCAGGGCCTGCTGGTGCAGCTGGTCGAAGGAGGGACGGTGGCCGCTGCGCAGGAGGGTCGCGATGGCCTTCATGTACGCGGGCACCGCGACCGTACGGCGGTTCGGAGGCGGGGCGATACGGCCGTAGACCGCGTTGTTGCGCCCGGAGTCGAGGGGGTTGGTGACGAGCCACTCCCAGGTCTCGGGGTCGGCGTGCAGGTCGAGGACGAGGGATGTGGAACCCGGCGCGCGCAGGCGCAGTTCCTCGCGGAACCAGTGCCAGGGGAAGCCGGTGTAGCGGACCGTCGACGGTGTCGTACGGGCCAGCGCGAGGTGGGGCAGACGCTGGCGGCGGTCGAGGTGGAGCTGGCCGGTGACGAAGACGGTGAGCGGGGCCGGGGAGGCCGCGGCGGCGCGCAGCCGGGTGAGGACGGCCTGCGGTTCCAGCGGGTCGGCGAGTTCCACGACGTTCGCCGTGTCCGTGCCGGACAGCACCGTGGGCGGGACCGCGGCGAGGACGGGGAGCACGGAGGCGGCGTCCACCAGACAGCTCTTGCCCGCCGGGGCGGCGGCCAACAGCAGCACGGTTCCGGGCATCGGTCCCTCCCCATCCCCCGTCGATCACTTAGGGCAGCACCGTAACCGCTGCGGCTGCAAAGCGGGATCTCAGGACTCTTTACGCCCGATTCCATCCGTATTCCCCACACCAGTTCTCCCCTCAGTTCTCATCCGATCTCGTCCGACGTACCGCGAACACCGTCGTGTCGTCGGCCAGATGCCCCCCGCAGTGCCTGAGCGTGCCGTCCCGTACGAAGTCGACCAGCCGCCGGGGCTGCGCGATCCCCGGGTCGGCGGCGACGGCCGCGGCGACCTCGGTGGCGAGCGGGAAGAAGACGTCGTCGCCGTCACGCGCCTCGGTCACCCCGTCCGTCGTCAGCAGCAGGGTCTCGCCGGGACGCAGGGACACCCGGCGCACGGGCGGCGGGCCGTCGACGGGGTCGAGTTCACCGAGGCCGAGCGGAAGACCGTGCCGGCCGGGCGGCAGGGACCGTACCCCGTCCGGGCCGACGACCAGCGGGCACTCGTGGCCGAGGACGACGGCGTCCATCGCGTCGGGCTCGTCGTCGGGGAAGCCGATCAGGACGGCGGTGGCGAACCGGTCGCCGTCCTGGCCGCCGAGCGCCGTACGCATCCGGATCTGCCGTTGCATGCGCACCTCCAAACGCTGGGCGACCGTCGCCAGATCCGGCTCGTGGTAGCCGGCCTCCCGGAACGTGCCGAGCAGCGCGGCCGCCGCCTCCACCGCCGCGAGCCCCTTGCCCTGGACGTCACCGACGATGACGCGGGTGCCGTACAGGCCGGTCTGGATGTCGTAGAAGTCGCCGCCCACCCTGGCCTCGCTGTCGGCGGCGAGATACACCTCGGCGTGGTCGAGGCCGCCCCAGCCCGCCGGCAGCGGGCGCAGCACGGTGCGGCGGATGGTCTCGGCGACGTCCTGGATGTGCAGCATGCGCTGCTCCTCGCGCACCCGGACCACGCAGGCCAGCGTGGCGAGGACCCCGCCGATGCCGGCGAGGACGAGGTCGGGCATGCCGGCCTGGTACTCGGCCGGCAGGGCGGCGTCCGCGGCGAGGTAGGTGGCGGGCGCGAGCACCGCGAACACGGCCGTCCCCCACACCCCGCAGATCGCGGCGGCGATACCGGGCACCAGCACGATCCAGGACAGGATCCGGAAGTCGCTGCTGGTCCTGAAGTCGACCAGCACGATGGTGACGAGCAGCAGCAGCGGCGGCACCCAGGCGACACTGCGGCCGCGTACGCGCAGCAGGTCCGGCCGGCGGGCGGCGGCGCCCTGCGGGCCGGCTCCACCCTCGCTGACGGCCCTCATGGGCCTCAGACAAGCACGCCGGTCAGCGCGCCGCATCCGGGTGCTTCCGGATGCTTCCCGGATGCTTTCCGGACGCCGACTTGCCAGGGGGCCGCTCGAGGTGTGCCCTGGATGGCGGGGCGAGGAGAGAGGAGTGCTCTCATGGCTCATGCGGCACCCGCGCCCGGCGGACGGTCCGTGACGGCGCGAACGGGCACGGCCGGCACGCGGGGTCTGCCCGATGTGTTCAGCGCGCGGACGCACCGCGCGATGAGCGTGGTCGTACCGGTCGTCCTGGGGCTCGTCTACGGCTACTGGGCCGCGGCGAACCGGCGCTCCGGCGGCGAGATCACCGGCTGGAACCTGCTGTTCGGCTTCGTCACCGCGGCCGCGTTCATGGTGCTGTACGTGGCCGTCCGCGCGGTCGCCTCCCGCACGATCCGCGAGGTGCACGCGGTTCTGTGGGCCGCCTTCACGGGCGGTACGTTCGGGTTCCTGTACAGCCAGACCGACGCGTCGGTCCTCAGGTCCTCGCTGATGGGGCTCGTGATCGGCGCGGCCTGCTTCGCCGTGCTGTTCTACCGCTACTACACGCACGAGGACGCGCAGGGCCACCGTATCGACTGACGGACACACGTACGTATACGGGTCGGTCCCGGCCGCCGATGGCGCCGGGACCGACCCGTTCCCCTTCATCCACCCACCCAGGTGCTGACCACAGGTCCCGCACATCCATGAGACACCCGATCGGGTGAACGCTCCACCGGAGAGCGGAATCGTGCGGCCGTATGCAGGCACCAGGCTGGCGCCGCCGCCCCCGTGACCCTTGCCTGAAAGGGTGCTCACCCGGCTGCGGAACGCCCTGTCGGCAGCGCTGATCGCGCTGGCGTGCCTCCTCGTGCCGTTCGGGGCGCTGGCGGCGTGGGTGACGTACGGGCTGGCGGACACCGGCCGCTATGTCACCGCGATGGCGCCGCTGGCCGCCGATCCGGCCGTGCAGGGCGCGGTCGCGGACACGGTCGGCGCCGGGATCATGCGGGAGATCGACGACCGGATGGAGGCGGCCCCGGCGTCGCCCGCGTCGCCCGAGCCCGGTTCCGTACGGCCGTTCGCGCAGGACGCGGTGCGTTCCTTCACCCGGACCGAGGCGTTCCGTACGGCGTGGGAGGCGGGCAACAAGGTCGTCCACGATGCCGTGCTGAGCGCCCTTCGGGACGGGCGCGAGCGCGCGGTGACGGTCGACCTCGCGCCGGTCACCGCGCAGATCAAACGCCGGCTGACCGACGACCACGTCCCGTTGGCCCACCACATCCCGGTCGAGCACACCGAGGTCGCGCTGCTCCCGGCCCATGAGGTGCACCGCCTGAAGAAGGGGTACGAGGTGCTCGAAGTCGCCGGCTTCTGGCTGCCGGTCTCGGCGGCGGTCCTCGCCGCGTCCGGCATCGCCGTCGCCGCCTGCCGCCGCCGCGCGGTCACGGCCACCGCGCTGGGCACGGCCCTGGGCGGCGCGCTCCTGCTCCTCGCGGTGACGATCGGCCGCCGGCTCACCCTGACCGACCTCCCCGACCCGGCCCACCGCCCCGCCGCGGCCGCGATCTACGACGCCCTGACGGCGACCCTGCGCGGAGTCTCCTGGCTCCTGATCGCCCTGGGCCTGGCCGTGGCCCTCACCTGTCGCCTGACCCAGTTCCTCGCACAGCGCCGACGAGCCTCCGCGACGCCCACCGCGGATCGGACTCAGGAGCCGACCCGAGCCCGGGCCTGACGGCATCCGGCGTTCCGTCGGGCGGCAGCGGCCCCACCGACGACCGCCGGCCCCGATACCAAAGCCCCGCTCCGCCCCCGCCCACAGCGCTCACGCCCCACCTCGCACCACACCCGCCAACACCCGCAGAGCCCCCCTCAGAACCTCCTCACTCACCGACCCGAGCCCGAGCCTGACGGCGTCCGGAGTGCGGTTCGGGCCGACCGCGAACGCGGGACCCGGCGTCACCGCGATGCCCCGCGCGGCGGCCGCGGCCGTGAAGGTGTCCGCACGCCACGGGGCGGGCAGCTCCCACCAGGCGTAATAGGCGCGGGGATCGGACCGTACGGTGAACCCCCGCAGCTCCTGAGCCACGACCCGCTGCCGGCGCGCCGCGTCCGCCCGCTTGCCCTCGACCAGCCGCTCCACCGTCCCGTCCCCGATCCACCGCGTGGCCGCCGCCACCGCGAAGCGCCCCGCGCTCCATCCACCGGACCGGACGGCCGCCGCCACCGCCTCGGCCCGTTGTTCCGGTACGACGACGAAACCGACGGTGAGGCCGGGGGCGACGCGCTTGGAGAGGCCGTCGACGACGTGGGTGAGGCCGGGGGCGTGGGCGGCGAGGGGGTCGTCGTCCGCGAGGAAGGACCAGATGCGGTCCTCGACGATCGGGATGGTCAAGTCGAGGGCGGCGTGGGCGAGTCGGCGCCTGCGCTCGGGGCTCGTCGTCAGCGAGGTGGGGTTGTGGAGGGTGGGCTGGAGGTAGAGCGCGGCCAGGGGAGCCGTGCGGTGGGCGGCGGCGAGAGACTGCGGACGTGGACCTTCCTCGTCCGTGTCCAGCGGCACCAGGGTGATCCCGAGCCGGGCGGCGCCGGAGGGGCCGGGTGAGCGGGCGCTCGTCGAGGCCGCGACCGCGGCTCCGGTCAACCTGGAGCTCAA
>NZ_JAKEIP010000423.1 GCF_021474425.1 Streptomyces muensis | reverse complement strand
GGGCGGGAGTGGGACTGTCCGCCGGACGCGGTGGAGGTGGCGCCGCGCGGGGAGGTGCTGCGGGAGCAGGTCCGGGGCGTCAACCGGGAGGGGAGGATGCGTTGTTGAGCCGAGACGCCTGGTGGGAGCCGGGTGGGGAGGGCGTGTGGGGACCACAGACCTTCCCACCCGGTCTCGGCGAGCAGGCCGTGGTTCAGCCGAGCTTGGCCGCCTGGGCCTCGACGACGGCCGTCGGCTGCTCGAAGGCCTCGCCCCGGGTGACCGCCGCGATGTTGAAGGACGAGAAGCCCGCGAGCGTGCTGCCCTGCCGGAAGACGACGACCTTGGTCTCGCCCGCGCTGCCGCCCTGCTTCGTGCCGATCGTTCAGGCGACGGCGTCCTCGCCGGCCGAGAGGGTCTCCTCGCTGACCTTGGTGACCTGCTGCTTCTCACCGGCGACCGTCATGGTGAAGCCCCCGGCGCACTTCTTGCCGGCCTCGCGCAGCGCGGTGAGGGTCTGCTCGGCGCCGTCGGCGTCGTAGGACCAGAGGGAGGTCATCGTCTTGGTGATGTCGAGCGAGTTGAGGGTCGCCTCCTCGGCCTCCTTCTCCGTCATCTCCGCGAGCTCCTCCATCGAGGGCATGCCCTTCTTGGACGCCTCGGACTCCTGGACCACGAGGCGCTGGACGCTCGCCGCCGGCTTGCCCGCCGGGAGGGCCGACAGCACCTGCCCGACGGCGTCGCACTCGGCCTTGTCGACGGACACGGAACCGGGCTCGAAGACGTCGTCCTTGCCCGGCTCGGTGATCTCGTGGTCCTTGACGTCGCCCTTGGCGACCACGAGCTTCTCCAGCTCGGCGGCGGTGAGCGTCTTGGCCGCGGGCTTGTCGGACTTGGCGCCGCCCTTCGCTGCCTCCTTGTCCTCTCCACTCTGCTCGCCGCCTCCGCAGGCGGTGACGACAAGCGCGAGGGAGACCGCGGAAGCGGCCAGGACGGTACGACGAATGGCGGTGGCTGACATGCGGTGCATCTCCCGTGTTCAACTCCCCTGCACCCGATCTCGGCGCGGAGTTCACGCACACAAGACCAACGTGACCGGGGCAGGGTTGTGCGACCTACGGGGTTTGTGTGGCGGTGACGCGGCTCAGGCGGTCGTACTGCTCCTGGGTGAGGCGTACGGCGTTCGCTCCGACGTTCTCCTCCAGGTGCGCGACGCTCGTCGTGCCCGGGATCGGGACGATCACCGGGGAGTGGGCGAGCAGCCAGGCCAGCACGACCTGGGTGGGGGTCGCGTCGGCCTCCTTCGCCACCGCGGCGATCTCGGCCCGCGCCCCCGACTGCCCCGCCGCCACCGGCCGCCACGGCAGGAACGCGACCCCAGCCGCCTCGCAGGCCTTCAGCACGGGCTCGTACTCGCGGTCGAGGAGGTTGTAACGGTTCTGGACGCTCGCGATCTCCACCACGGCCCGCGCCTCGGCGAGCTCGTCGACCGTCACCTCGGACAGGCCGATCCGGCCCACCTTGCCCTCGTCACGCAGGTCACGGAGGGCGCCGACCTGGTCGGGGATCGGGACGGCCGGGTCGAGGCGGTGCAGCTGGAGCAGCTCGATGCGGTCGAGGCGGAGCCGGCGCAGGGCCTCGTCGACCTGGACGCGGAGGTCGGCGGGGTCGCCGGCGTGCCGCCAGCCCTCGCCCGCGGTGGTGTGGCGGATGCCGACCTTGGTGGCGATCACGAGGTCGTCCGGGTACGGGTGCAGGGCCTCGGCGAGGAGATCCTCGTTGGCTCCCCAGCCGTACAGGTGGGCCGTGTCGATCAGGGTGACGCCGAGTTCGACAGCCCGCCGGGCGACCGCGACGTGGGCGGCGTGCGCCTCCTCGTCGTCGCTGGGCCGCAGCCGCATGGCCCCGAATCCGAGCCGTCGTACTTCCAGGTCGCCGCCGATGCGGAAGGTCGTCGGTGCCATCATGCGGCCACGCTAACAGGGGAGTTGGCGGGGCAGGCGGGGCGAAGTCAGCTGCCCGCCGCCAGCGCCTCACGCAGGTGACCGCCCGACTCCTGAAGGAGACGGGCGGCAGTCGCCCCGTCCACGTCCGCCAGCAGCACCAGGATCGCCGTCTTCACCTCGCCGTCCGCCTCGGTCAGGGCCCGCTCGATGTCCGCGTCCTCCGCGCCGGTGGCGAGCGCGACGATACGGCGGGAGCGGGCCCGCAGCTTGTCGTTGGAGGCACGGACGTCGACCATCAGATTCCCGTACGTCTTGCCCAACCGGATCATCGTGATCGTCGACAGCATGTTGAGGACCAGCTTCTGCGCGGTGCCGGCCTTCAGCCGGGTCGAGCCGGTCAGCAGCTCCGGACCGACGACCACCTCGATCCCGTGCTCGGCCGCCCCCGCCAGGGCACTGCCCGCATTACAGGCCAGCCCGACCGTCAACGCCCCCTGCGCCCGCGCATGTTCAACGGCCCCGATGGCGTACGGCGTCCGCCCGGAGGCCGAGATGCCGACCACCGTGTCGACGGCCCCGATCCCGAGCGCGTCGAGATCGGCCCGGGCCAGCTCCTTGGAGTCCTCGGCCCCCTCGACCGAGGTCACCATCGCCTCCGGACCGCCCGCGATGAGCCCGACGACCTGGGTGGGTGCGGTGTTGAAGGTGGGCGGACACTCGGACGCGTCGAGCACACCGAGCCGACCGGCGGTGCCGGCACCGGCGTAGATGAGCCGGCCCCCCTGCGCCATCCTCTCCGCGATGGCGTCGATGGCCGCGGCGATCTCGGGAAGGCACCGTGCCACGGCCCCGGGCACGGCCGCGTCCTCCCCGTTCATGAGCCGCGCGATGTCGAGCGTGGGCAGCCGATCGATCTCCGCGAGCTCGGGCCGAAAGGCTTCGGTGGTGAGGGAGTCCAACTCGGAGCGGAGGTCACGGGGGGTGGGTGCAGAGGTCATGAGGGGGGCGGCTCTTTCCAAGTTTCCGGTGTGGTGACGTACTCAGGGGCGCGGGGCTGTGTTGAATTTGCGGCTACCGCCGCGTGGGCGCGACCAGCCACATCCGGCCCGCAGATGTCCACAAACAGTCGGGCCTACGGTCTAACGACGATGCCGATGCGCCAGGGCCTCATAAGACGCCGACAACGCGGGCGCCGCCGTCTCATACGTCCGCTGAGCCACCCCCACGAACAGACAGTCCACCACAAGCAACTGACTCGTACGGGACGACATCGCGGCGGGCCGCAACTCACTCTCCCGAGCCGTCGACGTCGTAAGAATGTGATCGGCGTACTGCGTCACGGCCCCATCCGGCCGCCCCGTGATGGCAACCGTCGTGGCCCCGTGCTCGAACGCCACCCGCAACGGCTCGATGACATCCCCGGTCGACCCGGAGTGCGTGATGGCGATGGCCACGTCACCCGCCCGCAACTGCACGGCGTTCGTCACGGCGAGATGCGGATCACTGTGCGCGTGGGCTATCAGCCCTATCCGCAGCAGCTTCTGCGTGAGGTCCTGCGCGACAAGACCGCTCGCCCCGACCCCGTACACGTCGATCCGCCGGGCCGCGGCGGCAGCCGACACGGCCGCGCCCAGCTGGGCGGTGTCGAGGCCGGCGGCCGTGTCGGCGAGGGTCTGCTGTTCGTCGTAGGCGAGTTTGGCGACCACGTCGGCGATCGGGTCGTCCACGGCGATGTCGGTCGTGATGGCCGGGGCGCGGCCCGACTGCTGCTGGGCGGCGAGGCCGGCGAGGGCGAGGCGCAGATCGCGGTAGCCGGGGTAGCCGAGGAGGCGGGCGGTGCGTACGACGGTGGCCTCGCTGGTGCCGGTGAGCTCGGCGAGGCCGGTGACGGTGAGGGCGGCGCAGCCCGCGGGGTCGTGCGCGACCGCTTCGGCGACGCGCTGCATGGAGCGGGTCATCGACGGGGCGAGCGTGCGCACCTTGGCGGCGAGGGCGGCGGGTGCGGGGGCCGCGCCCACCCGTCCGGAGAAAGTTTCCTTCACGTCACGGGTCACCATTGAAAGGTATTTTCAATACCGAGGCGTGGTCAAGAGTGCGCACAATGGGTTCATGGAACCCATCAGTCCGCTCAGTCCCCTGGAGCAGGCGCTGCACACGGCGCGCGCCCTCGTGCTCGCCGACCTGGTCGCGGCCGAGGTCGCCGAGGCGGACGTCGTGTCGCTGGTCGAGGAGTCGGTCGTACAGCGGCGCTGGTGGGTGGAGCAGTGGCCGGACGGCGTGGAGTACGTGGCCGGACTGGTCGCCCAGGACGTACAGGACGCGCTGCTGGACCGGTACGGGCGCTGGCCGCTCTGCCCGGTGTGCGGCTCCGGCGATCCGCATGCGCTGGAGGTCGAGCCGGAGCTGGGGCCGGATCCGTACTGGGTTTGCCACCAGGCGGGTGTGAAGGTCGCGGCGGTCGGGGCGCTGGGGTCGGCGGGGCAGGGCGGGACGCCGTCCTCGCCGGGGAGCGCGTGACGCCGTGGCGATCTACATAGACCCCCCGACCTGGCCGGGGCACGGCCGGATGTGGTCCCACCTCGTGAGCGACGTGTCGTACGACGAACTGCACGCTTTCGCCGACGAGTTGGGCGTACCGCGACGCGCCTTCGAACGGGACCACTACGACATCCCGTCCCACCGTTACGCCGACGTGGTGCGGGCGGGGGCGGTGGAGGTCAGCAGTCGTGAGGTGGTGCGGTTGTTGCAGGG
>NZ_JAKEIP010000422.1 GCF_021474425.1 Streptomyces muensis | reverse complement strand
TGCCGGGTGTGGTGGAGGGGCCGGGGGCGCGGCTCGGGCCGGGTGCGGCCGTGGCGCGGGCATCGGGGGCGGCGAGGGCGTCGGGGCTCGGCGGCATGCCGGACGCGCCCGGTCGCAGCAACTCCCCGTACAGAAAGCGCAGTTCGGGCCCCGGGTCCGAGCCGAGCCGGTCGGCCAGGAGGTGGCGTACGTCCTCGTAGGCGGCCAGTGCCTGTGCGGTACGGCCGGCGTCGCGCAGGGCGCGCAGGCGCAGGGCCTGCAACGGCTCGTCCAGGGGGTGGGTGTCGCACAGGGCGGTGAGTTCGGGCAGGGACTGTTCGGCGTGGCCGAGGGCGAGGGCGGCGGTGTGGCGGGCGCGCAGGGCGTCCAGGCGCCGGGCCTCCTGGCGGGCCGCCTCGGCGGTGCGGTCGGGGAGGTCGGCGACGGCGGGGCCGCGCCACAGGGCGAGGGCGTCGTCGAGGGCCTCGGCGGCCTTGGCGGGGTCGCCGTCGGCCAACGCGCGCGTGCCCTCGCCGACGAGCCGTTCGAAGCGGTGCAGGTCGATGTCGTCGGGCGCGGCGGCGAGCCGGTAGCCGCCCTCCGCCGAGACCACGGCGTCGGCTCCGAGCGCCCGCCGCAACCGTCCGACGAGTGCCTGCAACGCGCCCGTGGCGTCGGCGGGCGGATCGCCCTCCCAGACCTCGTCGACCAGCATGCCCGCCGGCACGGCCCGGCCGCCCCGCAGCGCGAGCACGGTCAGCAGGGCACGCAGCCGGGCCCCGCCCAGCGGGACGGAGCTGCCGTCGGGGCGGAGTGCCTGGGTGGTGCCGAGGATGCGATAGCGCACGGGGTCCATTGTCTCCGGTCGGTTCGGCGAGGGTCACAGGGTTGGGCTGTGAGGCGGGTCGGTTGCGGCGGGTGACCGCCCCCACCCTCCCTGGAACCACCGGCCCACCGCGAGACGTTTTCCCCGTACGCCCGGTACGGTCGGGCAGGTCCGACACCCCGTTACTCCCGTCCCGTTCCGTCACGTCCCCCAGGAGCCCGCCCCCATGACCACCGCTCTCACCCGCCGCAGCGACCGGCGGATCAGCCCCGTCTTCGTGGGCATCCTGGCCGTCACGGCGGTGACGGGCTGGGCGACCTGGTCCGGGTTCGCCGAGCAGGCCGGCCTGGCCGTGTTCCTCTTCGTGACCGCCGCCTGGATCGTGTCCCTGTGTCTGCACGAGTACGCACACGCGCGTACCGCGCTGCACAGCGGGGACATCTCGGTCGGCGCGAAGGGCTACCTCACCCTCAATCCGCTGAAGTACACGCACGCGCTGCTCAGCATCGTGCTCCCGGTCGTCTTCGTGATCATGGGCGGCATCGGTCTGCCGGGCGGCGCCGTCTTCATCGAGCACGGGCGGATCCGGGGGCGCTGGCGGCACAGTCTGATCTCGGCGGCCGGTCCGCTGACCAACGTGCTCTTCGCCGTGGTGTGCACCGCCCCGTTCTGGCTGGACGCGCTGGACGGCGTCCCCGCGGACTTCCGGTTCGCGCTCGCCTTCCTCGCGCTGCTCCAGGTCACGGCGGCGATCCTGAACTTCCTGCCGGTCCCGGGCCTGGACGGCTACGGTGTGATCGAGCCGTGGCTGTCGTACAAGATCAAGCGCCAGGTGGAGCCGTTCGCCCCGTTCGGTCTGCTGCTCGTGTTCGCGCTGCTCATGCTCCCCGCGGTGAACAGGGAGTTCTTCCAGCTGATCTACTCGGTGATGGACAGCCTGGGCGTCCACGGCCTGGATCGCTACTGCGGGGAGAGCCTCTACCGCTTCTGGCAGGACACCAGCGAGTACTGCCAGGTCAGCCCGTGACGGAGCCGCGCCGCTGGTCCTTGGCGCGCTTGACGTAGTACCAGGTCATGTTCGACGACAGCCCGGCCAGCAGCACCCAGATGACCCCCAGGAAGCTGCCCTGAGCGAAGGACACGACCGCCGCGGCCACGGAGAGAAGACAGACGATCAGGGCATAGATGGCGAGGCGGGGCATTTCGGTCGGCTCCTTCGGGGGACACTGCTACGGCGACCAGTGTCCCCCATCCTCCGAAAGTCCTGTCCGCCGGACAGGACCTAGCCCTCACACGTCCGTGACGCGCAGCCCGGCGTGTGCCTTGTAGCGCCGGTTCACCGAGATCAGGTTCGCCACCAGCGACTCCACCTGGTGGGCGTTGCGCAGCCGTCCCGAGAAGATGCCGCGCATGCCGGGGATGCGGCCGGCCAGGGCCTGGACGATCTCGACGTCGGCGCGCACCTCGCCGAGGACCATGACATCCGTGTCGATCTCGTCGATCTCCGGGTCCTGCAGCAGCACCGCCGACAGATGGTGGAAGGCGGCCGTCACCCGGGAGTCCGGCAGCAGGGCGGCGGCCTGCTCGGCAGCGCTGCCCTCCTCCGGCTTCAGCGCGTAGGCGCCCTTCTTGTCGAAGCCGAGCGGGTTGACGCAGTCGACGACCAGCTTGCCGGCCAGCTCCTCGCGCAGGGACTCCAGCGTCTTGCCGTGGCCCTCCCACGGCACGGCGACGATCACGATGTCGCTGCGCCGGGCGCACTCGGCGTTGTCGGCGCCCTCGACACCGTGCCCGAGCTCGTCGGCGGCAGCCTGGGCGCGGTCGGCGGCCCGCGAGCCGATGATCACCTTCTGGCCGGCCCTGGCGAGCCGGTAGGCGAGACCCTTGCCCTGCGGCCCGGTCCCGCCGAGCACGCCGACGACCAGCCCGGAGACGTCGGGGAGGTCCCAGGGGTCCTTGGCCGGGGCCTTCGCGGGGGTCGCGGCGGGCTGCTGTGCACTGTCGGTAGAGGTCATGGGCCGACTTTACGTCCGCCCCGCTCACCCTGATGGCTCAGGTGAGGTCCGTCACGGGCACCCGTCGGAAGGCGATCGTCTCGTACGGGCCGAAGTCGCCGGTCTCGTAGAGGAGTCCGACGGTCGCGTCGTCGATCCGTACGAGGTCCGAGTACGCGGCGGGCAGCCCGTCCACCGTGTGCGCGGGCCGCCAGGTGAGACCGCCGTCGGTGGAGGCGCGGATGGTCATCAGGGCGCGGGCGGCCGGGTCGGCGGGGCCGGAGAAGAGCAGGACGTCGGGGTCGCGGAGCTGCAGGACGCTGCCCTCGCAGATGGGGGCGGACAGGCCGGCCTGCGGGCGGAAGGGTTTCACCAGGGTCGTGCCACCGTCGGTGGAGTGGGCGTCGGCGCGGTTGCCGGGGGACGGGGAGTCGTTGCGGGTGTTGAAGTAGACGCGGCCGTCGGGGAGTTCGGCTGCGGTGGTCTCGTTGACGTTGACGTAGCCGTCGGTGTTCTCGTCGACGTAGCCGATGCGCCAGGTGGCGCCCCGGTCGTCGCTGAGGAGGCAGTGGCCGCTGTTGTATCTGGGCTCGGTGCCGATGTCGTCGCCGGTGGGCGGAACGGTGTGGTTGGCGGGGACGACGACCCGGCCGGTGCTCAGCTGGATCGCGTGGCCGGGCGTGGTGGCGTACCAGCGCCAGCCCGGCCGCTTCACCTGCGCGGTGATCTCCTTCGAGCTGGACCAGGTGACGCCGTCGTCGTCGCTGTGGCGCACCCAGATCCGGCGGCCGTCGGCGTCGCTCACCTCGCCGCGCAGGATGGCGGCCTCGGTGGCGGTGGCGTGGTTGCGGAGATAGACGAGCAGGATGCGGCCGGTGTCGAGGACGACGGGGGCGGGGTTGCCGGCGAGGTGGTAGTTGTTGTCGGCGACCACCGCGAGCGGGCCCCAGGTGCGGCCGCCGTCCGTGGACCGCCGCAGCACGATGTCGATGTGCCCGTGGTCGGCGGCGGACTCGATGCGGCCCTCGCAGAAGGCGAGCACCGTGCCCGCACCGCTGACCACGACGGCCGGGATCCGGAACGAGGCGTACCCCTCCTGGCCCGCGCGGAAGGGAACAGTGGTCTCGGTCATCGTCGGACTCCTCACCATGGCCGCCGGGGCTCACTGCTTCCCCTTGCCGGGCGAATTCGGGGTGAACTCCGGGTCACGAGTGTTGGGCTACGGCAGGATGCGGTCGCATGGATGCCGTACGGGTCGCGTTGTTGCGCGAAGTACTCGCCGGGACCGAGTGGTTGGGGGCCACTCGGCGGTTCGCGGGGGCGGTGCGGGCGTCCGCCGTGGCGCACGGGGGCGGACTGCTGCTGGTCGGCACGCCGGAGTACGAGCCGTGGCATCTGGCGGCCCATCTGGTGGACGAGGCCGCGTGGTCGGGGACCCCGGAGCTGGCCCCGACCCTCGTACGGCATGCCGCGCGCCCCTCGGATCCGGCGCATCTGGCCGTCGGTCTTGGCCGGTTGGCGGCGGCGCGGCGTGGGGAGACGCTGCTGGTGGTGTCGCCGGACGAGCCGGGGGCGGCGCTTCTGGAGCGGGTGCACGACGTCCGGCGGGCCGGGGCGACGGTGTTGGCCCTCGGTCCCGGCGAGGGTGAGCTGACGGCCATGGCCCACGAGGCACTGGCCGTGCCGGAGGGTGGGGAGCTGGATCTGGACACGGTCCAGCATCTGGTGAGTGCGGCGAGCGGCGAGAATGCGGTGCCCTCCGGGAGGGGGCGGGGGCGTTTCCGGGATCGTCTGTCCAGGTTGGCGGAGTCTTTGACGGCGCCGCCACCGTCGCGGTGGTGATGCGCCGGGGTGGGGGGTGGTTTCTGTCGTTGGGCGGGTGCGGGTTGTGTGGGGCTGGTCGCGCAGTTCCCCGCGCCCCTGAGG
>NZ_JAKEIP010000421.1 GCF_021474425.1 Streptomyces muensis | reverse complement strand
CCCCCAGACGGCACCCGTTATGATATACCCGGTCGCGTGGGCTGGGATATGTGTATACGAGACCGGTAAACCCCCACGGCCCGGGACAAAAAACGGGCCGGTCCGTGGGGGGGAGACGGACCGGCCCGAGGGGGGGTTTCCACCATAACCCTTCGTAAGGGATGGTGCGTGCATCGGCGTGCCACAACTACTCTCCGAAATCGCTCGGCGACGGCCCGGTAGCCGCGAGAGGGCTCGTTCGTGGCCGATTCATGGCCGGTCCGGGGCGGATTCCCAGGGGAAACGGGCGGGATGCGGCGGGATACGGAGGGTTTGGCGCGGCTTGGGGTCTGCTCGGCGACTTGTCCGCGCTTCCCTCCCCCGGGTGACCCCGACCGCGAACGTCGGCTTGACGGGGCACATGACTTCGTGGGGCGCACGCGTTTTCGATGCGACGCGCGTCCAACTGGGGCACGCGCGAGGGCATGGCACCGCGCAGCCCCCTCCGCTGCGCGGTGCCGCCGCGCAGCTTTGCGTACGCGAATTACCTTGGTCTGAACTTACGTGAGGGATGAGAGGAAAGCGAGTCGGCCTCCATAACAATGTGGAGAACCTGCGAGTTCCTTGGATGCGCAGGGCCCTGAGACGGTTCGCTCATGGATGCACGGTTTGCACCCGGGGCAGCGCTCAGCGGACAGCGGCTGACCTGTTCACGGCCTACCGTCGGCCTATGACCGCGAACGCGAGCAGGGCGATCTCCTGGGGCGAGGCTAGTGCGCGGCGGATGGAGCGGCAGTTCCTGGCGCGGCCCGCCGGGCGCGGCACACGTGTGGCCGAGGTGGTCGCGGCGATGCTGGGCGCGCACGCGCAGGTGCTGTCCGCGGCCGAGGTGTCGGTGGGGGTACGGGCCGCCGGGGTCACGCGGGCGGACGTACGGGCCGCGCTCTGGGACGACCGCTCGCTGGTCAAGACGTTCGGTCCACGCGGAACCGTCCATCTGCTCCCCGCCGCCGAACTGCCTCTGTGGTGCGCCGCCCTGACCGCGATTCCGACGGGCCCGAGCCCGTTTCCGCCGGATGTCCGGGTCACGGAAGAACAGGCGGCACAGATCGTGGCGGCGATCGGGGAGGCCCTCGACGGGGTGTGCCTGACCGTGGAGGAACTGGGCCAGGAGGTCGTGGCGCGCACCGGTCCGTGGGCCGGGGACCTGGTGATGCCCGCCTTCCAGGATCTGTGGCCGCGCTGGCGCCAGGTGCTGCACCGGGCCGGCCAGTCGGGCGCGCTGTGCTTCGGGCCGAACCGGGGGCGGAAGGTGACGTATACGCGGCCGCCGGCGTTCGATCCGGGCCCGGTGCCGGAAGAGGCGGCCCTGCGGGAGCTTGCGCGACGGTATCTGCGCGCGTACGGCCCGGCGACACCTCAGCACTTCGCCAAGTGGCTGGCGGCGCCCGCGGGCTGGGCGGCCTTGTTGTTCAGGGAGCTGGCGGAGGCCGGTGCCGTCGAGGAAGTCGCCTTCGAGGGGTCGGGGGCCTGGGTCGCGGCGGGCGACACCGAGTTCCCGGGCGGGCGCGTGCGTGGTGTGCGGTTGCTGCCGTACTTCGACGCGTACGCCATCGCCGCGCGGCCTCGGGAGTCGCTGTTCCCCGGGGAGGCGTACCGGCGAGCGCTGGCCGGCGGTCAGGCGGGGAACTTTCCGGTGTTGCTGGTGGACGGGGTGGTCGCCGGGGTCTGGCACCAGCGGCGCCAGGGCCGTCGTACGACGGTGACGGTGGAGCTGATCGGACGGCGCCTGACGGCGCGGCAGGAGCGGGAGTTGGGCGAGCAGGTGGAGCGGGTGGGGGACGTGCTGGAGACGAAGGCGCAGTTGGTGGTGGGGAAGGTGACGGTCGGTCCGCACGCCTAGGTGGTGTCCGCAAAGTCCCGTCGTCCGCCCGGAGGGCGGGCCCCGCGGCGTCGTGGGAGCGTGCTCTCGGTGCGGCGAGTGGGGGTCCCCCCTCTGGGGGAGCGTGCCAGGCGTCGCGGGGCTGGGGGTACCCCCTTTGGGGGAGGGACTTTGCGGACACGGCCTAAGCCCTGTCGTTTGGATCATCCCGGCGTGGGCTCAGGCGCCGGGCCTGCGGGCCTCGAAGAGGTGGCGGGTGCTGTGGGCGACGAAGGGGCCGTCGGACTCGATCTGCTCGTGCAGGGCGCGGAGTTGGGGCCGATAGGCCTCGACGGTGAAGCCGGGGACCATCCAGACCACCTTGCGCAGGAAATGGACGACGGCGGCGATGTCGTGGAACTCCATGCGGAGTTCCTCGGCGCGCAGGTCGACGATCTCCAGGCCGGCGGCCTCGGCTTCGGCGCGCTCGCGGTCGGGGTGACGGCCGCTGCGGACCTCGTCCGGCTGGGAGCCGAGGAAGTACTCGACGAGTTCGAAGACGCTGTGCGGCCCGACGTGCTGGGCGAAGTAGGTGCCGCCGGGACGGAGCACGCGGGAGATCTCCGTCCAGTTCGCCCGCACCGGGTGCCGGCTCGTGACCAGGTCGAAGGCCTCGTCGGCGAACGGCAGCGGGGCGTCCTCGGGCGAGGCGACGACCGCGACACCGCGCGGGGCGAGCAGGGCGGTGGCCTTGGCCACGTTCGGCGGCCAGCCCTCGGTGGCGACGGTCAGCGCGGGCGCCTTCGGAGCCCGGCCGAGCGCGAAGTCGAGGACCTCGCCTCCCCCGGTCTGGAGGTCGAGCGCGGCACTCGCACCGGCCAGCCGTCCGGCGAGGGACACGGCATACCCCCAGCTGGGCCGCGCCTCGCTGGCCCGCCCCTCGAACCAGGAGAAGTCCCAGCCCTCGGTGGGCACGGCGACGCCCTCGGCGACAAGGTCCTCGAACGACCGGCTGTTCTCTCCCATGCCGTCATGATCGCAGGGTGTTGTCGGTGGCCGCTGCTGGTTTTCGGCGCCATGACGGACCAGCAAGGACGGGAGATCAGCGGCCGGGCTGATCGGGGTCGGGCAGCACCAGCAGCACGTGCTCGCCGTCGCCGTGGCGGACGGTACCGGTGCGCTCAAAGCCGTGGTGTTCGAGGAGACGCACGGAGGCGGTGTTGGCGTGGAAGGGGTCGGCGTACAGAGGACGGGTCCGCTCCGTGTCGAGGAAGAGGGCGAGGGCCCTGGTGCCGACGCCTCGCCCCCAGTACGGCCGCCCGAGCCAGTACCCGAGGAAGCGGCGCTCGCCCTCCCACCACGAGACGACGCTCCCTGCGACCTCGTCCCCGGCCAGGATCGTCCGCACGAGACAGGTCTCGTCCCCGAGCACGCTCGTCCGCCAGTGCCTCATGAAGGCGTCGCGCGGCCGGGGCGTGAACCTCGATCGCCGGAGGGCCTCGGGGTCGTGCTCGTAGGCGAGGAAGGCCTCCAGGTCGGCGTCCAGCACCTCCCGGAGCCGTACGTCCACGGCGTTGTCGATGTTCGGGTCATCGCTCATACCCGGAGTGTGGCAGCAGCCACTGACAACGCCCCCGCGCCGGCCGACGCCCTACGGCACCAACGGCCGCACTTCCTCCGTGACGAACCGCACGAACCCCTCGGGATCGGGCTCGTCCCCGGTCGGCTGCAGCACCACGGTGTCGGCACCGGCGTCAGCGAGCCGCTGCACGGCCTCCGCCACGGCTCCCGCGTCTCCGGCGACGCCGAGATCGGGCACGGAGGCGATCCCCTCGGCCTCGAGCTCGGCCTTGAGCCGGGCGGGCCCGTCGGCTCCGGTGGCGGTGAGCAGGTAGACGACGACTTCATGCGGCTCGGCACCGGGGCATCCGGCCGACTCCCGGCCCTCCTCGATGAGTTGCCGCGCCTTGCGCACGCCCTCGGGCGGAGTCGAGGCGGTGAGCAGCGTCCCGTCGGCGGCGGCACCGGCCAGCCGCAGCGAGCGGGGTCCGGTGGCCCCGGCGATCACGGGCACCGGCCCGGCGGGCGGCCAGTCCAGGGCGACGTCGTCGAGCTTGACGTACCGCCCCTCGACGGTGACCATCTCCCCGCGCAACAGGGCGCGCAGCGCGTCGAGATGCTCCCGCAGCAGGGTGACCGGTGACTCGACCCGAGCCCCGACCTGCCCCATCCAGTCCTGTACACCGTGTCCGACGGCGAGGATCGGCCGCCCCGGGAACATCCGGTGCAGACTGGCGGCCTCCATCGCCGTGATCGCGACGTTCCGCAGCGGCACGGGCAGCAGCCCGACACCGACCCTGACCCGCTCGGTCCAGGCGAGGGCGGCCGCCGCGGTGGAGATCCCTCCCTCCCGGAAGCAGTCCTCCCAGAGCCAGAGCTCTTCGAGACCCGCGTCGTCGGCGAGCCGGGCGACGGATCGGAGTCGTTCGGGGGCCAGCTGGGGGCGGAATACTGCGCCGAGTCCGGTCATGGGGCCTTCCTACCCGGGTAACACTGGGCGGACAACCGAAAATCCAGGAGGTTGCCGAGGATGGCGAGGCGGTGGCGTGACGGACGGGGGACGCTGGTCGTGCACGGCGAGCGGGGTGACGTACCGGTCGCCCTGGAGATCGCCGCGTCGTACCGGGCCCGTACGACGGGATTGCTGGGGCGGGATGCCGTCGACGGAGCGATGCTGCTCACGCCGGCGGGCAGTGTCCACACGTTCCGTATGCGCATGCCCATCGACGTCGCCTACCTCGACCGGGGGCTGCGTGTCATCGCCGTACGGACCATGAAGCCGGGGCGGTTGGGGCTGCCCCGGCTGCGGTCGCGGCATGTGCTGGAGGCGCAGGCCGGGGTTATGGCGGGGTGGGG
>NZ_JAKEIP010000420.1 GCF_021474425.1 Streptomyces muensis | reverse complement strand
CAGCCCCTCGGCACCGTCGCACTCCATCGGCTGACCGCCCATGCCCCCGGCTCCAGCCCTCGGTCCTCCGCCCCAGCCGCTCGGTCCTTCGTCGGGTTCCGTCGAAAATCCCTGGGCGGCACCGATGAGTTTGCGGGACCGTAAAGGTCTCCCCATGCGTAGCCCAAGAACGCGGAAGGCCACTCGGAAGGACCCCGAAGCATGAGCACGCAGACGACGTCCGGTCTCGCGATCGAGACCGCGGGCCTGGTGAAGACGTTCGGTGAGACGCGGGCCGTCGACGGCGTGGACCTCGCGGTTCCGGCCGGCACGGTCTACGGCGTTCTCGGCCCGAACGGCGCCGGCAAGACGACCACGGTGAAGATGCTCGCCACCCTGCTACGGCCCGACGGCGGTGAGGCCCATGTGTTCGGCCACGACGTCGTCCGCGAGGCCGACGAGGTGCGCGGCCGGGTGAGCCTGACCGGCCAGTACGCCTCGGTCGACGAAGACCTGACCGGCACCGAGAACCTGGTCCTGCTGGGCCGGCTCCTCGGACACGGCAAGCACGCCGCGCGGGAGCGGGCCGGGCAGTTGCTGGAGGCCTTCGGTCTTTCGGACGCGGCCGGGAAGCAGGTCAAGAACTACTCCGGCGGCATGCGGCGCCGTATCGACATCGCCGCGTCCATCCTGAACACCCCCGACCTGCTGTTCCTCGACGAGCCGACGACCGGCCTCGACCCCCGAAGCCGCAACCAGGTGTGGGACATCGTGCGCGCGGTCGTCGCCCAGGGCACCACCGTGCTGCTGACCACGCAGTATCTGGACGAGGCCGACCAGCTGGCGTCCCGGATCGCCGTCATCGACCGCGGCAAGGTGATCGCCGAGGGGACCAAGGGCGAGCTGAAGGCGTCCGTCGGCGCCGGTTCCGTCCATCTGCGGCTGCGCGACGCGGCGCAGCGGTCGGAGGCCGAGCGCGTGCTGCGGCTCACCCTGGACGCGGACGTGCAGTTGGAACCCGATCCCGTGGCGCTCACCGCCCGTGTCGGCTCCGGGGCGGACAACGGCCGGGGCGCGGCGGAGCAGGCGGGCCGCGCGCTCGCCGAACTGGCCCGCACCGGCATCACGGTCGACAACTTCTCGCTGGGCCAGCCCAGCCTGGACGAGGTGTTCCTCGCCCTCACCGGCCACGACACCCACGACACCGAGAACGACAAGAACGACAAGAACGACAAGGACGACAAGGACGAGGTGGCGGCATGAGCACCGCGACGCAGACCGAGAGCAAGGAACTCGCCCCCGTCAGCGCCGAGTCGCTCGCCGCGCTGCTGGTCTCCGGGGAGCGGCCCCCGCGGCCCAGCGCCTGGTCGGCCTCGATGACCTTCGGCTGGCGGGCGATCCTGAAGATCAAGCACGTACCGGAGCAGCTCTTCGACGTCACCGCGTTCCCGATCATGATGGTGCTGATGTACACGTACCTGTTCGGGGGTGCCCTGGCCGGCTCCCCGAAGGAGTACATCCAGTTCCTGCTGCCGGGCATCCTGGTGATGTCGGTGGTGATGATCACGATGTACACCGGCGTCTCGGTGAACACCGACATCGAGAAGGGCGTCTTCGACCGGTTCCGGTCCCTGCCCATCTGGCGGCCGTCGACCATGGTCGGCTATCTGCTGGGCGACGCCCTGCGCTACACGATCGCGTCCGTGGTCATGCTCACCGTCGGCATCATCCTGGGCTACCGCCCGGACGGCGGCGTCGGCGGAGTGCTCGCCGGGATCGCCCTGCTGGTCGCCTTCTCGTTCGCGTTCTCGTGGATCTGGACGATGTTCGGGCTGATGCTGCGCTCGGAGAAGTCCGTCATGGGCGTCAGCATGATGGTGATCTTCCCGCTCACCTTCCTGTCCAACGTGTTCGTCGACCCGAAGACCATGCCGGGCTGGCTCCAGGCCTTCGTCAACAACAGCCCGATCACCCATCTGTCCTCGGCCGTCCGCGGGTTGATGGGCGGCGACTGGCCGGCGGACGAGGTCGCCTGGTCACTGGGCTGGGCGGGCCTGTTCGTGCTGGTCTTCGGGCCGATCACGATGCGGCTGTACAACCGGAAGTAGCCGCGCCGCCGGGCCCGGGCCAGCGCCTCATCCCCCGGCCGCCTCACCCCGGGGCTCATCCCCGGGGCTCATCCCCCCGGGGGCGTCATCGGCTTCACCCCCGGGGGCAGACGCCGCTCGTCAGGTGCGACCTGACTGCCCGGCGTCGCCCGCACGATGGTGATGAGCCGGTCCGTCAACTCCAGTGTCCCGACGGCCGGATCGTCGTATCCGAGCACCCGATGCCCGCGTACGACACTCACCACCAGGTCGTCCGTCTGCCGTGGGCTCTTGCCCACCTCGGCCTTTATGACCGGCCGTTCGACGATGTCGAGCCCGCTGCCCTGCTGGATCAGGTCCTCCAGGACCATGCCGGCGGCGGGGCTGAGCACGGAGAGGCCGAGCAGGCGGCCGGCCGCGCTGGCGCTGGTGATGACCGCGTCGGCGCCGGACTGCTTGAGCAGGGGGGCGTTCTCCTCCTCGCGGACCGCGGCCACGATCTTCGCGCCACGGTTGAGCTGCCGGGCCGTCAGCGTCACCAGGACGGCGGTGTCGTCCCGCTGGGTGGCGATGATGATCTTCCGCGCCTTGTGCACCTCGGCCCGCTTCAGCACCTCGCTGCGCGTCGCGTCCCCCGTGACCCCGGCGAATCCGTCGGCGACGGCCGCCTCGATCACCTTGGAACTGGGGTCGACCACGATGACCTGGTCCTTCCTCAGCCCGGTCGCGCAGACGGTCTGGATCGCCGATCGCCCCTTCGTGCCGAAACCGACGACGATCGTGTGGTCGCGCAAGGTGGACCTCCAGCGGGTCAGACGCCATTCCTCCCGGGTCCGTTCGGTGAGGACCTCGAGCGTGGTGCCGACCAGGATGATCAGGAACAGCACCCGCATGGGGGTGATGACGAAGATGTTGGTGAGCCGGGCGGCGTCACTGACCGGGGTGATGTCGCCGTATCCGGTGGTGGAGAGGCTGACGGTCGCGTAGTAGAAGGCGTCGAGCAGGTCGACGGAACCGTCGGAGTTGTCGTTGTAGCCGTCGTGGTCGGCGTAGACGATCAGCGCGGCCGCCACCAGCAGCGACAGGGCCAGCAGGACCCGTTTGGCGACCTGCCGGAACGGATGCTCCACGATCTTCTTCGGGAGTTTGACCCGATAGGTCGCGACCCTCTCGTCCGCCCCCCGGGCAATCGCGTCCTGGCCCGGAAGTTTCACGTGAAACACACCTCGATGCCGGCGAGCGCCCAGGGCAGATCGAGCAGTTCGGCCTCCTGACCGGCGCGAACGCCGCCCGGCGGGACGACGGCGACGGCATCGGCCGCCGCCATGCCCCGCAGCATGGCCGGACCGTGGTAGTGCAGCGGCACGGCATGGTCACCGCGCAGGACGACGGGGATGAGCCGGGTGTCGTACGGATGCCCGTGCGCCGCGTCCTTCAGGGGCAGCGTGTAGGGCTCCGGGGCGGGGCGCGCGGCCAGCGTGCGCAGCAGTGGCTCGGCGAGCGTGAGCAGGCCGGAGACGGCGGCCAGGGGGTTGCCGGGCAGGCCGACCAGGTGCTGGTGCTCCTTGAGACGGGCCAGCAGCATGGGGTGGCCGGGGCGCACCTTGACGCCGTCCACCAGCAGTTCGGCGCCGATGCGGTGCAGCGTGGGGTGGACATGGTCGACGGGGCCGGCCGCGGTGCCGCCGGTGGTGACGACGAGGTCGGCACGGGAGGTCGTGAGGGCCTTGTGCAGGGCCTTGGCGTCGTCCCCGAGTCGGCGTACGGCGGTGACCTCGGCGCCGAGCGCGCGCAGCCAGGGCGGCAGCATCGGGCCGAGGGCGTCGCGGATCAGCCCGTCGTGCGGGAGCCCCTTGGTGAGCAACTCGTCGCCGAGGACGAGGACTTCGACGCGGGGGCGGGGTACGGCGGTGAGGGTGTCGTATCCGGCGGCCGCCGCCAGGCCGAGCACGGCCGGGGTCACGAGGGTTCCCATGGCGAGCAGGTGATCACCGATACGGCATTCCTGGCCACGCGCACGGATGTCCTGGCCGGGCTGGACCTCCCGGGTGGCGTGCAACTGGCCCTTGGTGTCGGTGCGGCCGTGCTCGCTGCGCAGGACGGCGGTGGTGTCCGGGGGGACCCGGGCGCCGGTTGCGATCCGGACGGCCTCGCCGTCGGTGAGCGGCTCGGCCTCGGCGTGTCCGGCCAGGACGCCCTCTTCCCGTACGTCCCAGGGGCCGGGGCCCGCGATGGCCCAGCCGTCCATGGCCGAGGTGTCGAAGGAGGGCAGGTCGGTGAGGGCGGTGAGGGGGGCGGCCAGGGCGAGGCCGAGGGCGGCGTCGAGCGGGACGGAGACGGGGGCGCGGCCGGCGGCCCGGGTGGCGGCCAGGGCGGCACGGGCGGCGAGCTCTCGGGCCTCGGACCAGGGGGTGGCCTTGTGGTGGCGGTCCGACGTGGACCGGTCCGCCGTGTGCCGGTCAGCGCCGCGCCGGTCCGTCCCGTGCCGGTCCGATGTGGGCTGGTCCGGCTGCTGCCGGTCGGGCGTGTGCCGGTTCGACGGGTGCCGGTCCGGCTGGTCGGGGCCGGTGGTGTGCGGGGTGGGTGCGGGCACGTGGTCGCCAGGGGTGTGGTGGCCGTTGTCTTCGTTCACGAGGGCGAGCACCTCCTCGACGTCGAGGTCCTCGGCGTCCTCGTCCGCCCGGGTACCGCGGGGGGTCATCCGGCGTCCGGG
>NZ_JAKEIP010000419.1 GCF_021474425.1 Streptomyces muensis | reverse complement strand
GCGAGGGGGAGGCCGGGCGGCTGTCCGGGGGACGCCGGCGTCGGCGCCGGCTGCTGGCCCTCGGGGCCGGGGGCGTCGCGCTCGCCGCGGTCGCCGCGCTGGTCTCCGTACAGTTGCTCGACGGTCTGGAGCCCACGCCGGAGCCCAGGAGCGCACGGAGCGCGTCGGCCGGGTTCAGCGGATGGGCGACGCCCGGGCCCAAGAAGGACACGCCGCTGTGCTCCCACGGGGCGGGAAAGGTGGTGTGCGCGCAGGACGGGCTCGTCTTCGCGCTCGATCCGCTGGACGGCCGGCTGCTGTGGCGGCATCCCGTCGACTCGTCGCGGCTGGGCGGACCGCCGGCCGTGGCGGGCGGCCTCGTCCACCCGTGGTCCGGTGAGGGCCGGCGGCTGGAGGCGCTCGATCCGGCCACGGGCGAGCCGCAATGGCAGCGGAACGTTCCCGCGTACGGCGAGTCGGTGCCCGTCGCAGGCATGCTGCTGCTCATCGGGACCGACGGCAAGGTCACCGGCCTGGACGCCGGGTCGGGGGACACGAAGTGGAGCCGGCGCGTACCGGGGCTGCAGGCGCCGAACTTCGTCTCGTTCGCCGGAGACTCTCTGGCGTACGCGACGAGCACGTCCGTCGACGGTTCGAGCACGCGGGTCGTCGCGCTGGACCCGGCCACGGGTGACGTGCGTTGGGACGCCCAACTGAAGGGGGCGCTGAAGCTCGTCGACACCTCGGACGGGTCGGTCTTCCTCGTCTCCATCGAGGGCGTCTACAGCGAGGCGCGGGCCCTGGTCCGCTACTCCCCCGCCGAGGGGACCTCGCGCCGTGTGCCGTTGCCCCTCCCGCTCTCGCGTGCGCACGGCACCGTGCGCGGGGACGTCGTCTATCTCGTGGGCGGCGACGGGAAGGTGAGCGCCGTCGACATGGAGGCGCGTGAGCAGCTCTGGAGTCTGGAGACGTCCGTGCTGCGTACGTCGTCACCCGTCAGTGACGGCCGTCATGTGTACGTCAGCGCACCCGACGGGCGCCTGCTCGCCGTGGACGCCGGCGACGGCCGGCTCGTGGGCCAGACGCCGCCGCGGCTCGGCGCGAGCTCGGACGAGGTGGCGGCCGAACTGCCCGAGCCCGTGCTCGCCGACGGTCGCGTCTACGCCGCCGCCCCCGACGGCACCGTCTTCGCCGCCGACGCCCGCGACCCGTCGGCCTGGTGACAGGCGCAGGGGCCGCCTCCTGAGGAGACGGCCCCTGCGACCCGTGCGTGTGCGGCGACGGCGTGTGCGTCAGCGGTGGCCAAACGCCACTGACGTACGTCAGCCCAGTTTGCTCACATCCCGGACCGCGCCCTTGTCGGCGCTGGTCGCCATCGCGGCGTAGGCGCGCAGCGCCGCCGACACCTTCCGATCGCGGCTCTTCGGGGCGTACGCCCCGTTCAACGCCTGCTCACGGCGGGCGAGTTCCGCGTCGTCGACCAGCAACTCGATCGAGCGATTCGGGATGTCGATACGGATACGGTCGCCGTCCTCGACGAGGGCGATGGTGCCGCCGGACGCGGCCTCCGGGGAGGCGTGGCCGATGGACAGGCCGGAGGTGCCGCCGGAGAAGCGGCCGTCGGTGATCAGGGCGCAGGTCTTGCCGAGGCCGCGGCCCTTGAGGAAGGACGTCGGGTAGAGCATCTCCTGCATGCCGGGGCCGCCCTTGGGACCCTCGTAGCGGATGACGACGACGTCACCGTCGGTCACCTGCTTGTTGAGGATCTTCTCGACGGCCTCTTCCTGGGACTCGCAGACGACCGCGGGCCCCTCGAAGGTCCAGATGGACTCGTCGACACCGGCCGTCTTCACGACGCACCCGTCGACGGCGAGGTTGCCCTTGAGGACCGCGAGGCCGCCGTCCTTGGAGTACGCGTGCTCGGCGCTGCGGATGCAGCCGCCCTCGGCGTCCTCGTCGAGGGCCGCCCAGCGCTCGGACTGCGAGAAGGCCTCCGCGGACCGGACACAGCCCGGGGCGGCGTGCCACAGCTCGACCGCCTTGGGCGAGGGGGAGCCGCCGCGCACGTCCCAGGTCTTCAGCCAGTCCGCCAGGGAGGGGCTGTGGACGGCGTGCACGTCCTCGTTGAGCAGCCCGGCACGGTGCAGCTCGCCCAGCAGGGCGGGGATGCCGCCGGCGCGGTGCACGTCCTCCATGTAGTACGTGCGGTCCTTGGCGACGTTCGGGGCGACCTTGGCCAGGCAGGGAACGCGGCGGGAGACCGCGTCGATCTCGTTCAGCCCGAAGGGGACGCCCGCCTCCTGGGCGGCGGCCAGCAGGTGCAGGATCGTGTTGGTGGAGCCGCCCATCGCGATGTCGAGGGCCATGGCGTTCTCGAAGGCCGCGAAGGTGGCGACGTTGCGCGGCAGGACCGTCTCGTCGTCCTGCTCGTAGTAGCGGCGGGTGATGTCCATCACCGTGCGGGCCGCGTCCTCGTAGAGGGCCTTGCGGGCCGTGTGGGTGGCGAGGACCGAGCCGTTGCCGGGCAGGGAGAGGCCGATGGCCTCGGTCAGGCAGTTCATCGAGTTGGCGGTGAACATGCCGGAACAGGAGCCGCAGGTCGGACAGGCGTTCTCCTCGATACGGAGGATGTCCTCGTCCGAGATCTTGTCGTTCACGGCGTCGGAGATCGCGTCGACCAGGTCGAGGGTGCGGACCGTGCCGTCGACCAGCGTGGCGCGGCCGGACTCCATCGGGCCGCCGGAGACGAAGACGGTGGGGATGTTGAGCCGCAGGGCGGCGTTCAGCATGCCCGGGGTGATCTTGTCGCAGTTGGAGATGCAGATCAGGGCGTCGGCGCAGTGGGCCTCGACCATGTACTCCACGCTGTCGGCGATGAGGTCGCGGGAGGGCAGGCTGTACAGCATGCCGCCGTGGCCCATGGCGATGCCGTCGTCCACCGCGATCGTGTTGAACTCGCGCGGGATGCCGCCGGCCTCGACGATCGCCTCGCTGACGATCCGCCCGACGGGCTGGAGGTGGGTGTGGCCGGGCACGAACTCGGTGAACGAGTTCGCCACCGCGATGATCGGCTTCCGGCCGATGTCCGCACCGGGTACACCGGAGGCGCGCATAAGGGCGCGGGCGCCCGCCATGTTGCGGCCGTGGGTGACTGTGCGGGACCTCAGCTCGGGCATCGTCGCTCGCTCCTTCAGAGACTGCGATTCAGGGAGATCAGAGACTTCTGACTGCTAACGAGCGTACGCCGGTCATCCAGAGGGCGGGACGAGGTGTCCGGAATACGGGACGGATGTCTCGCGGATCAGCTACCCGAGGGGTCAACCCGCGGGCGTACGGCCCTCGTGCCCCGGACCGGGAGGGCTCACCGCCCGGTGAGATGCCCCTGCACCACGGGCGCCACCCGCCCGATGATCTGCTCCACGTCCACCGAGGCGATCGGTTCGATCTTGATGACGTACCGCATCATCGCGACGCCCACCAGCTGCGCGGCCGCCAGCTCGGCGCGCAGCTCCGCGTCCGGGGCGTCGATCTCGACGGCGATACGGCGGAGCAGCTGAGCGGAGACGAGCCGCCGGAAGACGGCGGCCGCGGCCTCGTTGTTGACCGCGGACCGCACGATCGCGAGCAGCGGCTTACGGGTGACGGGGTTCTCCCAGAGCCCGAAGATGACGCGGGTCATACGCTCCCCGACGTCGTCGAGGGGCCCTTCCAGCACCACGTCCCGCACCTTCAGGGCGGGCGCGAAGGCGACCTCCACGGATGCCTCGAAGACCTGTTCCTTGGTGCCGAAGTAGTGGTGCACGAGCGCGGAGTCCACTCCGGCCGCCTTGGCGATCCCGCGCACGGACGTCTTGTCGTAGCCCCGCTCGGAGAACTCCTCGCGGGCGGCGGCGAGGATGCGGTCGCGGGTGTCGGCGGATTCGGTACGAGGGGGCCGGCCGCGGCGTCGTGAGCTCACCCCGCCCGGTCCCGAGGTGGTGTCGGTCACGGCCGGGGGACCTTCACGGCGGAGGCCAGATGCAGTCGCGTGAAGGCGAGGGCCTCGGCGAGGTCGGCCTCGCGTTCGGCGCTGGACATCGCGCGGCGGGTGTTGACCTCGATGACGACGTGTCCGTCGAAGCCGGTCAGGGCGAGGCGCTCCAGCACCTCGGCGCAGGGCTGGGTGCCGCGGCCGGGCACGAGGTGCTCGTCCTTGGCCGATCCCCTGCCGTCCGCGAGGTGGACGTGGCCGAGGCGGTCGCCCATGCGGTCGACCATGTCGAGCGCGTCGGCGCGGGCCGTGGCGGCGTGGCTGAGGTCGATCGTGAAGTGCCGGTAGTCGTCCTTGGTGACGTCCCAGTCGGGGGCGTACGCGAGCATCTCGCGGTCGCGGTAGCGCCAGGGGTACATGTTCTCGACGGCGAACCGCACATCCGTCTCGTTCGCCATCCGCCAGATTCCCTCGACGAAGTCGCGGGCGTACTGGCGCTGCCAGCGGAACGGGGGGTGTACGACGACTGTGCCGGCCCCGAGCTTCTCGGCGGCCGCCTGGGCGCGCTGGAGTTTGGTCCAGGGGTCGGTGGACCAGACGCGCTGGGTGATCAGCAGGCAGGGGGCGTGTACGGCGAGGATGGGGATGCGGTGGTAGTCGCTCAGCCTCCGCAGGGCCTCCATGTCCTGGCTGACCGGGTCGGTCCACACCATGACCTCGACGCCGTCGTACCCGAGGCGCGCCGCGATCTCGAAGGCCGTCGCCGTCGACTCCGGATAGACGGAGGCCGTCGACAGGGCGACCTTCGCATCCGGGATGCGCACCACTGGTTCTGCCACGGGGACAGCGTACGGGGCGGGGG
>NZ_JAKEIP010000418.1 GCF_021474425.1 Streptomyces muensis | reverse complement strand
CCCCCCCCCCCCCCCCCCCCCCCCTTTACAAGCAGAAGACGGCAAACGCGATGATATAACAGGTCTCGTGGGCTCGGGTTATGTGTATAAGAGACCGGGGCGACGCCGGAGGACCTTGACGAGCGCGAACCGGCACCGGACGCGCGAGAGCCGCCGGTGGGCGCGTCTGCTGGTCGCGGACCGCCCGCCCGCGCCTGCGGAACCTCCGCCGACGCCTGCTGACCACCCGTGCTGGCCTCCCGCGCATCGGCCGAAGCCGGCTCTCGGCCCGGCGTCTGCGGCGCCTTGTTCTTCGCCGCGGGGTCGTCGGTCGCGGCGAACGCCTTTTCCGGCACCGGCGGCGTGGTCTTGCGCCCGCGGCCGCCGGCGGTGGCCAACGCGGCGTCCGGCGTCTGTGGCACCTCACGGGCTCGCGCCTGGGCCGTGCGGGTGTCCGCCTCGGTTCCCGGTCCCATGTCCCCGATCTCGTCGGCGAGTTGATGGACGAGGATGCCGTGACGGAACGCGGTCTCGCCGACATCGGCACAGGTACTGCCGTACACGGAGAGGCGGTTGCCGCTCTCGCGTACGACCTCGACCGAGCGGTGGGCGGTGCGCGCCTCCTTGGTGAGCAGGGCGGCGAGGCGGGAGGCGTGCGGGGTGCGGACGGCGACACGCGGGCGCAGCCGGGTGCGGGCGAAGTCGGCGGCGTCCTGGTCGGCGATGAGCCTGCCTCGCTGCAGCGTGACGACCCGGTCGGCGGTGCGTGCGGCCTGCTTCGGGTCGGCCGTGGTCAGCAGGACCGTGCCGCCCTGGGCGGCGTGTGCGCGCAGCATGCCGTACAGCCAACGGCTCTCGCGGGCGGAGAGTCCACCGGCGGGGTCGTCGAGCACGAGGGTGTGCGGGTCGGACAGCAGCGCGCAGGCGAGGCCGAGGCGGCGGTCCATGCCGCGCGAGAGGGTGCCGAGGCGTTCCTCGCGCAGGCTGACGAGGCCGACGACCTCCAGGACTTCGTCGGCGCGCCGGGCCGGTACGCCCGCGGCGGCGCACAGCATGCGCAGGTGGCCGCGGACGGTGCGTGAGGGGTGTCCGGGAAGGTCTCCGAGCAGCACGCCGACCTCGCGCGAGGGGTGGGCGATGCGGTGCAGGGGGCGGCCTCTGAAGTAGGTGATGCCACGGCCGCGTTGGAGTTCGAGCATGAGTCTGAGCGCCGTCGTCTTGCCCGCTCCCGACGCCCCGAGCAGCGCGGTGACGCGGCCGGCGCGCGCCTCGAAGGAGACGTCGTCGACGGCGGGAGGAAGCTCCTTGCGAGGGTCGCTGGTCAGTCCGATGGCCTGGATCACTCGCAGCAAGATAGCGCGCTATGTCCGTTTTTTCGGGTAGGGCAAGCCCCGCTGCAACGGCCGGAGTCGGTCCGGCCGCGTCTCGTGGCCTTCGTCCCGAGCACCGACTGAGCACGGGCCGAGCACGGACCGAGCATGAACTGGAGCCGGACCGACCCCGGATCCGCATCGGTTCACGACCGGACCGGCGCTAGGGCCCAGCCCCTCGTGTCAGACCTCGGGGCGCAGCATCGGCGGGTTGAGCAGCGTGGCGCCGCCGGCCCGGAAGAGCTGCGCGGGGCGGCCGCCCTGGCGTGTGGTGGTGCCGCCGGTGGGGACGAGGAAGCCAGGCGTGCCCGTCACCTTGCGGTGGAAGTTACGTGGGTCGAGCGCCACACCCCACACCGCCTCGTAGACCCGGCGCAGCTCTCCCACGGTGAACTCGGTGGGACAGAACGCCGTGGCCAGCGACGAGTACTCGATCTTGGAGCGGGCACGCTCCACCCCGTCGGCCAGGATCTGCGCATGGTCGAAGGCCAGCGGCGCGACCGGTTCGCCGTCGCGGCCGTAACCGCCCTGCTTCAGGAGTTCGTCGACCGGCGCCCAGCGGGCGTTGCTGGCGTCGCCTCCGGCGCGAGGGGCCGGCAGGTCGGGCGCCAGCGCCAGGTGGGCGACGCTGACCACCCGCATCCGGGGATCCCGCTTGGGGTCACCGTAGGTCGCGAGCTGCTCCAGGTGAGCGCCGTTGTCCTGCGCCGGGACGGCCGGGTCGTGGGCGCGCAGCCCGGTCTCCTCGGCCAACTCACGCGCTGCTGCCTGCGACAGGTCCTCGTCGGCCCGTACGAACCCACCGGGCAGTGCCCAGCGCCCCTGGAACGGCGGTTCGCCCCTGCGCACCGCCAGCGCGCACAGGGCATGACGGCGCACGGTCAGCACGACCAGGTCCACGGTGACGGCAAAGGGCGGAAAGGCTGACGGGTCGTAGGGCATGCGGCGATCATAGTCGTCTGCTTGACGATAAACACTCCCTTCGTCGGCCGCATCGATGGCTGATCCAATTCGGTCCGGTATGCGCCTCACCACCGCCGTATCCACTCACGTCGTACGGCGTCGTACGAGGTCACGCTCGCAGTTGCAGCCCGTCGGCCGCCTCCTCGACCATGGCGAGACCCAGTCGGCTGACGCGTACGGAGAAGGGGGCGCCGGCGACCCGGAGGCCTGTCAGGACGATCTCGCCGAGCGGTGCGCTGCGTACGGGCCGGAGTATGACCGTGCCCGCCGGAGCGTCCGGGCGGATGCCCGCGAGTGTGGTCAACAGCAGCACTCCGGCTGCCGCCGCCGTGGCCGCGGGGCGGCAGGCGGCCGGATGCGGGAGGGGAGCGCCGCCGTCCGTGCGTCGCTCCCCCGCGTACATGTCGGGCAGCCGGTGGCCGAACGCGGACGCGGCCGCGAGGGCGCCCCGCAGCAGTCCGCTCGCCTCCTTCTCGTAGCCGGCCGCGGCCAGCCCCGCGACGGCGAGCGCGGTCTCGTGCACCCGGACGGCGCCGCTGCGGTGACCGAACGGGTTGTGCCCCGCCTCCTTCACGCCCAGTCCGCGAAGACCCCAGCCCGAGTCCATGGCCGGGCCTCCGAGCAGCCGGGCGAGCTGTTCGGTCTGCACCTTGTCGAGCAGGCCTGGGGCCGGTTCGCCACCGCCCAGCAGGCCGGTGTCGAGAAGGTGGACGGCGGCGGCGCCCAGGTGCGGCACCAGGCGTCCGTCCGGGGCGCGGGCAGCCGCGGGCCGGCCACCACCCAGGTCGTCGAGCCAGAAGTCGGCACGGAACGCTGTCCGCAACGCCCTGGCCCACTGCCGCAGCTCCGCTCCGCCCGGTCTGCCGCAGTCGTCGAGCAGATCGGCCCCGAGCAGCGCAGCGCGATGGGCATGGGCCTGGGTCTCGCAGCGGACAGGGCCGCCGGGGTGCGGGTCGGGCAGGTACGTGCCGTCGCCCACGGTGGCCCGCAGCCAGGTCAGACAGCGCTCGGCTGCCGGGAGGAGCTCTTCGGTCTCCGGCTCGGGCAGTCCCCAGCGGCGGGCCTCCGCGAGCAGCGCGGGGAAGAGCAGCGTGGCCTCGGTGCCCGTGCAGCCCGGTGGCAGGTGGGTGCCCGCGTCCCGTATCGGCGCCGGGATCATGCCGGGCTGCGGTCCCTGGAGCGGGAGTTGGGTGCGGGCGAGGGTGCGCAGCGTGCCTGCGGCGAGCCTGGTGCCCAGGGGCAGGGTCATGCGGGCCGCGGCGAGGGCCTCGGCCGGGGCCAGGCCGCAACGCCACGGCGCCCCTGCTGCCAAGTGGACGTCGGAGGGGTGGGCGGGGTCGCGCAACAGAAGGGCCTGGAGATCCTCGATGCTCGTCCGCAGCAACGCCTCCACCCCGGGATCGTCGCCGGCCGCCCGCGCGGTCGCCAGCGGGCTGGTCGCCGCTCTGCCCGCGGCGCGCACGGGTCCCGCTCCGTCCGGCCGCACCCTCAGCTCGATGGTCACGTTTCCGCCCGGGGACAGCACGAACTCCCAGCGCAGCAGCCCCGCGGAGGCCAGTGCGTCGGCGGGCGGCGGGTCGGCCGTCACAGCCGAGTTGCCCTTGGCGGACGACCAGCGCAGGCCCGAGTCGTGGACGGTGGCGGGGAGTTCCGGTCCCGGGTCACCCCACGCGATGGCACCGAGGTCGGCCAGGTCCGTGCCCAGGGCGACCTCGACCGGCAGGCGCAGGGGCCGGACCGCCGCGCTGTGCAGCGTGATCCGCTCGGTGCCGTCCGCACGGCGGATTCGCTCGACGACGACGTCCGGGTCCGGGCCCGCCTGTGGGGAGCTGCGCAGTGTGCCCACGAAGCGGGCGCGGTCGGCCGCGGTCATCCTGGCCTGTACCGCGAGCGGCTCACGTCCGGCCACACGGATCTGGCAGCGCGAGAGCACGCGCCGGCCCGCGCGGTAGAACCCGTCGAGTCCCCGGCCGGTCAGCTGCCCCTGGTCCGTGGAGATGGCGAGGCCCGGTAGGGCGACACAGATCAGCGCGTTGTGGGTGGACGGCAGGTCGGCGGACCGCCGCGCGGTCGACGGCTGGGCCGACGAGGGGGTGTCCCGGGGTTGGGCAAGGCGCCGTACCGAGTCGGCTGACGTCGGCGTGGCCGCGTCCGGGCTCGTGGGTGAGGAGGGCGACGCCCGGCTCTGGTCCGTCGGTCTGGTCGGCTGCTCGGACCGGCGAAGGGCATCCTGCAGCAGCCTGGGAACGCGTCGCCCTACGTCGCCCGTGGCGAGTGGCAGCCCTGTGTCCAACCTCTGGGAAGGGACCAGCCCGCCGGTTGTGGAGCGATCGTCGGTGGTGGGCGGGGTCTGAGTCTGCGGTGGCACCGGAGTCGGCTGTGGCATGGGGCGGCTTCCTCTGCGCTCTGTGCGCCTCGGGGGTGTGCGGCGCCGGCTGGGGGACCCGGAGTGACAGGGGCGGTGCGGCGGCACGACCGTTTCGGGCGTTCCGCCACTCAGGTGAACGGGGAGGGATCCCTCCAGGTCACGGCCGGGGTGGGGGAACCCCGCCGGAGGGTCGGCCCTTTCAGCGAGCGCGCTGGGTGGGTGGGGGC
>NZ_JAKEIP010000417.1 GCF_021474425.1 Streptomyces muensis | reverse complement strand
GCCCCGTCGGCCAAGGCCCGCAACCGCCCGGCGCGCCGCCCCGCACCCTGCCCCGCTCCCGTGCGACGCGCCTGGTCATCCCCTACGTCGGCGTCGACGCCCCGCTCATCGACCTGCGCCTCGACAGCGAGCGCCGGCTGCCCGCGCCCCCGGAGGACGAGCCCGACGTCGCCGGCTGGTACGCGGACGGGCCCTCCCCCGGCGAGCCGGGCACCGCCATCGCCGTGGGCCACCTCGACACCAACACCGGCCCCGCCGTCTTCGGCGGCCTCGGTGAACTCAAGCGCGGCAAACGCGTCGAGGTCCGGCGCGCCGACGGGCGCAGCGCCGTGTACTCCGTCGACGCCATCAAGTCGTACGAGAAGGACAAGTTCCCCAACCGCGAGGTGTACGGCGCCCGCAAGCGCCCGGAGCTGCGGCTGATCACCTGCGGCGGCAACTACGACCGCAGGACCGGCTACTCGGGCAACGTCGTCGTCTTCGCCCATCTCATCGCGACCCGCGAGCCGCGCGCCGCGGCCGAAAAGCGCTGAAGCTGATCGTCCGCTTTCTCACTTGCCGGACCGCTCCGCCCGATCCCGCCCGTTGTCTTCCCTCACCCGCACACATTCCGTTAACTTCCGTGACTCACACGCCCCGTACGACCCGCACGAGGCGTTCGACCGCGGAGCAAATGAGCCCTCGGGGGCAGCCGTCATGACACGCGCCATATCCCTGCACGACGTCAGCAAGGCATACACGCGAGGCGTCCGCGTCGTGGACCGTTTCTCGCTGGACATCGAACCCGGCGAGTTCCTCGTCCTCCTCGGGCCCTCCGGCTGCGGCAAGTCGACCGTACTCAGGATGATCGCCGGGCTGGAGGAGATCGACGAGGGCGAGCTGCTGCTCGACGGTGAGTACGCCAACGACCTGCTGCCCGCCGCACGCCGGATGGCGATGGTCTTCCAGAACTTCGCCCTCTACCCGAACATGACCACCCGCGACAACATCGGCTTCCCCCTGCGCATCGAGGCACCCGGCGCCGACCCGCGCCCGCGCGTGGACACCACCGCCCGCATGCTGGGCATCGAGGACCTCCTCGACCGCTTCCCGGCCCAGCTCTCCGGCGGCGAACGCCAGCGCGTCGCCATGGGCCGGGCCATCGCCCGCCATCCCACCGCGTTCCTGATGGACGAGCCGCTGTCCAACCTCGACGCCAAGCTCCGCAACCATCTGCGCGCCGAGATCTCCGCCCTCACCCGCGAACTGGGCGTCACCACGGTCTACGTCACCCACGACCAGGCCGAGGCGATGTCGCTCGGCGACCGGGTCGCCGTCATGCGCGGCGGTGTCCTGCAGCAGGTGGGTACCCCGCGCACGGTCTACGCGCTGCCCCGCAACGTCTTCGCCGCCGCCTTCATCGGCACCCCGCGCATCAACCTCCTGCGCGGTGTCGTACGGGCCCCGCTGGACGGCGCGATGACCATCAGCCTCGGCAAGCAGTACCTCCGGCTGCCCGAACCGCTGACCCTGGACCACCAGTTGCTCCGGGTCCAGCAGGGCCGCGAGGTCATCGTGGGCCTGCGCTCGGAGGCGGTCCGGATCGGCCGGCCCACCTCCGCCCGGCCGGGCGAGGTGCACATCACGGGGCTGGTCGAGCATGTCGAGTTCCAGGGCCACGAGGTCCTCGTCCACTTCAACACCGGCTCACGCCCCGCCGTCGTGCCCGACCTGGAGGCCCCGCGCCCGGTACCCCCGGCCCGGCGCCGCCGCCGGGACGCCGGCACCGTCCTGGACCGGCTCCGCACCCGGGCGGGCGCGCTGCGCGCCGGGCCCGTGGTGACGCTGGAGCATCCGGCCGACGCGGGCCCCGAACCGGCGCCGCCCGAGGGCCGGCTCCCCGGCGACCTGATCGTCCGCACCACCCCTGACTTCGACCTCCGGCACGGCATGCAGGTCCCGCTCCTCGTCGACATCGCCCATCTGTTCGTCTTCGACCACCACGGGGAGCGGATCTGCCCGGATCCGGCGCGGCTGCCGGATCTGGAGGAGTGAAGGGCGCTCCGCTCGGGGGCCGGGAGGGGGGTGCCGCGCTGGGTTGTTGTTCGGCTGCGGCGCCGTTGTGGCTGGTCGCGCAGTTCCCCGCGCCCCTTCGGGGGCGCTGTCCCGCCGCCTGCCAGCCTTCTGATGTCATGGGACTCCTGGCGCACAAAAACTATCGCCGCTAGTTTATGTGCTGGACGTCAAGATGGCCCGCCCCGGAGGAAACGTCATGAAGGCACACGACGGTATGTACATCGACGGCGCCTGGCGCCCCGCCGCGGGCCCGGATGTGATCGAGGTGGTGAATCCGGCCGACGAACAGGTCGTCGGCCGGGTTCCGGCCGGCACCGCCGCGGACGTCGACGCCGCCGTGCGGGCCGCCCGCGCCGCCCTGACGGCCTGGGCCGCCACCCCGCCCGCGGAGCGCGCGGCGCGGCTCACCGCGCTGCGTGACCTCCTCGACGCGCGCAAGGACGAGATCGCCGAGACGGTCACCGCCGAGCTCGGCGCGCCCCTGAAGTTCTCGCAGGCGGTGCACGCGGCCGTGCCGATCGCGGTCGCGGGCTCGTACGCCGAGCTGGCGGCGACGTACGCCTTCGAGGAGAAGGTCGGCAACTCGACCGTGTTCCACGAGCCGATCGGTGTCGTCGGCGCGATCACGCCCTGGAACTACCCGCTGCACCAGATCGTCGCCAAGGTCGCCCCGGCGCTGGCGGCCGGCTGCACGGTGGTGGTCAAGCCCGCCGAGGACACCCCGCTGGTCGCCCAGCTCTTCGCCGAGGCGGTCCACGAGGCCGGCGTACCCGCGGGCGTCTTCAACCTGGTCACCGGTCGCGGCCCGGTCGCCGGCCAGGCGCTCGCCGAGCACCCCGGCGTCGACCTGGTCTCCTTCACCGGCTCCACGGCCGTCGGCCGGCGGATCGGCGCGGTGGCCGGCGCGGCGATCAAGAAGGTCGCCCTGGAGCTGGGCGGCAAGTCCGCCAACGTCATCCTGCCGAGCGCCGACCTCGCCACGGCGGTCAACGTCGGCGTCGCCAACGTCATGTCCAACTCCGGGCAGACGTGCAGCGCCTGGACGCGGATGCTGGTGCACCGGGACCAGTACGACGAGGCCGTCCAGCTGGCCGCGGCCGCCGCCGCGAAGTACGGCGAGCGCATCGGCCCGGTCGTCAACGCCAAGCAGCAGGAACGGGTGCTCGGCTACATCGAGAAGGGCGTCGTCGAAGGGGCGCGTGTGGTCGCGGGCGGCCCCGAAGCCCCGCGTGAGCTCGGGTACTACGTCAGCCCGACCGTCCTCGCCGACGTGACACCCGACATGACCGTCGCCCAGGAGGAGATCTTCGGCCCGGTCCTGTCGATCCTGCGCTACGAGGACGAGGAGGACGCCCTGCGCATCGCCAACGGCACCGTCTACGGCCTCGCGGGCGCCGTCTGGGCGGGCGAGGAGACGGAGGCGGTGGCCTTCGCACGCCGCATGGACACCGGGCAGGTCGACATCAACGGCGGCCGCTTCAACCCGCTGGCCCCCTTCGGCGGCTACAAGCAGTCGGGAGTCGGCCGCGAGCTCGGCGCACACGGCCTGGCCGAGTACCTGCAGACCAAGTCCCTCCAGTTCTGAGCCGGTTCTGAGCAAGTTCAAGGGAGCCTCCCCCATGGCCGTCCGTGCCGCCGTCCTGCCCGCCATCGGTGCCCCGCTGGAGGTCACCGCGATCGACCTGCCCGATCCCGGACCCGGCCAGGTCCGCGTCCGCCTCGCCGCCGCCGGCGTCTGCCACTCCGACCTCTCCCTGTCCAACGGCACCATGCGCGTCCCCGTCCCCGCGGTCCTGGGCCACGAGGGCGCGGGCACGGTCGTAGCCGTGGGGGAGGGAGTCACGCACTTCGCGCCCGGCGACGGAGTCGTCCTCAACTGGGCCCCGTCCTGCGGAAGTTGTCACGCCTGCGGGCTCGGCGAGGTCTGGCTGTGCGCCAACGCCCTGAACGGCGCCGCCGACGTCTACGCCCGTACCGCCGACGGCACCGACCTCCACCCCGGTCTGAACGTCGCCGCGTTCGCCGAGGAGACGGTCGTGTCGGCCGGCTGCCTCCTGCCGCTCCCCGACGGCATCCCGCTCACCGACGCCGCCCTGCTGGGCTGCGCCGTCCTCACCGGCTACGGCGCCGTGCACCACTCGGCACGGGTCCAGCCGGGCGAGACGGTCGCGGTGTTCGGCGTCGGCGGCGTGGGCCTGGCCGCCCTCCAGTCGGCCCGGATCGCGGGCGCGTCGAAGATCGTCGCCGTCGACGTCTCCCCGGAGAAGGAGGAGCTGGCACGCGCGGCCGGCGCCACCGACTACGTGATCGCCTCCGAGAACACGGCCCGCGAGATCCGCGGCCTCACCGGCAAACAGGGCGTGGACGTCGCCGTCGAGTGCGTGGGCCGCGCGAGCACGATCCGTACGGCCTGGGACTCCACCCGCCGCGGCGGCCGCACCACGGTCGTCGGCATCGGCGGCAAGGACCAGCAGGTCACCTTCAACGCCCTGGAGATCTTCCACTGGGGCCGCACCCTTGCCGGCTGCGTCTACGGCAACTCCGACCCGGCCCGCGACCTGCCCGTCCTCGCCGAGCACATCCGCGCCGGACGACTGGACCTCGGCGCGCTGGTGACGGAACGGATCCCCCTGGAGGGCATCCCGGCGGCCTTCGAGAACATGCTCGCGGGGAAGGGCGGCCGGGCGCTGGTCATGTTCTAGCCCCCTGCCCGCCGAACGCCCCGGCCCCCGCGGGAGGCCGGGGCCTCGGGCATGCCCGGAGCCGGCCGCCCTGCCCTGCACTCCGTGCCATGTACAGGCAAAACTGCTGCTGTGCGACCCGTTGACGTCCATACCGTCCGGTCAGTACGTTCCCCGGAACCCGAGCCACCCCCCGTTCCG
>NZ_JAKEIP010000416.1 GCF_021474425.1 Streptomyces muensis | reverse complement strand
AGGCCGACGCGGGCGCGGTGGCCGACGCGAGGGCCAGGGCAGGCGCGTGGACGGGGGCCGGGGCGGGGGCCGCCGTACGTGCTGCCGTGCGCCGCGTGACACGCAGCCCTGCCACCGTCTCCACGCTCATGACGCTCCGCCCGTCGGCCGGCACAGTGCGAGCAGGTCGCTGTGGTGGACCACGACGTGCAGTTCGCCGGCCTCGCAGGCGGCGAGCCGTTCGCGCAGGTAGCGGTCGGCGCGCTCGCGGAGCTCGGGGCGTTCCTCGACCGCCGCGCCGACCCAGCCGCGCAGCCATTGGGCGGTGAGCGCCGACTCGCCGGGGCCGAGTCGCCAGGGGCTCGGGTGCACCTGCACGGTCGCGCCGTGCTCGGCGAACGCCTCGGCCGCCGCCGTGACGGCGTCCGGGCCGAGCATGCCCGAGCGGCGCTGGTGGGCGTTGAACGCCTCGGTGACCTCCGTGTCCAGCGGGTCTGACGGGGTGAGTTCGACCCGGCCCGCGACGGAGAGCGTCAGCAGCGCCGGGCACCCCGCGCCCGCACAGGCGGCGGCGAGGGTGTCGACCTCCTCGCGGGTGAGGACGTCGAGCAGCGCGGAGGCGGTCACCAGCGAGGCGCCCTTGAGGGCGTCCGGGGTGAGCCGGCCGATGTCGCCGCGGCGGGTCTCGACCGTGACGCGGCTGCCGTCGGCGCCGGAGCGCGGGGAGGCCACGGCGGCGAAGTGCAGCAGGTAGGGGTCGCGGTCGTGCAGGATCCAGTGCTGGGCACCGTCCAGGTGGGGCGCCAGCCAGCGGCCCATGGAGCCGGTGCCGCAGCCCACGTCGTGGATGACAAGTCCGGCCCGTCCGGGCAGGTTGGCGAGCCGGATCCGCAGCGGATCGAGCAGGTCGTGGGCCCGCGCGGCGGCGTCGGCGCCCTCGCGCAGTTCCAGCCACTCGGGGGCGTAGCGGGGCGGGTCGTCGGGCCCGGCGTCCCGGAGTCGTACGGTGGCCCGCTCCCCGGGGCGGAAGCTGGGCCCGGCGCCGAGGATCACGGCGTCCGTGTCGGATCCCGCAGATCCGGAGACACCGCTCACATCACCCTCCGCACCCTCCGCCGAAACGATCCCGCGCTGCGGATCGGGCAGTTGCGCCGCGTCCGTCGCGTCCCGCGGTCCCGGCTGGGCCGGGATCGTCCCCCCGGCCGGTGTCGTCGCCGTCTTCCTCATGCCGCCCTCCGGGGTTCGTTCGGCAGTCGGCCCAGTACCGCGGCCAGGCTGCGGGCCGTGCCGGCCCAGCCGTTCAGGGCGGCCCGGCGTCCCCGGGCCGCCGCCTTCAGCCGGCGTCGTACGTCCGCCTCGCCGAACCAGCCGCGCAGTTCGGCGGCGATGGCGGCGGGGTTCTCCGGCGGGACGAGGATGCCGGGGACGCCTCCGTCAGGGGCTCGGCCGACCGCCTCCGGCACTCCCCCGACGTCCGTCGCGAGTACGGGAATGCCGCGCGCGAGCGCCTCCGTCACCGCCATGCCGTAGGTCTCGGCGTAGGAGGTGAGCACCATGAGGTCGGCGGAATTGTAGCTGGCGTCGAGTTCGGCGCCGGCCTGCGGGCCCGCCAGGATCAGCCGGTCCTGGAGGCCGTGCCGCGCGATCAGGGCCCGCAGTCCGGCCACGTACTCGGGGTCCTGGTTCAGCCCGCCCACGCACACACAGCTCCACGGCAGGTCGGTCACCGTCGCCAGTGCCTCCACCAGCCGGTGCTGTCCCTTGCGCGGGGTCACGGCGGCCACGCACAGCAGGCGCGACACGCCGTCCGTGCCGGACGCGAGGGGCGCGATGTCGGCGCCGGGGGCGGCGACATGGACCCGCTCGGGGGCGAGGCCGTGGTGGGAGACGAGGCGGCGGACCGACCAGTCGCTGGTGGCGATCACCGCGGGGACCGCGCGGAGCACGGTGCGTTCCCGGGCGTCCAGTTCCGCGGCCACGGCGGTGTCGAGCCCCGTCTCGTCGCCGAGCGGGAGGTGCACGAGGACCGCGAGTCGCAGCCGCTCCGCCTCCGGGACGATGATCTCGGGCACTCCGCAGGCGACGAGCCCGTCGAGGAGTACGACGGTGCCGTCCGGGAACTCCCGCAGCGTGCGGGCGAGTTCGGTACGGGCGGCGGCGTCGGGGCGGGGCCAGCTGCCGTCCACCGCGTGCTTGTGCACCTGCCAGCCGAAGCCGGGCAGGTCCAGACTCACGCGCCGGTCATAGGCGTTGCCGCCGCTGGGCACGGTCGGGTCGTCGACGCCGCCCGGCATCACGAAGTGCACGGAGCGCAGGGACATGGGGATGATCTCGGCGTTCTTCAGGACGGAGTGCTGTACCGGCAGATAGCCGAGCTTGACCTTCTCCGTCTTTTCCGGCTTCTCCATCATCACGTCGGTCACAGGGCACGCTCGTAACTCGCCCACGCGACGTGCGACTCGTGCAGTGTGACGGTGAGACCTGCGAGGCCCTTGGCGCCCTCGCCCAGCGCGCCCTTCTCGATCCGCTCGGCGAGCCGGTCGGCGATGACCTTGGCCAGGAACTCCGTGGAGGTGTTGACGCCGGCGAAGTCGGGTTCGTTGTCGAGGTTGCGGTAGTTGAGCTCGCCGACGACGGCACCCAGTTCCCGGGTGGCCAGTCCGATGTCGACGACGATGTTGTCGTCGTCCAGCTGCTCGCGCCGGAACGTGGCGTCCACCAGGAACGTCGCTCCGTGCAGTCGCTGCGCGGGACCGAAGACGTCGCCGCGGAAGCTGTGGGCGATCATGATGTGATCGCGGACGGTGATGCTGAACAACGGACGACCCTCCAGGTGCGGTACGCCTAGTCCCCGGCTCATCGCTGCCGGGGATGCCGTGTAGTACGGCTCTTCGCTTCCCCGTGTTCAGCCGTCTCTCACTCTTTTCTCAGGTCAGGCGCTCTTGTCGTCCCCAATTGAACGAGTCCGTCAGGGCGTGTCCGCGTACCTGACGCGGTGACAGAGGGCCGGGATCTCCCCGGAGGCGAGCCTCGGCATCAGTTCGGGCAGGTCGGTGAAGTCGCTCTCCCCGGTGACGAGCGCGTCCAGGGCCGGGTCGGCCAGCAGGTCGAGGGCGAGGGCGAGCCGGTCGGCGTACGTACGGCTGCCGCCGCGGGCCGGGGAGACGGTGCCGACCTGGCTGCTGCGGATGTTCAGCCGCCGGGAGTGGAAGGCCTCGCCGAGGGGCAGGGCGACGCGCCGGTCGCCGTACCAGCTGAGTTCGAGGACGGTGCCCTCGGCCCTGAGCAGTTCGAGCGAGCGGGCGAGTCCCTGCTCGGTGGCGCTGGCGTGGACGACCAGGTCGCACTCGCCGAGCGCCTCCTCGGGCGAGGCGAAGGCGACGCCGAGTGCCTTGGCGATGTCGGCCCTGCCCGGGTCGGCGTCGACCAACTGGAGCCGTACGCCAGGGAAGCGGGCCAGCACGGCGGCCACCGAGCAGCCGACCATGCCGCCGCCGACCACGGCGATCCGGTCGCCGACCAGGGGCGCGGCGTCCCAGAGCGCGTTGACGGCGGTTTCGACGGTGCCGGCGAGGACGGCTCGTTCGGCGGGCACGGTGTCCGGTACGACGGTGACGGCGCTCGCGGGGACGACGTAGCGGGTCTGGTGCGGATGAAGACAGAAGACGGTGCGGCCGGCGAGCGCGTCGGGGCCCTCCTCGACCGTCCCGACACTCAGGTACCCATACTTCACCGGGGCGGGGAACTCGCCCTCCTGGAACGGTGCCCGCATCGCCGCGTACTGGCTTTCCGGGACCCCGCCGCGGAACACGAGCGTCTCGGTGCCTCTGCTGACTCCGGAGTACAGCGACCGCACCAGGACGTCGTCCTCGCCCGGTTCCGGCAGCGTGACCTCCCGGATCTCTCCTTCACCCGGAGAGCTGAGCCAGAACGCACGTGCGGTGCGGTTCATCGGAATCCTCCTGAACGATCGGGAAGCTGTTCACGTACTGCGATGTGCACAGGCCGCGCACAGTACGCGGCGATGATCGTCTCTGTCACCTGGCCGGAGGAATGTGCGGTGGCCCTGAACAACACGTACGAAGCAAGGCTGGTCCAGCAGGAGACCGCTGTGGGAGCGGGCGTGCAGATCCTGTTGCTGGCCCTGCTCGGTTCGGCGATCGGCATGGGGCCGGCGGGCTGGCTGACCGGCCTCGTCTTCGCCATCGCCACGTGGGCGATGCTCTCGCTGGCCCTGCACCGCTCCGGGCTCCGCTCCTTCGGCCCGGCGAACCGGGTCACGCTCGGCCGCGCGACGCTGGTAGGCGGCGTCACCGCTCTGGTCGCGGACTCCTTCGAGAGTTCACCGCCGGTGACGCTGTTCGTCGGCCTGACGGCGGTCGCCCTGATCCTCGACGGCGTGGACGGCAAGGTGGCCCGCCGCACCGGTACGTCGACGGCGCTGGGCGCGCGCTTCGACATGGAGGTCGACGCGTTCCTGATCCTGGTGCTGAGCGTGTACGTCTCGATGTCACTCGGCCCCTGGGTCCTCCTCATCGGCGCCATGCGCTACGCCTTCGTCGCCGCCGCCCGCGTCTGGCCGTGGCTGAACGCCCCGCTGCCGCCGAGCACGGCCCGCAAGACGGTCGCCGCGATGCAGGGCGTGTTCCTGCTCCTGGCCGCGTCCGGCTTCTTCCCGTACGCGGCGACGTTCGCGGTCACCGCGACAGCGCTGGCCGCGCTGGTCTGGTCGTTCGGCCGGGACGTCCTGTGGCTGTACCGCACGTCGCGTCCGCGCCGGGCGCGTGTCACCACGGAGGTCCGGGAGCTGGTGGCGTCCTGAACGGGCCATCGGTGGGTGGGTCGGGGACGCGCCGCGGGCGACTGCGGACCGGTGGGGGCTGGTCGCGCAGTTCCCCGCGCCCCTTTGGGGCGATGCAGCTCCGCGTCCTTCAGCCCGTCCGGCGTTTGAGGACGAGGCCGTCCTCAGCCCCCC
>NZ_JAKEIP010000415.1 GCF_021474425.1 Streptomyces muensis | reverse complement strand
GGGCCACTCCTCCCCCCGCCGCCCCGGCGGCGGCCACGGCCTGCGGGGCATCGCCGACCGGGCGCGGCTGCTGGGCGGGACCGCACAGGCCGGTGCCGCCGAGGGAGCGTGGCGGCTGAACGTACGACTGCCCATGAAGGGACCCGTATGACGACCCGCCCGCCCGTCCGCGTCGTCCTCGCCGACGACGAGCGCATGGTGCGCAGCGCCCTGCGCGCCATCCTCTCCGTCGAGCCGGACCTGGAGGTGGTCGGCGAGGCGGCCACCGGGGCCGAGGCGGTGTCCGTGGTGCGCGAGCTGCGGCCCGACGTGGTCCTGATGGACGTCCGTATGCCGGACGTAGACGGCATCCGGGCCACCGAGCAGATCCTCGCCACGCTCGACGAGCCGCCCCGCATCGTCGTCGTCACCACCTTCGAGAACGACTCCTACGTGTACGACGCGCTGCGCGCCGGGGCCGCCGGGTTCCTGCTGAAGCGGGCGGACGCCGACGTGCTGGTGCAGGCCGTACGGCTGGTCTCGCACACCGACACCCTGCTGTTCCCCGCGGCCGTGCGCACCCTGGCGGCCGAGCACGCGCGCGCGTACCCGGCGCCGCCGGCCTGGGTGGCGCGGCTCACCTGCCGGGAGAGCGAGGTGCTGCGGCTGATGGCGCGGGGCCTGACCAACGCGGAGATCGCGCGGCGCATGGAGGTCGGTCCGGCCACCGTGAAATCGCATGTGGCGGCGATCCTGGCGAAGACCGGCACCCGGGACCGTACCCAGGCCGTGATCGCCGCCTACGAGGCCGGCTTCATGAACGCCCGATGAGAAAACCGGGCGGAAGGGAACGTTCCGCCCCATCCTGATCGTCGTTCGGAGTGGGATGAACAAGACGATCAGGCGGGCGTCCGTCTTCTCGCTGCTGCTGGTGTTGGCTCTGCTGGTCAGGGCGACCTGGGTGCAGTTCTACGAAGGCCAGGCCCTCGCGGACGACAAGGAAAACCGGCGGACCACGATCGAGCTGTACAGCGAGCCGCTCGGCAACATCGTCGTGGGCGGAGAGGCCGTCACGGGCTCGGCGCCGATGAAGAGCGGCGACCTGGCGTACAAACGGACGTACAAGGACGGCGCGCTGTACGCGGCGGTCACCGGGTACAGCTCGCAGGCGTTCGGAGCGACACAGCTTGAGGGCGTCTACCGGGACCTGCTCGACGGCACGGACAACCGGCTCAAGAGCGTGCTGGACACGGTCACCAACAAGCGGTCCGACCCGGGCAACGTGATCACGACGATCGACCCGGGGGTGCAGAAGGCGGCCTACGACGCGCTCGGCGACAACAAGGGCGCCGCCGTCGCGATCGACCCCACCACGGGGAGGATCCTGGCGGTCGTCTCCACTCCGTCCTACGACCCGTCGCGGATCACCACGGGTGACGCGGACGCCTGGAAGCAGCTGACCAAGGACGCCGAGAAGCCGATGACGAACCGCGCGCTGCGCCAGCCGCTGCCGCCGGGTTCGACGTTCAAGCTGGTCGTGGCGGCGGCCGCGCTGGAGGACGGGCTGTACTCGTCGGTGGACGAGAAGACCGACAGCCCGGACCCGTACCCGCTGCCGCAGTCCAGCGACAAGCTGGGCAACGAGAACCCGTCCGCCCCGTGCGAGAACGCCTCGATCCGGGTGGCGCTGCAGTACTCGTGCAACAACGTCTTCGGGAGCATGGCCGTCGCCCTGGGTCAGGACAAGGTCCGGGAGATGGCCGAGAAGTTCGGCTTCAACGACAAGGAGCAGGACGTGCCGGTGCGGGCGTACACCAGCGTGTACCCCTCCGAGATGGACGAGGCGCAGACCGCCCTGTCCGGCATCGGCCAGTTCGACGTCACCGCCACCCCGCTCCAGATGGCCATGGTGTCGGCCGCCATAGCCAACGACGGCAAGCTGGTCTCGCCGCACATGGTCTCCCAGATCACCGACGGCGGCGGCGACGTCCTGGAGAACTACGACGACAACGCCGGCACCGAGGAGATCGTCAGCTCCGACACCGCCGAGCAGCTCCAGTCGGCGATGCAGACGGTCGTCGAGAAGGGCACGGGCACCAACGCGCAGATCTCGGGCGCGACGGTGGGCGGCAAGACGGGCACGGCCCAGCACGGCGAGAACAACAGCAAGACGCCGTACGCCTGGTTCACGTCCTACGGAAAGGCCGACGGCAAGGAGGTCGCCGTGGCGGTGATCATCGAGCAGTCGAACGCGGAGCGCTCCGAGGTCAGCGGTAACGGGCTGGCCGCCCCCGTCGCCAAGAAGGTGATGGAGGCGGCGCTCAAGGGGTAGGAAGGCTTACTTGACGCCCAGGACCTGCTCGATCGGGTTGATCGCGAAGTACACCAGGAACAGCAGCGAGGTCCCCCACAGCAGCCAGTGGATCTCCTTCGCCTTGCCGAGCACGAGCTTGATGACGACGTAGGCGACGAAGCCGGCCCCGATGCCGTTGGTGATGGAGTACGTGAACGGCATGACCGCGATCGTCAGGAACGCCGGGATGGCGATCTCGTACTTGTCCCAGTCGATGTGCTTGACCTGGGTCATCATCAGGAAGCCGACGGCGACCAGGGCGGGGGCGGCGGCCTGGAGCGGGACGATGGTGAGCAGCGGGGTCAGGAAGAGGGCCAGGGCGAAGAGGCCGCCGGTGACCAGGTTGGAGAAGCCGGTGCGCGCGCCCTCGCCGACGCCGGCGGCCGACTCGATGTAGGAGGTCGCCGACGACGAGGAGGCCGCGCCGCCCGCGGCCGCGGCGGCGCCGTCGATCAGCAGCACCCGGCCGAGGTTCGGCACCTTGCCCTGTTCGTCGAGGAGTCCGGCCTCGGCGCTGATGCCGACGACCGTGCCCATGGTGTCGAAGAAGTCGGACAGCACCAGGGTGAAGACCAGCAGGACGACGGTGATGGCGGTGGTCTCGCCGAACGCGCCGAACAGACTGAAGTCGCCGATGAGTCCGAAGTCCGGGGTGTCGACGATCTTGTCGGGCCAGGCGGGGGTGGTCAGGCCCCAGGCCTTGATGTCGGCGATCGAGTTGATGATCATCGCCACGACCGTCATCGTCACGATGCTGATCAGGATGGCGCCCTTCACCTTGCGGGCGAGCAGGGCGATCGTCAGCAGCACGCCGAGGCAGAACACGAGGATCGGCCATCCGGTGAGCTGGCCGGTGCCGCCCATCTGCACCGGCACCGTGGTGTTCGCGGCATCCGGGATCCGGCTGACGAACCCGGCGTCGACGAAGCCGATGAAGGCGATGAACAGACCGATGCCGACGCTGATCGCCTGCTTGAGCGGCTGCGGGATGGCGTGCATGACGGCCTCGCGCAGCCCGGTGAGCACCAGCACGCAGATCAGCAGGCCTTCGAGGACGACCAGGCCCATCGCGTCGTCCCACGCCATGAGCGGGGCGATCTGGAAGGCGACGACGGCGTTCAGGCCGAGGCCGGCGGCGAGCGCGAGCGGGAGGTTGCCGCCGACGCCCATGATGATCGTCATGACCGCGGCCACCAGGGCGGTGGCGGTGGTGAGTTGGACGGCGTCGAGCTGGTGGCCGAACTTGTCCTTCGCGCTGCCGAGGATGATGGGATTCAGGACAAGGATGTAGGCCATCGTGAAGAACGTGGCGAAGCCGCCGCGTATCTCACGGGCGAAGGTGGAGCCCCGCGCGGAGATCTTGAAGTACCGGTCGACGCTGTTCACGCCTGGCGGCGGGGCACTTGACCGGTCGGCCACCTTCTGCGATTCGGACATGGCGGTTGCTCCTTGCTGCCTGACGTGATCGGTGTGCGGATGCTGGCTGGATTGTTCCCGCGTTGAACGCGGTTCAGGTTTTCTCCGTGTTACGGAATCAGGGCTGTTCACGTGCGACGCACCATACGGTGTTCGAAGTCCCGTACGAACAGGGCATTCGATCACTGCTACGCTTCCGGATCTCGCCGGATGATCGCGAAATGATCGCCGGACGATCACATGTCACTCACATGCCACTCTCAGGCAGGAGGGGTCGCCCGTGGGCACGGTCGTCGACGACGCCGCCTCCGTGGAGTTCCATGCCTTCTTCGAGCGTCACTACGCAGAATTGTCGCGCCTGGCCCATCTGCTGACGGGTGAGGCGGACGCCGCCGACGATCTGGCGGCGGACGCGCTGCTCGCGCTGTGGCACCGCTGGGACCGGGTCCGCGCGGCCGACCACCCGGTGGCGTACGCGCGCGGTGTCGTCGCCAACCTGGCCCGCACCAGGATCCGCAGCGCGGTCCGGGAGCGGCGGCGGGTGGCGCTGTTCTGGTCGCAGCGCGAGGAGAGGACCGAGAACCCGGACGTGGCGGGGGTCGTCGACGTCCAGGAGGCGTTGCGTAGACTTCCGTTCCGCAAACGCGCCTGTGTGGTGCTGCGGCATGCGTTCGACCTCTCCGAGAAGGACACCGCGCTCGCCCTGGGCATATCGGTCGGTACGGTGAAGAGCCAGACCTCGAAGGGGATGGCCGAACTGCAGCGGCTGCTCGGGACGCAGGGCGCTCCGCTCAAGGTGCATGCGGCGGCGATGGCCCGCACCGGGGACGCCGGAGGAAGGAACCGATGATGCGGCGGGACGTGCACGACGAACTGCGCGCCCGGCTGCACGAGGCGGCCGAGGCGCACGAGCCCGACCGCGAGCGGATCCTGGCCCGGATCGAACGCGGTATGGCGGACCCGTCCGGCCAGTCCCGCCGCGACCACCGCGCGACCCGGCCGCCCGTGTACGGGTGGGTCCGGGTGGTGACGGCCACGGCCGCGGTCGCCGGCGTTCTCGCGGTCGGCGGTTACGCGGTGGCGTCCGCCGTGAAGGAGGACACCCCGCAGCAGACGGTGGCCACGTCGCCGACGCCCACCCCCGGCGGCGGCGCGGGCCGGGCCGGGGGGGGGCGCGGGGGGGGGGGGGGGGGGGCGCCGGGGGGGCGGGGGG
>NZ_JAKEIP010000414.1 GCF_021474425.1 Streptomyces muensis | reverse complement strand
CTGCTCCCCACCCCCACCGGCACCCCGTTCACCTTCGCCTACACCGCCGTCCTCGCCGTCACCTCGATCGTCGCCACGTACGCCGCCCCCGACCTCGTCCACGCCCTGCACCAGGACTCCAGCACCGATGTCGCGCACCTCGTGCGGACGCCCGTGCTGGTGCTGCTCACCAGCGCGTTGTGGGTCGCGGGCGGCTTCCTGGGGCCGTACGCGCTCGGCTTCCTGCTGGTGCTGACCGCGCTGGAGCGACGGGTCGGCGGTGTGCGCACGGCCCTGGTCTTCCTGGCCGGGCACGTCCTGGCCACCCTCGCGACCGAGGTCCCGGTGGGGCTCGCCGTGCTGGCCGGTCGGCTCCCCGGCAGTTCGCTGTTCCGGCTCGACTACGGCATCAGCTTCGGCGTCGCCGCGAGCGTCGGCGCGCTGGCCGGGCTGCTGCGGCCGTGGCTGCGGTGGCCGGTGCTCGCGCTGTTCGGCGGGATGCTGCTCCAGGACCTGCTGAACCTCACCGATCCGCTGACCAACTGGGGACATCTGATCGCGCTGGTCATCGGGGTCGGGATGTGGCCGCTCGTGCGGCGATGGCGGGCCGCGCGGGCCGGGTAGGGCCACGTGATCGCTCACAGCGAACGTATGCACGGGAACATTTAGCCCCCTTCAAGCATTGAGTCGGCATAACTCAACTTGACTGCCTAAGGGGAGATCATGGCTTCGACGTCCACACCGCTCACCCTGCCCGTGCTGCCGCTCGACGACGAGGTCGTGCTGCCCGGGATGGTGGTCCCGCTGGACTTGAACGACGCCGATGTACGCGCCGCGGTGGAGGCCGCCCAAGCGGCCGCCCGCTCACAACCCGGGAAGCCACGGGTGCTCCTGGTACCGCGCATCGACGGCACGTACGCGAGCACCGGTGTGCTCGGCACCGTCGAGCAGGTCGGCCGGCTGGCCGACGGCGACCCCGGCGCCCTGATCCGGGGGCGCGGCCGCGTGAAGATCGGCGCCGGGACGACCGGACCGGGTGCGGCCCTGTGGGTCGAGGGCGCGCGGATCGACGAGAGCGTGCCCGAGCCGCTGCCCGGACAGGTCGCCGACCTGGTGAAGGAGTACAAGGCCCTCGCCACCGCCTGGCTGCGCAAGCGCGGCGCCTGGCAGGTCGTCGACCGCGTCCAGGCCATCGACGACGTGTCCGCGCTCGCCGACAACTCCGGTTACTCGCCCTTCCTGACCACCGAGCAGAAGGTCGAGCTGCTGGAGACCGCCGACCCGGTCGCCCGCCTCAAGCTCGCCACCCAGCAACTGCGCGACCACCTCGCCGAGCAGGACGTCGCCGAGACCATCGCCAAGGACGTCCAGGAGGGCGTCGACAAGCAGCAGCGCGAGTTCCTGCTGCGCCGTCAGCTGGAGGCCGTCCGCAAGGAACTGCGCGAGCTGAACGGCGAGCAGGACGGCGAGGAGTCCGACGACTACCGCGCTCGCGTGGAGGCCGCCGACCTGCCGGAGAAGGTCCGGGAGGCGGCGCTCAAGGAGGTCGACAAGCTGGAGCGGTCCAGCGACCAGTCGCCCGAGGGATCGTGGATCCGCACGTGGCTGGACACCGTCCTGGAACTCCCGTGGAACGAGCGGACCGAGGACGCCTACGACATCCAGGGCGCCAAGGGCGTGCTGGACGCCGAGCACGCCGGCCTGGAGGACGTGAAGGAGCGCATCACCGAGTACCTCGCGGTGCGCAAGCGCCGCAGCGACCGGGGCCTCGGTGTCGTCGGCGGCCGGCGCGGCGGTGCCGTACTGGCGCTGGTCGGCCCGCCCGGCGTCGGCAAGACGTCGCTCGGCGAGTCCGTGGCGCATGCCATGGGGCGCAAGTTCGTCCGGGTCGCCCTCGGCGGCGTCCGCGACGAGGCCGAGATCCGCGGCCACCGGCGTACGTACGTGGGCGCGCTGCCCGGCCGGATCGTCCGCGCCATCAAGGAGGCCGGTTCGATGAACCCGGTCGTCCTCCTCGACGAGATCGACAAGGTGGGCTCGGACTTCCGCGGCGACCCCGCGGCGGCCCTGCTGGAGGTGCTGGACCCGGCCCAGAACCACACGTTCCGCGACCACTACCTGGAAGTGGAACTGGACCTGTCGGACGTGGTCTTCCTCGCCACCGCCAATGTCCTGGAAGCCATCCCGGAGGCCCTGCTCGACCGTATGGAGCTGGTCCGCCTCGACGGCTACACCGAGGACGAGAAGGTCGTCATCGCCCGCGACCACCTGCTCCCGCGTCAGCTGGAGCGGGCCGGTCTCAAGGCGGACGAGGTCGCGCTCGACGAGGGCGCGCTGCGCAAGCTCGCCGGCGAGTACACGCGCGAGGCGGGCGTGCGCACCCTGGAGCGCTCGATCGCACGGCTCCTGCGCAAGGTCGCGGCCCAGCACGAACTGGGCGAGCGGGAACTGCCGTTCACCATCGGCGAGGACGACCTGCGCGGCCTGATCGGCCGGCCGCACCACGTGCCCGAGTCGGCGCAGGACCCGGCCGAGCGGCGTACGGCGGTCCCGGGCGTCGCGACCGGCCTCGCGGTGACCGGAGCGGGCGGCGATGTGCTGTTCGTGGAGGCGTCGCTGGCCGACCCGGAGACGGGCGCGGCGGGTCTGACGCTGACGGGCCAGCTGGGTGACGTGATGAAGGAGAGCGCTCAGATCGCGCTGTCCTTCCTCCGCTCGCACGGCGCCGAGCTCGAACTGCCGGTGGCCGACCTGAAGGACCGGGGCGTACACATCCACTTCCCGGCCGGGGCGGTGCCCAAGGACGGTCCGAGCGCGGGCGTCACGATGACGACGGCGCTGGCGTCGCTGCTGTCGGGCCGACTGGTCCGCACGGACGTGGCGATGACGGGCGAGGTCTCCCTGACCGGCCGGGTGCTGCCCATCGGCGGTGTGAAGCAGAAGCTGCTGGCGGCCCACCGGGCGGGCGTCACGACCGTCGTCATCCCCAAGCGCAACGAGCCCGACCTGGACGACGTCCCCGCCGAGGTGCTGGACAAGCTTGACGTCCACGCGGTGACGGACGTCCGCCAGGTCCTGGAACTGGCCCTGGCGCCGGCCACCGACGCCGCGGCCCCCGAGGTTCCGATCGCGGCGTGACGACGTGGTCCATTAGCGGGCTCCGCCCGCGGGGACCGGACAGGCAAGGCCCGGGTCCCGTGAGGGAGGCCCGGGCCTTCGCCGCGCTCGGTCTGTCCGGCGGATCTACCCCTTGGCGAGCGCCACGACCCTGTCGAGGGCGCCGTTGAAGCGGTTGTGGTCGCCGACGGTCGGGCCGGAGGACGTGTACTGCCACATCGTGTAGTAGTCCCAGCCCGCCGGCAGTTCCCCCACCTCGGCGGCGTACCGGGCGACCCACAGCGGGTTGGCCGTGGCGAAGCCGCTGTAGTTGCCGGTGCACTGCTTCCACCAGCTCGTCGCCGTGTAGATGACGGGGGCGCGGCCGGTGCGGGACTTGTACTGGTTCACGAAGTCGCGGATCCAGGTGACCATCGCGGACGGGGTCTTGCCGTAGCAGGCGTCGCCGTACGGGTTCCACTCGATGTCGAGGACGCCCGGCAGGGTCTTGCCGTCGCCCGACCAGCCGCCGCCGTGGTTGACGAAATAGTTGGCCTGGGTTGCGCCATTGGTGGTGTCAGGGGTGGCGAAGTGGTAGGCGCCGCGGATCATGCCGACCTTGTAGGAGCCGGTGTACTGCTGGGTGAAATAGGGGTTGGTGTAGTAGGTCCCCTCGGTGGCCTTCACATAGGCCCACTTCACCCCGCTGTCCCACAGGGTCGACCAGGCGACGTTGCCCTGGTGGCTGGAGACGTCCACGCCTTCCGTCTGAGCGGCCAGGTCAGCGATGGGTTCACCGGCTGTGCCGTCATGGGTGACGACGCCCATGCCCATGTGGGCGGAGCCGCGGGGCGGGGGTTCGTCGGCGGACGCGGAAGCGGGCCGGGAGGTCAGTACGAGGAGGGTCAGGGTCAGGACGGTTGCGAGCAGCAGCCCGGCGACAGGGGTGTGCCGGGTGCGGAGCGGTTCGGGTCTGTGCACGGGCATAGCGTGCCTCCGAAGACTCGGTGACGCTCGGTGGGGAAGCCGTACGGATGCGTGACCGGCCGCTGTCGCGGGGCTGCGTGGCGTGAGCATGCCGGTCAGGCCCTCGACGGAGCCGCCAGGCAGCGAGAAGGGCAGGTGGAAGGGGGTCCGGAGGCTGCCGTTGGTCTGAGCCTGCGAAATACTGACGGAGCTGCGGCGACGACGGCGGGCGGCGGAAACCTTCAGGACCGGAAACCTTCAGGACCGGGAAAATCGAGGCAGGGGCTGACGTGCGGGAAGACGGAAACGGGGACGAGCGGCAAGGACGGTCCGGGGGTGGTCCCGGCCGGCCCGAGTTCCTCGATCTGGAACGGGAGTTGACCGTTCTGTTCCGGCGCGCCCGGGCCAAGCAGGGCGAGATGGCCCGCGAGGTCCATCCCGACCTGGAGTCGGCGGCGTACGGGCTGCTGGTCCGGCTGGACGAGTCCGGGCAGCTGCGGGCCACCGAGCTCGCCGCCTACATCGGCGTCGGCAAGGCCACCATGTCCCGCCAGCTGCGTGCCCTGGAGGACCTGGGCCTGGTCGCCCGCGAGCCCGACCCCGCCGACGGACGGGCCTGGCTCGTACACCTCACGGAGGAGGGCCGGCGCCGAGTCGCCAAGGTCCGCGAGGCCCGCCGCGCCCGCTACGTCGAACAGCTCTCCCACTGGGACCCACGCGAGGTCGCGGAGCTGGGGCGCCTGCTGAACCAGTTGAACCGGGGGATGGAGAAGTAGCCCCGGCCGAGGGGACCTGAGCCCACTCCGGCAAACCGCCCGAGTGTCCGGCCCTCGGGCCACCCGGGCCATCGAAGGCGTGCGAGCCGTCCCGCGGGCTGCGGGCTGTCTTGGCCGTCGGGGGCGTCTGGGGGGTGAGGCTCTGGGGCGCCG
>NZ_JAKEIP010000413.1 GCF_021474425.1 Streptomyces muensis | reverse complement strand
CCCTCACCCCGGAGACCCCCGCCTGGCCCGGCACCGGCCTCGCCGCCCTCCCCATGTACCGGGGCCGGCGCAGCACCGGCGCGCTCAGTGTGCTGATGGGCGACCAGGGCGAACCGGGCCCCGAGCACTGGGAGTTCCTGCGTGCCGTCGTCGCCTGGACCGAGGAGCGCATGGTCCAGGCACCACCGACGGCCGGTCCCTCCCGGCCCGTGCAGCCGGAGCAGAACGGAGAGCGGCTGCGGCAGGCCCTGAAGGAGGTCAGCGTCGGCTCCTGGGACTGGAACATCCAGACCGGCGAACTGCTCTGGGACGAGGCCGCGCTGGAGCTGTACGGCACCCGGCCGGAGGAGTACACCGCCCTGGTCGAGAACTGGATGAGGTGCGTCCACCCCGACGACCTGGCGCCGACGCTGGCCCTGGTGGACCGGGCGATCCTGGAGCACGGCGTGTTCGAGGCCGAGTACCGGGTGCGCAAGCTGGACGGCAGCTGGGGCTGGACGCAGGCCCGCGGCAGGGCGACGTACGACGACAACGGCGAGCCGCAGCGGATGATAGGCGTCGGCTGGGACAGCAACGAGCCGCGGTCCGCCCGTGACGCGCTCGGCCGGGCCCTGCGGCACATGAGCGACGGCTTCCTCGCGATGGACGACGACTGGCGGATCACCTTCGCCAACCTGGAGGCCGAACGCACCCTGGGCTTCTCCGAGGAGGAGCTGATCGGCCGGCTGCTGTGGGACCTGCCGGCCGCCGAGCAGGTGCCCGGCCTGGAGATCCGCTGCCGGCAGGCCGCCGCGGCGGAGAAGTCGGTCAGCTTCGACGTACGGCTGCCGAGCGGCCGCCTGTGCCACCTCCGGTTCGTCCCGGGCCCCGACGGCCGCACCATCTACTTCACCGACGTCACCGAGAAGCGGCGACTGGAGGAGGAGCGCCGGTCCGCCGAGCGCGCCGCCACCGAACGGGCCGCGCGGATAGCGGAGTTGACGGCCGCGCTGGCCAAGGCGACGACCTCGAAGGACGTGGTGGACGCGGTCGCCCGCCGGGTGCTGCCGCCGTTCGAGGCGACCGGCCTGGTGGTGCAGGCCGTGGAGGGCGACCGGCTGCACACCGTCGGATCCGTCGGCTACCCGCGGGACATCCTCGCCTTTCTCGACGGCCGTGAACGTACGGAACCCAGCCCGATGTGGGACGCGCTCCGGGCCGGCACGCCGCTGTTCATGTCCTCCCAGCGGGAGTTCGCCACCCGCTACCCCGAGCTCGCCGACCTGCCCGCCCGCGCCGGCAAGCAGGCCTGGGCGCTGCTCCCGCTGACCGCCTCCGGGCACACCTTCGGCGTCTGCGCGGTCACCTTCGACCACCCGCGCCGCCTCACCGACGAGGAGCGCACCCTGCTGACCGCGACCAGCGCCCTGGTCGCCCAGGCCCTGGAGCGGGCCCGTCTCTTCGACGCCGAGCACACCCGGTCCCGCGAACTCCAGCGCAGCCTGCTCCCCCGCGACCTGCCCGCCCTGCCCGCCTGCACGGCCGCCGCCCGCTACCTTCCGGCCGGCCAGGGCATGGACGTGGGCGGCGACTGGTACGACATCATCCCGCTGTCCGGCGGCCAGGTCGCCCTGGTCGTCGGCGACGTCATGGGCCACGGTCTGCCCGAGGCCGCGACGATGGGCCGGCTGCGCACCGCCGTCCACACCCTCGCCGACCTCGAACTGCCGCCCGACGAGATCATGAGCCATCTCAACGACATCGTCGGCGGCATGGGCGAGGAGTCGTACGTGACCTGTCTGTACGCGCTCTACGACTCCACGACCCGCGTCTGCTCCATATCCGGGGCGGGCCACCCGCCACCGGCCCTGCTGCATCCCGACGGCACCGTGGTGTTCCCGCCGCTGTCGGCCGACCCGCCGCTCGGCGCGGCCGAGCCGCCCTTCGAGACGACGGAGATCCCGGTCCCCGAGGACAGCGTGCTGGTGCTGTACACCGACGGCCTGGTGGAGTCGTCCAAGCGCGAGATGGACGAGGGCATGGCGGCACTCGCCGACGTCCTGCGCACCGCGCACGCGGACGGCACGGCGAGGGACCTGGAACACCTCTGTGAGCGGGTCACCTCCGCCCTGCTGCCCGCCGACCACCAGGCGGCCGACGACGCCGCCTTCCTGCTGGCCCGGCTGCACGCGCTGCCGGCCTCCCGCATGGCCTCCTGGCCGCTGCCCAAGGACCCCAAGGCGGCCGGCCAGGCCCGCAGCCTGATCCGCAAGCAGCTCGCGGCCTGGGGCCTCGAGGACCTCACCCCCACCACCGAACTCCTCGCAAGCGAACTCGTCGGCAACGTCATCCGGCACGCCAAGGGCCCCCTGCGCCTGCGCCTCCTGCACGACGCCAACCTGATCTGCGAGGTCTTCGACGGCAGCCTGACCATGCCGCGGATACGCCGCGCGACGGAGACCGACGAGGGCGGCCGCGGGCTCCAGCTGGTCACCGCGCTGTCGCAGCGGTGGGGCACGCGGTACACGCCGACCGGCAAGTGCATCTGGACGGAGCAGGCCGTACAGCCGACGGCGCCGGACCCGCTGGAGCGGATGTTCCTGGGCGTGGCGGGCCCGGGCGAGGACTTCGACGGTGACCTGGACGCGCTGGCGTGGGGCGACGAGGAGTTCTGAGGAGGGGAGACCCTCCCGTCACGGGAGTACCGTGAGAACGCCGCATATGGCGCGGCGCTCCGCAAGAACCGGAGTGTGATGCCATGGCCCACCGCCGCACCGATTCGGCCGGTGCCACCAGGGAGCTGCTCCAGAAGCTCGGGGATCTCACCGGCCGGATACTGGACCAGATCAAGTTCCAGCAGGCCCGCGTCGAACTCGCCGCCGCACTCCAGCGCCAGGTCCTCGCCGCGGAGCTTCCGGTGCTGCCGGATCTGCGGGCGGCGGGGCGGTACACACCGGCACGGGTCGGGCTGGACATCGGGGGCGACTGGTACGACGGCTTCGTGATGGCGGACGGTTCGGTGGGGTTCGCGATCGGGGACGTCCAGGGCCATGACGTCGAGGCGGCGGCGCTCATGGGGCAGGTACGCACCTGTCTGCGCGCCGTCGCGACCGCCACCACGGACCCGGCGGAGGTGCTCGGCCGTACGAACGACCTGCTCGTCTCGATGGCCACCGAACTCTTCGTGACCTGCTCGTTCCTGCGTTTCGACCCGGCCACCGGAGAACTCCGCGACGCCCGTGCCGGACATGTCCCGGCCGTGTGGGCCACGACCGACGGCCGCTGCGAGATCGTCCTGGACGACGGCGGCCTGCCGCTGGGCATCCACGCCGGCGAGCACTACCCGTCGTCCCGCCGGCTGCTGACCGGGGCGGGCGCGTTCGTGCTGCTCACCGACGGTGTCGTGGAAGGACCCGAGTACCCGATCGAGGACGGCATGAAGAGGGTGGCCGAGCTGGTCGCCGACGCCTGCTGCACCGACCCGGACGCACTGGCGGCCGAGGTGATCAAGGTCGCGGACCTCACCGGCCACAACGACGACGCCGCGGTCCTGGTCCTGCGCTACGGAAGGCTCGGGGAACGGCCGGGAAACGGCGGCGACCCGGGATGACCGCGCCCGCCCGCGACGCGTGGCTGCGGCAGTACGGCACCGAGGCCCTGAAGCTGGCCGCCGTGACCGCCGCCTACTACGGCAGCGCCGAGCTCGGCCTGGAACAGCAACTCGTACGCGGCCAGGTCACGCCGTTCTGGCCACCCACCGGCATCGCCCTCGTCGCCCTGATGCTGTGGGGCCTTCGGATGTGGCCGGCCATCGCGCTCGGGGCGTTCGTGGTGAACGTGACGCTCGGGCCGTCGATCCTCCCCGTCCTCGCCATCGCGGCGAGCAACACGATCGCCCCGGTCTGCGCCTGCCTCCTCCTGCGGCGCGTCGGGTTCCGCACCACGCTGGACCGCCTCCAGGACGCGCTCGCCCTGGTCTTCCTCGGCGCCCTGGCCGGGATGCTGCTCAGCGCGACGATCGGCACCGGCGTCCTGGTGGCCTCCGAAGCGCTGGCGGCCCGGGACTTCTGGCCGACCTGGTCGGTGTGGTGGACCGGCGACGCCATGGGGGTCCTGTTCATCACCCCGCTCCTGCTGGCCGCCCGCACCGCCCGGCTGCCCCGCGGCTCGCCCGGATGGCGCTGGGCCGAGGCGGCGCTCCTGCTCGGCGGCACGGCGGCGGTCGCCGTGGTGGCCACCCGCACCTCGCTCAACCTCCTCTTCCTCGTCGTCCCCTTCCTGATCTGGGCGGCCTTCCGCTTCCGGCTCATCGGCGCCGCGCCCTGCGCCCTGATCGCCTCCGTCGTCGCGATCTACGCCGGCGCCGTCGGCTCGGGCCCCTTCGCCGGCCACGACCTCCTCGCCAAGATGGTCGTCCTCCAGGCCTTCAACGGCACCGTGGCCCTGACGGCCCTCCTCCTCTCAGCGATCGTCGCCGAGCGCAACCAGACCCTGCGGGCACTCCAGGAGGCCTGCGACGACCTCACGGAAGCCCTGTCCCGACTGGTCCCGGACCAGGTGGTCGGGACACGGCGTCGCGATGGCGCAGAAAATCGAACACATGATTGAATCCAGCCATGCGACCGCGACCGTTCCCCGACGACCTGGTCCAGGCACAGCAGGAGTGGAGCCACACCTACCACCAGCTCGCCCAGCGGCCCGGCCGAACCGAGCTGCGCCGCCGCCTGCACCAGCTCTCGACCGCGGTCCTCTTCCACCCCTACTGGCAGGAGCGCGACAGAACACCGGCGGCATGGTGGGAACTCCGGAGCCTGGGCCGTGGGGAAAGGAGCTGGAGGTGAGGATCTCCACCGCGCGCGGCAACGGTACGGGCGATGGCCGCGCTACCGCCTGACGCCCGGCGCCTGCGCGCGATCCTGGCCTACCTCGAGGCCCGGATCGCCGAGAACGAGACCGTCGGCATCTACCTGCGCCTCCAGAGCGACGCCGTACGCACGGCACTGGCCGGCGCGGAAGAGGCCCCCCGAAGGCCGCCCGCCCC
>NZ_JAKEIP010000412.1 GCF_021474425.1 Streptomyces muensis | reverse complement strand
GCCGTACGGGGTGCCGCCGTTGTGCCAGGCGGGGCCTTGTGGGGTGCGTGGGGCGCTTCGTGACGCAGAGTCGTGGGGCGAGACGTAGTCGCCGGGGCCGAGGTGGGCGTCGAGGAAGTCGTGGTCGAGGTCGGGGATGTCGTAGGGGGGTGTGCCGTCGGGGTGGTCGTATGCGGAGGTGTCGGGCTGATCCGTGTCCGGTGCTGTGGATCCGGAGGATGAGTCGAAGCCACTGGAGCTGCCGAAACCGTCCGGGGTGGGGTACGAGGCGGGTGCGTCGAAGGGGCCGGGGTGGTCGTCGGTGGTGTCGGTGGCGCCGGTGTCACGGGTGGTCGGGCCGGGCAGGCCGTCGCCGCGGTCGCGGGCGTTGGCCACCGCGCGCAGGCGGTCCACCGCGCCGTCCATGGCGAACTGTGCGGCGCCGAGTCCCTCGACCACATAGCCACGTCGTGCCTGGCCGCTCTCCTCGAAGGCGGACAGGATGCGGTACGTCGCCGAGAAGCCGCCCTCGACCCCCTCCGCGGCGACCGCGCCCCGGGTCACCACGCCGTGTCGGTCGAGGAGGGTGCGGGCCAGGGCGTGGGCCCGCACGGTGGCGTCCGGCTCGTGGGCCGGGAGCAGGGACCAGCGGCCGGCGACGGTCGGCGGGCCGGTCCGGGAGGCGGGGCGGGCGGCGGCCGTGAGGGAGCCGTAGCGCCCGCGCGGGACCGTGCGCTTGGCGCGGTGGGCGGTGGAGCCCGCGGTGCGGCCGGAGCCCAGCAGGGAGCGCATGGGGGCGAGCGTGTCGTTCGTCAGGCGGCCGGACCAGGCCAGTTCCCAGAGGGCGTCGGCGAGTTGCGGGTCGGTGACGTCGGGGTGGGTGGTGGAGCGGATCTGGTCGGCGATCTGACGGAAGAAGAGGCCGTAGCCGCCGGACAGGGTGTCCAGGACGGACTGGTGCAGTGCCGTCGGCTCCAGGGGGTGGGGCTGAGGCAGCAGCAGAGGGGCCGTGTCCGCCATGTAGAGGGAGACCCAGCCGTCCTTGCCGGGGAGTGATCCGGCACCGGCCCAGACGACCTCGCCGGCGGAGGTGAGTTCGTCGAGCATCGCGGGGGTGTAGTTCGCGACGCGGGACGGCAGGACGAGCTTCTCCAGGGCGGATGCCGGTACGGACGCGCCCTGCAACTGCTCGATGGCGCGGACCAGTCCGTCGATGCCGCGCAGTCCGTGACCCTTGCCGATGTGCTGCCACTGCGGCAGGAACTGGGCGAGCGCGGCCGGCGGCACCGGCTCCAGTTCATGACGCAGGGCGGCGAGGGAGCGGCGGCGGAGGCGGCGCAGGACCGCGGCGTCACACCACTCCTGGCCGATGCCGGCCGGGTGGAACTCGCCCTGTACGACGCGACCGCTCGCCGCCAGCCGCTGGAGCGCGCCGTCCGTGATCGCCACGCCCAGGCCGAAGCGGCTCGCAGCGGTGGTCGACGTGAACGGGCCGTGGGTGCGGGCGAAGCGGGCGAGGAGGTCGCCGAGCGGATCCTTGACCGGCTCGGTGAAGGCCTCGGGGACGCCGACGGGCAGGGCTGTGCCGAGGGCGTCGCGGAGACGTCCTGCGTCCTCGATCGCCGCCCAGTGGTCGGTGCCGGCGACGCGGACCCTGATGGCCCGGCGGGCGGCGGCCAGTTCCTGGACCCAGTGCGGCTCGGCGCCCCGTTCGGCCAGTTCGGCGTCGGTGAGCGGGCCGAGGAGGCGCAGGACGTCGGCGACGCCTTCGGGGTCCTTGACGCGACGGTCCTCGGTCAGCCATTGCAGCTCTCGCTCCAGCTCGGTGAGTACCTCGGCGTCGAGCAGCTCGCGCAGCTCCGCCTGGCCCAGCAGTTCGGCCAGCAGCCGCGAGTCCAGCGACAGGGCCGCGGCGCGGCGCTCGGCGAGCGGGGAGTCTCCCTCGTACAGGAACTGGGCGACGTAACCGAAGAGGAGGGAGCGGGCGAAGGGGGACGGCTCGGGGGTGGTGACCTCGACGAGGCGTACCTTGCGGGACTCCAGGTCGCCCATCAGCTCGACGAGCCCGGGAACGTCGAAGACGTCCTGAAGGCACTCGCGGACCGCTTCCAGGACGATCGGGAAGGAGCCGAACTCGCTCGCCACCTGCAGCAGTTGGGCCGCGCGCTGGCGCTGCTGCCACAATGGGGTGCGTTTGCCGGGGTTGCGGCGCGGTAGCAGTAGGGCGCGGGCGGCGCACTCGCGGAACCGGGACGCGAACAGGGCGGAGCCGCCGACCTGGTCGGTGACGACCTGGTCGACGTCGCCCTTGTCGAAGACGACGTCCGCCGCGCCGACGGGCGCCTGGTCGGCGTCGTACTCCGTGCCGGCCTTCGTCGGTTCCTGGTCCAGGAGGTCCAGGCCCATGAGGTCGGCGTCGGGCAGGCGCAGCACGATGCCGTCGTCGGCGTGCATGACCTGCGCGTCCATGCCGTACCGCTCGGAGAGCTTCGCGCCGAGGGCGAGCGCCCAGGGGGCGTGGACCTGGGCGCCGAAGGGGGAGTGCACGACGACGCGCCAGTCGCCGAGTTCGTCGCGGAAGCGCTCGACGACGATTGTGCGGTCGTCGGGTACGTGCCCGCAGGCTTCGCGCTGTTCGTCCAGGTACGCCAGCACGTTGTCGGCCGCCCAGGCGTCCAGGCCGGCCGTGAGGAGGCGCAGGCGGGCGTCGTCCTTGGGCAGCGAGCCGACCTCGCGCAGGAACGCGCCGACCGCGCGGCCCAGTTCGAGCGGGCGGCCCAGCTGGTCGCCCTTCCAGAAGGGGAGGCGGCCCGGGACGCCCGGGGCGGGGGAGACCAGGACGCGGTCGCGCGTGATGTCCTCGATGCGCCAGGAACTGGTGCCGAGTGTGAAGACGTCCCCGACGCGGGACTCGTAGACCATCTCCTCGTCGAGTTCGCCGACCCGGCCGCCGCCCTTCTTGGGGTCGGATCCGGCGAGGAAGACACCGAAGAGGCCGCGGTCGGGGATGGTGCCGCCGGAGGTGACGGCGAGGCGCTGGGCGCCGGGGCGGCCGGTGATCGTGCCCGCGACCCGGTCCCAGACCACGCGCGGGCGCAGCTCGGCGAAGGCGTCGGACGGGTAGCGGCCGGCGAGCATGTCGAGGACCGCGGTGAACGCGGACTCGGGCAGGGACGCGAAGGGTGCCGCTCGGCGGACGGTGGCGAGGAGGTCGTCGAACTGCCAGGTGTCCATCGACGTCATGGCGACGACCTGCTGGGCCAGGACGTCCAGGGGGTTGGCCGGGACCTTGAGGGACTCGATGGACCCGGTGCGCATCCGCTCGGTGACGACGGCTGCCTGGACGAGGTCGCCGCGGTACTTCGGGAAGACGACGCCGGTGGAGACGGCGCCGACCTGGTGGCCCGCGCGGCCGACGCGCTGGAGTCCGGAGGCGACGGAGGGGGGTGACTCGACCTGGACGACCAGGTCGACGGCGCCCATGTCGATGCCCAGTTCGAGGCTGGACGTGGCGACCACTGCTGGGAGACGGCCCGCCTTGAGGTCCTCCTCGACCAGGGCGCGCTGCTCCTTCGAGACCGAGCCGTGGTGGGCGCGGGCGATGACCGGGGGTGCGCCCTGGGCCGCGCCCGAGCCGCCCATGAGCTCGGCCGGGGCGTGGTGCTCGTCCAGGGGTTCGCCGGTGGCGCGCTCGTAGGCGATCTCGTTGAGGCGGTTGCAGAGGCGCTCCGCGAGGCGGCGGGAGTTGGCGAAGACGATGGTGGAGCGGTGCGACTGGACGAGGTCGGCGATGCGTTCCTCGACGTGGGGCCAGATCGAGGGGCGTTCCCCGCCTGCGCCCTCGCCGCCGTCGGCGACCGGGGAGCCGCCCAGCTCGCCCAGGTCTTCGACGGGGACCACGACCGAGAGGTCGAACTCCTTGCCCGACTTCGGCTGGACGATCTCCACCTTGCGGCGGGGGGAGAGGTAACGGGCGATCTCGTCGACCGGGCGGACGGTCGCGGAGAGGCCGATGCGGCGGGCGGGCTTCGGGAGGAGTTCGTCCAGGCGCTCCAGGGTGAGCGCGAGGTGGGCGCCGCGCTTGGTGCCCGCGACCGCGTGGACCTCGTCCAGGATCACCGTCTCGATGCCGGTCAGGGCCTCGCGCGTGGCCGACGTCAGCATCAGGAAGAGGGACTCGGGGGTGGTGATCAGGATGTCCGGGGGGCGGGTCGAGAGGGCCCGGCGCTCCGCGGCGGGGGTGTCGCCCGAACGGATGCCGACCTTCACCTCCGGTTCGGGCAGGCCCAGGCGGATGGATTCCTGGCGGATGCCGGTCAGAGGGCTGCGGAGGTTGCGCTCCACGTCGACGGCCAGGGCCTTGAGGGGGGAGACGTACAGGACGCGGCAGCGCTTCTTCGGGTCGGCCGGTGGAGGTGTGGCCGCCAGCTGGTCGAGGGCGGCGAGGAAGGCGGCCAGGGTTTTGCCCGAGCCGGTCGGGGCTACGACCAGCACGTCCGAGCCCTCGTGGATGGCCTGCCACGCGCCCGCCTGGGCTGGGGTGGGCGCGGAGAACGCGCCCGTGAACCAGCCGCGGGTCGCGGGGGAGAAGCCGTCCAGGGCTCGATGCGGATTGCTGACCATGCGTCCATCCTGCACCCGGGCACTGACAATGGGGCTGAGCTGGGCTGATGCCTCCGGCGGTGGGGCGGGAATGCCTGTGGCGGCCGTTGCAGTCCGGTGGGGGTTCGCTTGGCGCCTTGGGCGTGGATGGGGCTCGGGGGCCGTGCCGTGGGTGACTGCGGCGCCGCGACGGGCGCGCCGATCGGCATCCGTCGTCCTCGTCGAGAATGGACGTATGGCAGGTTCAGGGGAGCGGGCGCGGCACTGGCGGTACGCCGAGTTGCCCGGTGTCGATCTGCTGCGGGCGCGGTATGTGCGGAAGACGTTTGTGCGCCATACCCATGAGCACTTCGTGATCGCCGCCATCGCGGATGGTGTGGAGGTCTTCCACCATCAGGGGGCCGATGAGTATGCGGGGGCGGGTGCCCTGGCGTTGGTGAATCCGGATACGGCGCATACCGGGC
>NZ_JAKEIP010000411.1 GCF_021474425.1 Streptomyces muensis | reverse complement strand
GGTGGGATACGTGCCGGGGCGGGCGTGGTCAGGACAGTGCCGCCGGGCCCGGTACGAAGCCCGGGTCGACCTGGGCGGCCAGGTCGCCGCCCGTCCTGTCGTCCGCCCACGCGCGGGCGTTGCGCAGGTGGAACTCGACGGCGTGGCCGTGCATCGCGGCCCAGTCCTTCGGCAGCGCGTCGACCGTCTCGCGCAGGATGCCCAGGGCGTGGAGGTTCTGAGGCTCCAGCTCGCCCTGCTCGCGGCCCTGTTCGGCGGCGCGGACCCAGGAGGACTGGACCAGGTGGGTGAGGAGGTCGTCGCCGACCTCCTCCTTGAGGAAGAGCAGGTCGTCCTCGCCGGTCACCTTGTTGCCGATGACCGCGATGCGGATGCCGAACTCGCGGGCGTGGTCGCGGTACTGGCGGTAGACCGAGACGCCCTTGCGGGTCGGCTCCGCCACCAGGAACGTCATGTCGAAGCGGGTGAACAGGCCGGAGGCGAAGGCGTCGGCACCGGCCGTCATGTCGACGACGACGTACTCGCCGGGGCCGTCGACCAGGTGGCCGAGGTAGAGCTCGACGCCGCCGAGCTTGGAGTGGTAGCAGGCCACCCCGAGGTCGCTCTCGTCGAACTCGCCGGTGACCATCAGGGGTACGTCCACGCCCTGGGCGTCCACGCGCCGGACGTGCCGCGTGTGCAGTTCGTCGTCGCCGAGCAGGGTCAGCAGGCGGGAGCCGCTGCCGGGCGGGGTGGTCTTGATCATGGCGTCGGCGGAGGGGATGCGCGGGTTGGTGCCGCGCAGGAACTCCTTGATGTCCCGCAGGTGGGCGCCGAGCGGCGGGGCGTCCAGGGAGTCGCCGTCGTGGCCGAGCGCCTCGGCGAGGTGCTGGTTGATGTCGCCGTCGATGGCCAGCACGGGCGCACCGGAACGGGCCAGGTGGCGGGAGAAGAGCGCCGACAGGGTGGTCTTGCCGCTGCCGCCCTTGCCGACGAACGCGATGCGCATCAGCGGCACCCCGCCTTCGCCGCCAGAGTACCCTTTTTGAAAATGGATGTCATGTGGAAAGGTTGGCGTTGATCTTCGATCACTGTCAAATCGCCTGAGACGTAAGGGGGTTGTGTCGGAGGGCGGGGTGGGCGGAAAGGCCTTTCGGGCTTGATGCATATGATGTGCAAGTGCACGACTACAGCATCAGGGCGGCGAGCCCGGACGACCTCGACGGTGCGCGAGCCCTGATGCTCGACACCGTCTACCGCGACTTCGGCACCGGTTATGTGCCGCGCTGGCACGCCGACATCATCGACCCGGCCGCCGCCTACCTCGCCCCGCCCCGCCACACCCTCCTCGTCGCGCTCGACCCGCACGACGAGGGCGTCGTCGCCACCGCCGCCCTCGACTCCCGCGGCCCGGCCCACCCGCCGAACCCGCGCGACCTCGCCGAGCGCTACCCCTCCGGCGACACCGCGCAGTTGCGCCGCGTCTACGTCCGGCCCGAGCACCGCAGGCGCGGCCTCGCCGGGCGGCTGGTCGACGAGCTGCTCGCCTTCGCGGCTGCGGACGGCGGCTACCGGGCCGTCTATCTGCACACCGACCCCAAGGTGCCCGGCGCCGAGGCCTTCTGGCGCTCGCGCGGCAAGGTCGTGCTGGACGAACGTGTGGACCCCGACGGCGCCTTCGACGTCGTCCACTTCGAGATACCGATGGAGCGATAGCCCGTGCGACGCCGACTCCGCCCGCTCCTCGCCCTCGTACTGGCCCCGGTCCTCGCCGGCTGCTTCGCCTCCGGCGGCGGAACCGACTCCGCCGACAGCGCCGACGGCGGCTCCCGCCTCCGCGTCGCCCTCGCCTTCCCGCCCGCCGAGAACCTCTCGCCGTACGGCGCCGACTCCACCATCCTCAGCCGCCTCGGCGTCACCGAGGGCCTGACCGCGCTGGACGCCAACGGCGCCGCGGCCCCCGCCCTCGCCGCCTCCTGGCGCCAGGAGAACGACCGCACCTGGCTGTTCACCCTGCGTGAGGCCACCTTCCAGGACGGCTCCGCCGTCACCCCGGCCGCGGTCGCCACCGCGCTCACCCACGCCGCGCAGGCCAAGCCGGTCCCGGCCGCCCTCGCCGGCGTCACGTTCACCGCGAAGGCCGACGGCGCCGACGCGGTACGGATCACCACCGGGACCCCCGACCCCGTCCTCCCGCTGCGCCTGTCCAGCCCGTCCCTCGCCATCCTCTCCGGCAAGGCGTACGGCACGAAGGACAAGGCGGACCCGGTCGGCACCGCCACCGGACCCTTCGAGCTCACCAAGGTCCTCGGCGCCACGGCCGTCACCCTCGACCGCTACGACGACTACTGGGGCGGCCGCGCCCAGGCCCCCGGCATCGACGTCAAGTTCGTCGCCGACGGCACCGCACGCGCGAGCGCCCTGCGCACCGGCCAGGTCGACCTCGCCGAGGCGATCCCCGTCGCCCAGGCCGCCACCCTCGACAAGGCAACCCGCGAGGCCACCGCGACGACCCGCACCACGAGCCTGCTCCTCAACACCGAGAAGGGCGCCTTCAAGGACGCCGCGCTGCGGGCCGCCGCCCGCGAGGCCGTCGACACCTCCGTGCTCGCCAAGGGCGTCTACGAGGGATACGCCGACCCCGGCGCCGGCATCTACGGGCCCGCCGTCACCTGGGCCGCCGGCAAGCGGACCGAGCCGGTCGGACGCGCGAAGGCCGGCAAGCCCGACGGGACGCGCGTCACGATCGCCACGTACGACAACCGGCCCGAGCTGCCGGAGGTCGCCCAGGTGCTGAAGCAGCAGCTGGAGGAGGCCGGGTTCGAGGTCACGCTGGAGGTGCGCGAGTACTCGCGGCTGGAGAGCGACGCGCTGGAAGGCAAGTTCGACGCCGTCATCGGCGCCCGCAACAGCCTCGTCGACACCGGCGACCCCGTCGGGGTCCTTGCCGGCGACTACACCTGCGACGGCGGCTACAACCTGTCGCTGCTCTGCGACAAGGACGTCGACCGGGCCGTGGCCAAAGCAGCGGACATCGCCGACACCGCCGACCGACAGGACGCGGCGATGGCCGCCGAGGCCCGAATCCTCGGCACCGACGCCGTCGTACCGCTGGTCCACCAGCGCATCATCACCGGCGTCGGCAGCTCCGTGCGCGGCGCGCTCCTCGACCCGTACGAGCGCACCCTCGTCGGCATCGGCACCCGGCGCTGACCCGTGCGGCACCAGACAGGCACGCTGCTGTGGCGTGCGGGGATCGCGGCAGCCCTGGTGTGCGCCATCGGCGTACTGCCCTGGCTGACGCACACCGACCCGGCGCTCACCGTGCTCAAGGCCCGCTCGGCGGAGCGCGACCCCACACCCGAGGTGCTCGCGGACATCCGCGCCCAACTCGGCCTGGACCAGGGCCCGTTCCACCTGCTCGGCGACTGGCTGGGCGGACTGTGGCACGGGGACGCCGGCCGGTCCTGGATCTCCGGCGGCGAGGTCACGCCCGCCGTCCTCCAGGCCCTCGGCGTCTCCCTGCTCCTGATGGCGGTGGCCCTCGCGGCCGCCGCCGTCACCGCCGCGCTGATCTGCGCACGGACCCTGTGGCTGGGCGCCCACCGGCGACTCGACGGACGGCGGCCCGGCGGCAGCGTCTCCGCCGTCCTCGCCGCACTGCCCGAGTTCCTCACCGCGTCCGTACTGGCCACCGTCGTCGGCGTCCAACTCGGCTGGCTGCCCGCGCTCGGCTGGTACGGACCCCAGTGGACGATCCTGCCCGCCCTCGCCCTCGGCCTGCCTGCCGGGGCCGTGCTCGGCCGGCTCCTCGACGACCTGCTGCCCGGCGCGTTCGCCGAGCCCTGGGCGCTGGCCGCCACCGCACGCGGGCTGCCCGGCCGCGCGGTCGCCCGCCAGGCACTGCGCCGCTGTCTGCCAGGACTCCTCCCCAACACCGGCCTGTTCGTCGTAGGTCTGACCGGCGGATCGGTCACCGTCGAGCAGATCTTCGACATCCCCGGCCTCGGCCGCACCACCCTCCAGGCCGCCCTCGCCCAGGACCTGCCCGTCCTCCAGGCCGGCACCCTCGCCCTCGTCCTGCTCGCCGCGGCCGCCGCCGGACTCGCCCACACCCTCGCCCGCACCCTGATCGGCCCCGCCCTGCGCGACGGCGCACTGCCGTCCCCGCACCGCCCCACACCACCGGCCCGCACGGCCCTGCCGTTCGCCTACGCCGTTCTGCTCCTCGCCGTCATCGCCCTCGGCCTGCCCCGCGACCCACTGGCCCTCGACACCACCGAACGCCTGGCCGCGCCCACCCCGTCCCACCCCTTCGGCACGGACGCCCTCGGCAGGGACGTCCTCGCCCGCGTCGCCCACGGCGCCCTGGACACCCTGCTGCTGGCCCTCGCCATCACCGCCGCCACCCTGCTCACCGGCCTCGCGCTCGGCCTGCTGCCCCGGCTGTCCGGCCCGCTCGTCGACACCGTCACCGCGCTGCCCCCGGTCCTGGTCGCCCTGCTCGTCACCGCGGTCGTCGGCAGCGGAACCGCCACACCCGCGCTCGCCGTGGCCACCGTGGCCTGGGCACCCCTCGCCGCCCACACCTCCGCACTGCTCCGCCAGGAACGCGCCGCCCTCCACCTCACGGCCACCCGAGCCCTGGGCGCCACCCCCTGGTACCTCCTACGCCACGAACTCCTCCCCGCCGTGATCCCACCCGTCACCCGCCACGCCCTGCTCCGCCTCCCCGGCACAGCCCTCGCCCTCGCCTCACTCGCCTTCCTCGGCCTGGGCGCCCAGCCACCCTCGCCGGAATGGGGCCTGCTCCTCGCCGAGAACCAGCCCTACGCCGAACGCGCCCCCTGGGCCGTCCTCGCGCCCGCCGCCGCACTCGCCCTGCTGGGCGCACTGGCGGTGACGTCGGCGGGAGGGGTGCGGCGCGCACGGCGACGGCGAGCTGACGCGGCCCTCATGCCACCGTCCGAAACCCACGCACCGGCCAGGGAGTTGGTGAAGACCGGATGACCTCACTCCGCTCACGCGGCCGCCTGCGTCGCAAAGCCCCCGCTCAGCCCCGCCTCTCCCC
>NZ_JAKEIP010000410.1 GCF_021474425.1 Streptomyces muensis | reverse complement strand
CCCCCCGCCGCCCCTTCCAGCCCATAACGATCCGTACCGCTCGGGACGCCGTCACGGCCGCTGCCGTTTATCTGCGCTGGCTCGGGTACCGGGACATCCGGCGAGCGGATCAGCGGCCGCCGAGCGGGATAGGGATCGCCGCGCACGGGCTGATCGCCCAGGTCGATCCGACCGTGGCGCCGGCTTCGTTGCGTGATGTGGAGTGTCTGTGGCTGACCGCGATGACGGAGTCCGCGGCCTGCGTCTACTTCTCCCTGGCCGGATACGCCCCCGAGGCCCGCGCCCGCGCCGACTCGCTGGGCGTCCCGCTGTTCGTCCTGGACCTCACGGGCACACCCCAGCCGGTCAACAGCCTCGCCGACGACCTGGACGCGGACGGCGCCCGGTAGCCACTTGATCCGAGTAATCCGGTCGCGTCGGGCAGCGCCGCCGACGGAGACTCGGCCCATGCGCATCCGCCCTGCCACGTACGACGAGCTCCCGGTCCTCCAGGACATCGAGCGCGCCGCAGGGGCCGCCTTCCGCGGCCTCGGCATGGCGGCCGTCGCCGACGACGAGCCGCTCGCCCACGACGTCCTGGACCGCTACCGCCGGGCGGGCCGCGCCTGGGTGGCCTGCGATGCCGGCGACCACCCGGTCGGCTATCTGATCTGCGAGCCCGTCGACGGCGCCCTGCACATCGAACAGGTCTCGGTGCACCCCGAGGCCGCCCGCCGGGGCGTGGGCCGCGCCCTGCTCGCCCACGCCGCCGACCGCGCGCACGAGCAGGGCCTCACCGCCCTCACCCTGACCACCTTCGCCGAGGTCCCGTGGAACGCGCCGTATTACACCCGCCTGGGCTTCCACACACTGGACGAGGCCGGACTCACCCCCGGGCTGCGCGAGATCCGTGCGCACGAGGCCGAGCTCGGCCTCGACCGCTGGCCGCGCGTGTGCATGCGCCGCGACCTGCCGGGACCGGCCGGCGACTAGACCGACCCGGTCCCGTACCGCTCCCGCAGCTCCACCTTCCGTACCTTCCCGGACACCGTCATCGGGAAGGCGTCGAGGATCCGCAACCGGCTGGGGATCTTGTAGTGGGCCAACTGCCCGTCACAGAAGACCCGCAGCTCCTCCAGCGTCAGCGGGTCGGCCGCGTCGCGCGGGATGACGCAGGCCAGCACCTCCTCGCCGTACCGCTCGTCCGGTACGCCGACGACCTGGACGTCCGCGATCTTCGGGTGGCCGTACAGGAACTCCTCGATCTCGCGCGGGTAGATGTTCTCGCCACCCCGGATGATCATGTCCTTGATCCTGCCGACGATCTCGACGTAGCCGTCCTCGCGCATCGTCGCGAGGTCACCGGTGTGCATCCAGCGCCCGGCGTCGACGGCCTCGGCGGTCTTCTCGGGCTCGTTCCAGTAGCCGAGCATCACGCTGTAGCCGCGGGTGCACAGCTCGCCCGCCGTGCCGCGCGGCTGGGTGACGCCGGTCGCCGGGTCGACGATCTTCACCTCGATGTGCGGCAGGACGCGGCCGACCGTGCCGGTGCGGTGTTCGAGGTCGTCGTCGCGCCGCGTCTGGAGGGACACCGGGGACGTCTCGGTCATGCCGTAGCAGATGGAGACCTCCGCCATGTGCATCTCGGCGACGACCCGCTTCATCACCTCCACCGGGCAGGGCGAGCCCGCCATGATGCCGGTGCGCAGGGTGGAGAGGTCGTACGTCGCGAAGTCGGGGAGGTTCAGCTCCGCGATGAACATGGTCGGGACGCCGTACAGCGAGGTGCAGCGCTCCTGCTGGACCGCCTCCAGCGTGGCCTTCGGGTCGAAGGATGGCGCCGGGATCACGACGCAGGCGCCGTGGGACGTGGCGGCCAGATTGCCCATGACCATGCCGAAGCAGTGGTAGAAGGGCACGGGGACGCACACCCGGTCCTGCTCGCTGTAGGCGATCGACTCCCCCACGAAGTAGCCGTTGTTGAGGATGTTGTGGTGGGAGAGGGTCGCCCCCTTGGGGAAACCCGTCGTACCCGACGTGTACTGGATGTTGATGGGGTCGTCGCAGGACAGCTCACCGAACGGGACGGGCGTCCCGCGCGCGATCAGCGCCTCCCAGCTCGGGTCCCCGATGTACACCGTCTCCCGCAGCGCCGGGCACCTCCCCCGCACCTGCTCGACCATCGCCCGGTAGTCGCTGGTCTTGTGGCTCAGCGACGCGAACAGCAGGGAGATCCCGGCCTGGTTGAGGACGTACTCGACCTCGTGGGTGCGGTAGGCCGGGTTGATGTTCACCATGATCGCGCCGATACGGGCCGTGGCGTACTGCACCAGGACCCACTCGGGGCAGTTGACCGCCCAGATGCCCACCCGGTCACCCTTGGCGACCCCGCTCGCGAGCAGTCCGTACGCCAACTCGTCGACGTCGGCGGCGAATTGGGCGTACGTCCAGCGCCGCCCGGACGGCACGTCGACGAGCGCCTCCCGGTCCGGCCAGGCGGCGACGGCCCGGTCCAGGTTGGCCCCGATCGTGTCGCCTAGCAGGGGCGTGTCCCCGATTCCGTGTGCGTAGGAGTTCACCGGAAGTCCTCCTCGCGGTACTCGGCGTCCGACCCGGCGGCCGTGGCCTCGCGCAGCTCGATGCGGCGGATCTTGCCGGAGACGGTCTTGGGCAGCGGCGCGAACTCCAGGCGGCGGACGCGCTTGTACGGGGCCAGGACCTCCCGTGAGTGTTCGAAGAGCACCTTGGCCGTGTCGGGGCCGGGCTCCCAGCCCTCCGCGAGGACGATGTACGCCTTCGGCACCGCGAGCCGCACCTCGTCCGGCGCGGGTACGACGGCCGCCTCGGCCACCGCCTCGTGCTCCAGCAGGGCGCTCTCCAGCTCGAAGGGGCTGATCTTGTAGTCGGACGCCTTGAAGACGTCGTCCGCGCGGCCGACGTAGGTGATGTAGCCGTCCGCGTCCCGCGAGCCGATGTCGCCGGTGCGGTAGTAGCCGCCGGCCATCGCCTCCGCCGTACGGTCGGCGTCGCCGTGGTAGCCGGTCATCACGCCGACGGGATGGGCGGACAGGTCGAGGGCGATCTCGCCCTCCCCGGCTCCCGGGGCGCCGGAGACGGGGTCGAGGAGTTCGACGCGGAAGCCGGGGCTGGGGCGGCCCATCGAGCCGGTCTTCAGGGGCTGGCCGGGGCTGTTGGAGACCTGGACGGCGGTCTCGGTCTGTCCGAAGCCGTCCCGGATGGTCACCCCCCAGGCGCGTCGGACCTGCTCGATGACCTCGGGGTTCAGGGGCTCGCCCGCCGCCACGACCTCGCGGGGAGGGGTGCGCAGGGCGCTCAGGTCGGCCTGGATGAGCATGCGCCAGACGGTCGGCGGGGCACAGAAGGTGGTGACGCCCGCTCGGTCCATCTCGGCCATCAGACGGGCCGGGTCGAAGCGCGTGTAGTTGTGGATGAAGACGGTCGCCTCCGCGTTCCACGGGGCGAAGAGGTTGGACCAGGCGTGTTTGGCCCAGCCGGGCGAGGAGATGTTCAGGTGCACGTCGCCGGGCTGGAGGCCGATCCAGTACATGGTGGCCAGATGCCCGATCGGGTACGAGGTGTGGGTGTGCTCGACCAGCTTGGGGCGGGCGGTGGTGCCGGAGGTGAAGTAGAGCATCAGCGGGTCGTCGGAGGCGGTCGGCCCGTCGGGGGTGAAGTCGGCGGAGGCGGCGTACGCGTCCTCGTACGTCTGCCAGCCCTCGCGCTGCCCGCCGACGCTGATCCGCGTGTACCGGCCGGGCACCTCGTCGAACTTGCCGGTGTCCTCGGCCCGCACCAGCACATGCCGGACGCGACCCCGCTCCACCCGGTCGCGCAGGTCGGCCGGGCCGAGCAGCGGGGTGGCCGGGATGACGACGGCGCGCAGCTTCATCGCGGCGAGGGCGGTCTCCCACAGCTCGGCCTGGTTGCCCAGCATGACCAGGACGCGGTCCTCGGCGCGGACGCCCCGCGCGCGCAGCCAGTTGGCCACGCGGTCGGACCGCTCGGCCATCTCGGCGAAGGACAGCCGGACCTCGCTGCCGTCCTCCTCGACGATGTGCAGCGCGAGGCGGTCGTTTCCGGCCGCGATGACGTCGAACCAGTCGAGCGCCCAGTTGAACCGCTCGGGCCGGGGCCAGGTGAAGCCCTCGTATGCGGTGGCGTAGTCCTCGCGGTGTTCGAGCAGGAAGTCCCGCGCGTTGCGGAACTGCTCCGTCCCCGTCGTCATCTGTCCTCCTGGTCTCCGGACCTTGCCGGGCGGCTCTCTGTCATCGTGTAATCCGTGACGTGGGTCTCACTACCCCCGAACGGGGGTGTGCGCTCGGGAAACAGCGGTGAAAGGGCGAGCACGTGGCAGTGGACACGGCCGCATCGGTGGAGATAGGGAGCGCGCTGGTACGCCTGCGCCGCTCGACGGGACTGCCGGTCGCCTTCGGCGGCATGGTGGAGCCGGGGCGTCCCCGGATGCGCATCAGCGAACTGAACGGCACGGCGACGGACTCCCTGCGCAGACTCGCCGTGACCGCCGGCAACGGCCTCGGCGGCAAGGCCGTCGCCCTCGCCCGCCCCTGCGCGGTCACGGACTACTCCGTCTCCCGGCAGATCAGCCACGAGTACGACGCCGCGGTCGCCGCGGAGGGCCTGCGTTCGGTGCTGGCGATCCCGGTCGTCGTACGGCGCCGGGTGCGCGGTGTCCTGTACGGCGCCCTGCGCACGGCCCAGCCGCTGGGCGACCGCACGCTGACGGCGGCCGTGGAGGCGGCGCGGGACGTGGAGCAGGCGCTGGTGGTGCGGGACGAGGTGCGGGGGCTGCTGGAGGCGGCGCGGCCGGCGCCGTACGACGACCGGGGCGCCGCCTGGGAGCAGGTCCGCGAGGCCCACGCGGCCCTGCGCGCCCTGGCCCCGCGGATCAGCGACCCGGCCCTGCGCACGGAACTCCTCGACGCGTGCGGCCTCCTGGCGGAGCGGCCAGCCTCCGCACCGGCCGACTCCCGCACCGGCGTGCGACTGGCCCCGCGCGAAGTCGACGTCCTGACCTGCGTGGCCGCCGGTGCGACGAACGCGGCCACCGCCGAACGGCTGGGGCTGCGCGCGGAGACGGTCAAGAGCTACTTGCGCTCGGCCATGCGCAAACTCGGCGCCCACACCCGCGCCGAGGCGGTGGTGGCGGCACGACGGGGCGGGCTGCTGCCGTAGGGGCG
>NZ_JAKEIP010000409.1 GCF_021474425.1 Streptomyces muensis | reverse complement strand
CTGGACGTCCTGGTCGAGGCCTGGACCTCCGACACCGTCACCTACCGCGGCCACCGGGTGCACACCGCACTCGGCGGCCGGCCCCCGCACCCGCGCGCTCATGTACTCGGGTCGGGCTGAGTACTTGCGCTCTGGTCGGTGACCCGGTGGGCCGAAGACGCTTGGGCCATGCGTCAACGACTTGATGGACTCCTGCCGATCCTCCTGCCGGCCGTACTGTCGATCGCCGGGTGGGCCGGCTGGCTGGGCTGGGACCAGCAGCGCGATGTGCATCCCGACGGCACGACCACCGGGCCCTACGAGGCGTGGCAGGTGATCGGGCTGGTGCTGACATTGCTCGGGCCGGTCTGGTGGGCGGCGGCGCGGCGTCATTTCGTGGGTGCCGTGCTCGGCACCACGGGCGGGCTGACCCTCGCGGCGTTCTACGACTGGTCGGATGACGCCAGCGGTCTGTTCGTGATCGGGGTGGGGATGGTCATGGCCGGCAGCCTCGTCGTGACCGTCGCCCTTTCCGCCGTGATCGGCTCCCTCACCGCCCCCCGACCCGGCCGGCCGGGCTGAGCCCGCACCGGGAGCCACGCGCGGCGCCCGAGGGCGTTCGCGGCGGCGGCCTGCTCGACGAGGAGGGGCACAGGCGATTGTCAGGCCCCTCCGATCTGACGTACCGTCAGATCCATGGACGCGATCTGGCTCACAGGTGCGGAATGGCTGGCCGTGCTCCGGATAGGCCTCGGGCTGTGGTGGCTGGAGAGCTGGCGGCACAAGGACAAGAAGAGCTGGTTCGAGGGCGCCGGGATCTCCTGGGCGGCCGGCGTGGCGGCCAAGCACCGCTGGAACGCCGTACGCTCCGGCTTCGAGGTCGTCGTGGCGCCGCGGCCGCGGACGATGGCGTACGTCGTCCTGTACGCGGAACTCGCCCTCGGACTCGGGCTCGTCCTCGGGTTCCTGACCCCCATCGCCCTCGTCGGCGGGCTGTTGCTCAACGTCCTCTACTTCACGCTCATGATCCATGACTGGGGCGAGCAGGGGCAGAACTCGATGATGGCGCTGATCTCGCTGGTCGCGCTGTTCGGGATGTCCTGGCAGTCGTGGTCGGTGGACAGCGCGCTGGGGCTGTTCTGATGAGCGCCCCGCTGAACGCTCCGACGAATGCCCCGACGGGCGCCCCGCGCTTCGACATCCCGGAAGCCGACGCCTTCACGCGTACGTACTGGGACGCGGCGGCGGAAGGGCGGCTGCTGGTGCGCCGCTGCCGGGCCTGCGGGCGGGCCCATCACTACCCCCGCGAGTTCTGCCCGCACTGCTGGAGCGAGGACGTCGACTGGGAGCCCGCGAGCGGCCGGGCCCGCCTCTACACCTGGTCCGCCGTGCACCGCAACGACCTGCCGCCCTTCGGGGAGCGGACGCCGTACGTCGCCGCGGTCGTCGACCTGGCCGAGGGGCCGCGGATGATGACCGAGGTCGTGGAGTGCGCGGACGCCGGGCGGCTGCGGGCCGGGATGGAGCTGGAGGTCGTCTTCCGGGACGGGGTGCCGGTGTTCCGCCCCGCCGGCTGAGTCACGCGGGTGTGGGTGACGTCAACCTGTGGGCCCGCGTCGCCGTGTTAACTCCCGTACCCCCAACTCCCGCCTGAGCGTGGTGTCTTGTGTCGGGTTGGTGTCCGCGGCGGAAAAGGGGGCACAGTCGCCCCCGGGGCGCGGGATCATGAGGTATGCGCCCGGACGACTGGTACTGCACCCAGGATCTCAGCGGCTTCCTCTCCCACGCCGGTGGCTTCCTGCGCTCACGCCCCGATCTGCACACCGTCGCCCTGACGGTGACCGAGACGCTGCGCACCGGCGGACTGCGTGCGTACGGCGACGAGGCGCCGCTCTTCGGTGCGCTGGAGGTCGGCGGACAGGTGCGCGCGGCCTACTTCCGCACCCCGCCCTACCGGCTGAACGTCACACCGCTCACCTCCGAGGAGGCCGAGTCCCTCGCCGCCCACCTGGTCGCCCTCGGCCACTCGGTCCCCGGCGTCATAGCGGCCCGTGAGACCGCCGAGGCCTTCTCCGCCGCCTGGCGCCGCCACCTGGGCGGCCGGGCCACGGTCGGTCAGCGCCAACGCCTCTACCGGCTCGGCAACCTGACCGTCCCGCAGCCCCTCCCGCGCGGCCGGGCGCGGGTCGCGGGCAAGGAGGACCGGGAGCAGCTGACGCAGTGGTACGGCGAGTTCATCGAGGCCGTCGGCGACCACGCCGCCCGCGACGCCACCGCGTGGGCCGACTCACGGATCTCCTACGGCGGCGTCACCCTCTGGGAGGCCGAGGACGGCACCCCGCTGGCCATGGCCGGCGTGACCCCGGTCGTCGCGGGACAGGTCCGGGTGGCCCCGGTCTACACCCCGGCCCCGCTGCGTGGCCGCGGCTACGCGGGCGCGGTCACCGCCCACGTCAGCCGGTCCGTGCTCGCCTCCGGGGTCCGCGAGGTGCTGCTCTTCACGGACCTCGCCAACCAGACCAGCAACAGCCTCTACCAGCGCATCGGGTATCGGGCGGTGGCCGACTTCACGGCGTACGACTTCCGCGGCACCCGGGGCTTCCCGGCCAGGCCCTAGCCGCCTGGGCTCCGCCCCCCGGAAATTCGCTGCCGTGCCTCCGTGAACCGACGACACGGCCCCCTGATCGGCCGCCATGGCCCTGTGATCCGTACACGCTATTGTGCATCTGCAATCTGTTCGAAGAGCGCTCAGGTGTACGGGGAAAAGTAGGTCTCAGGGTGTCCGATCTGGGGAGGCTCATAGCCAACCGGTACCGGCTGGTGGAGCGTGTCGGCCGTGGCGGGATGGGCACCGTGTGGCGGGCCGAGGACGAACTGCTCAACCGGCATGTCGCCCTGAAGAAACTGCACGTCCCGCCCCATCTGCACGAGGACGAGGTCCAGCGGCTCCACGAGCGCACCCGCCGGGAGGCCCGCAGCGCGGCCCGGATCACCCACCCGCATGTGATCGTCGTGCACGACGTCGTCGACGACGAGGGCCTGCCCTGCATCGTCATGGAGTACGTCCCCTCCGTCACGCTCGGTGACGTGCTGAAGCGGCGGGGCGCGCTGTCGCCGGGCGAGGCCGCCCGGATCGGCCGTGGCATGGCCTCCGCGCTGCGCGCCGCGCACGACGCCGGTGTGCTGCACCGGGACGTCAAGCCCGCGAACGTACTGCTCGGGGACGACGGCCGGATCGTCCTCACCGACTTCGGGATCGCCGTGGAGTCCGGGACCTCGTCGCTGACCAGGACCGGGGAACTGGTCGGCTCGATCCAGTACCTCGCGCCGGAGCGCCTGCGCACCGGGATCGCCGAGCCCGGCCCCGCCTGCGACCTGTGGTCGCTGGGAACGACGCTGTACGAGGCCGTCGAGGGACGTCCGCCGTTCGGCCGGGACACGGCGATCGAGACGGCGTACGCCATAGCCGCCGACCCGTACGAGCCCCCGCGCCGCGCGAAGGACCTGGCGCCGGTGATCGAGGGACTGCTGGTGAAGGAGCCCGACCGGCGTATGAACGCGCAGGAGGCCGAGCACCTCCTGAGCCGGGTGTCTGGCGAGGCGACGGTCCCGCTCGACCCGCCCACGCGCCCGGAACCGCTGCGGACCACCGCACCCGACACCGCCACCCCCGCCGCACCGGGGCGGAAGCGCGGCCGCCGCACAGCTCTGTGGATCGCGTCGGCCCTGGTGGCCGCCGCCTTGGTGACGGGCGGACTGCTGCTGAGGCCCGGCGGCGACGCCGACTCGCGGGACGACTCCCCGAACCGGTCCCAGTCACAGTCCCCGAGCCCGTCCCCCTCCACGTCGTCCGGGTCCGGCAACTCCACGGACCCGGGCTCCGCCGCCTCCCCGTCCCCGGTTCCCGCCGGCTACCACCTCGTGAAGGCCGGCCAGGGCTTCTCCGTGCCCGTCCCGGACGGCTGGACGGCCAAGGACGTGCCCAGCGGCGAAGTCGCCTACATCGACCCGTCCGGGCTGGTGGGGCTGAGGGTCGAGGTGGTCGAGTTCGCGGGGTCCGATCCGCTCCAGCACTGGCGGGACACCGAGGAGGACCAGACGCGCCGCGACAACCCGGGCTACGAGCGGGTCAGGATGAGCCGTACGGAGTTCCGGGGGCGGCCCGCCGGGTACTGGGAGTTCACCTTCCAGGGCAGGGCACGGGAGTTCCGGGGAGTCGAGCTGGCCTTCAGCGGCGCCGACAGCACCCAGTACGTCATCTACCTGTCCGGGCCGAACGCGACGTGGAACGAGCACCGGCCGATCTTCGACACCGCCGTCAACGGGATCCGCCTGCGCGACTAGGCCGTGTCCGGCCAGGCCGTCTCCCGCTTAGGGCCAGAGCAGCTCCTTCCCCCAACCATCCGCTGTCCTGCGGTAGTTGAGCCGCACGTGCCGCCTGCGGGCGTCCCCCTGGAAGAACTCCACCTCGTCGGGGCGCAGCTGGTACAGCGTCCAGGTCGGCACGGGGGCGTCGGGCTCGCGCTGCGCCCGCTCCCAGGCCGACTCGGAGGTCCGCGCCAGCTCCTCCAGCGATCCGAGGACCTGGCTCTGCCGCCCGGTCAGCGCGGCCGCCAGCGCGCCGGTCGAGCGGGCGTGCAGATCGGCCTGGCCCTCCTGGGCAGGGGCCGCCGTCACCGGGCCCCGCACGCGCACCTGGCGTCCCTGGGTCGGCCAGTAGAAGCCGAGGGCCGCGTAGGGGCGGGCCGTGAGCTGGCGGCCCTTGCGGCTGTCGACGTGGGTCGCGAAGGACCAGCCGGACGCGTCGGCGCCGTGCAGCATCACGGTCCGTACGTCCGGCAGCCCCTCGGCGTCGGCCGTGGCGAGGGACATGGTGTGCGGTTCCACCTGCCCGGCGGCGACCGCCTGCGCGAACCAGGCCGTGAACAGGGCGAGCGGTTCGGCGGGCGCGGCGGCCGGGTCGAAGTCCGGCAGCTCGGTGACCGCCGGGTCCCACACCCGCAGCGACCTCAGCAGTTCATGAAGATCCGGGTCGTGACGATCCGGCCGGCGCGGATCCGGCCGGTGCGGATCCGGTTCGTGGAGATCTCTTTCCATGCCTCGATTGTCACGTGCGTACGCCGCCGGCCCACGCTCAGTCCCTGCCCAGCACCACCGTCCCCGACGAGCAGAACCACCCCCCGGTCGCCGACGCCACCCCCAACCGGGGCAGCCCGCCGTGAACAGGGCGAGCGGTTCGGCGGGCGCGGCGGCCGGGT
>NZ_JAKEIP010000408.1 GCF_021474425.1 Streptomyces muensis | reverse complement strand
GGCGGGTGCGGGTTGTGTGGGGCTGGTCGCGCAGTTCCCCGCGCCCCTGAGGGGCGTTGCCCTCACGCCACTTGAACATCACTCGAAATCCAGTTGCCTTCGCCATTTGCCCGGCCCGACCATGACCCGTCGTGAACCTCCGTGCCGTGCTCCCCGATCTCGCCCCCTGGCGGGCCTCCGTCGACTTTCGGAAGTTGTGGCTGGCCGGGCTCGTGTCGTCCTTCGGGAGCTTTCTGACCTTCGTCGCGCTGCCCGTGCAGATCAAGGAGCTGACGGGGTCCGCGGCGGCGGTCGGGGCGATCGGGGCCGTGGAGCTGGTGCCGTTGATCGTGTTCGGGCTGTACGGGGGTGCGCTCGCCGACGCGCTGGACAAGCGGAAGCTGATCGTGTGGACGGAGGCCGGGCAGGCGGTGCTGAGCGCGGCGCTGCTGGTCAACGCGCTGCTGCCGAGCCCCGCGATCTGGCCGCTGTATGTCGTCGCCGCCCTGTCCTCCGCGCTGGTCTCGGTGCAACGCCCCGCCCTGGACGCCCTGTTGCCCCGAATCGTGGCCCACGACCACCTCCCGGCCGCCGCCTCGCTGAACGCGCTGCGCTGGCAGGTCGGCGGGGTCGCGGGCCCGGCGCTTGCCGGTGTGGTCGTGGCGTACGCGGGGCTCGGCTGGGCGTACGGCGCGGATCTGCTGACGTTCGTCGTCTCGGTCCTGTTCGTGGTCGGCCTCGCCCCCTCCCCCGCCTCCCACGAGGCCACGAAGCCGTCGTTGAAGGCCATCGCCGAGGGCGCCCGGTACGCCTGGAGCCGCAAGGAGCTCCTCGGCACGTACGTCATCGACATCGCGGCGATGCTCTTCGCGATGCCGCTCGCCGTACTGCCCTTCCTCGCGGACGAGCTGAACGCGCCCTGGGCGTTGGGGTTGATGTACGCCTCCGTGCCGGCCGGCGCGATGCTGGTGAGCCTGACCAGCGGCTGGACCTCACGGGTGCACCGGCACGGGCGGGCCGTGGTCGTGTCGGCCGCGCTGTGGGGTGTGGCCATCGCGGCGGCCGGGGTCTCCGGGAACGTGTGGCTGGTGCTGCTGTTCCTGACCGTCGGCGGCGCGGCCGACATGGTCAGCGGCATCTTCCGCGGGGTGATGTGGAACCAGACGATCCCGGACGAGCTGCGCGGCCGGCTCGCCGGGATCGAGCTGCTGTCGTACTCGGTGGGCCCGCAGCTCGGCCAGACCTATGTGGGCGGCGTCGCGGCCTGGCGGGGCGTGCGGACGTCGGTCTGGTCGGGCGGGCTGCTGTGCGTGGGCGCGGTGGGGCTGCTGGCGCTGTGCCTGCCGAAGCTCCTGACGTACGACGCGCGGACGAACGAGCACGCGGTACGGCTGCGGGAGCAGCGGGCGGCAGCGGCAGCGGCGACCACGGCACCGACGGCGGCACCGGCGCCGGCGCCGACCGAGGGCTGATCAGGCGTCGTCCGCCGGGCCCGTCGGGGCGTCGTGCCAGCGGGGGTCGTTCTCCCACTCCAGGTTGCGCTCCCGGGCCAGGTCCATCGCCTGCTGGGCCTCCTGCCGGCTGGCGTACGGCCCGAAGCGGTCCTTGGCCGGGCACTCCGGCCCCTCCTCGACCTTCTTGTGGACGAGGCAGTAGTACCACTCGCCCGGCTTGCCGACCGTGCGCTTCTTGAACAAGGCCATGTCCGGCTCCTCTCGCCACCGACATGTTCCCCCATGCCCGCTGGTTAGACTCGCTGGCATGTCTGGCCAGTCGCTGCTCGTCCCAGGGGAGCTGTCCCCCACCCGTTCCGTGCCCGGAAACATCCGCCGCCCCGAGTACGTCGGCAAGCCCGCGCCGACGCCGTACAAGGGTCCGGAGGTGCAGACCCCCGAGACCGTCGAGGCGATGCGGGTCGCCGGCCGTATCGCCGCGCGGGCGATGGCCGAGGCGGCGAAGCTGATCGCGCCCGGTGTCACGACGGACGAACTGGACAAGGTGGCGCACGACTACATGTGCGACCACGGCGCCTACCCGTCCACGCTCGGCTACCGCGGCTTCCCCAAGTCGCTGTGCACCAGCGTCAACGAGGTGATCTGCCACGGCATCCCGGACTCCACGGTTCTGCGCGACGGCGACATCGTCAACCTCGACGTGACGGCGTACATCGGCGGGGTGCACGGCGACAACAACGCCACGTACCTGGTCGGCGAGGTGGACGAGGAGAGCCGGCTGCTGGTGGAGCGGACCCGGGAGTCCCTGAACCGCGCGATCAAGGCGGTCAAGCCGGGCCGCCAAATCAACATCATCGGCCGAGTGATCGAGTCGTACGCGAAGCGGTTCGGGTACGGGGTGGTGCGGGACTTCACCGGGCACGGCATCAACTCGTCGTTCCACTCCGGGCTGATCATCCCGCACTACGACAGCCCGCACGCGACGACGGTGATCCAGCCCGGGATGACCTTCACGATCGAGCCGATGCTGACGCTGGGGACGCACGAGTACGACATGTGGGACGACGGCTGGACGGTCGTCACGAAGGACCGAAAGCGCACCGCGCAGTTCGAGCACACGCTGGTGGTGACGGACACGGGGGCGGAGATCCTGACCCTCCCCTGACGTCGCGGTACCTCGCGGTCGCCGGGAACCCGCCCCCTGCGGAGGGCGGGTTTTCTTTGTACGCTTTTACCGACACGGCGTCGGCAAACCTATTGACTTAGGTAAGCCTAACCTCAGAAACTGGGTGCCATGGACTCCTTCGCGACAGTCATCCGCACCGCGTCCCACGAGCAGCACATGGAGGCGGAGACCTCGACGTTCATGAGCGACCTGCTCGGCGGCCGGCTGGGCGTGGACGCGTACGCGCGGTACACCGAGCAGCTGTGGTTCGTGTACGAGGCGCTGGAGGCCGACGCCGAGCGGCTGGCCTCGGACCCGGTGGCCGGTCCCTTCATCCAGCCGGAGCTGCTGCGGCTGGCGTCGCTGGAGCGGGACCTGGCGCATCTGCGGGGTCGGCGGTGGCGCACGGGACTGTCGGCGCTGCCCGCCACCCAGGCCTACGCGGACCGGGTGCGGGAGTGCGCCGAGGACTGGCCGGGGGGCTATGTCGCCCACCACTACACCCGCTACCTCGGCGATCTCTCCGGCGGCCAGATCATCCGCGACAAGGCGGAGCGGACCTGGGGCTTCGCACGCAAGGGCGACGGGGTGCGCTTCTACGTCTTCGAGGGGATCTCCAACCCGGCCGCGTTCAAGCGGGGTTACCGCGAGCTGCTGGACGGGGTCCGGGCGGACGATCTGGAGAAGCAGCGGATCGTGGCGGAGTGCAAGAAGGCGTTCGCGCTGAACACGGCGGTGTTCAGGGCGCTGGGTGAGGAGTTTCCGCTGTCGGCGTGAGGGGTTCCGGGAGCTTCGGAGGGGCTCCGGAGGCTTCGGGGTTCCGGAGGGTTCCGGTCAGCGCTCCAGGAAGACTCGGCCGCCGACCTCCACCCAGCCTCCCGGCTGCGGTGCCGTGAGGATCTGGGAGCCGGCGCCCTGTGTGATGTTCAGGGCGCGGCCCAGGCGGTCCGTGAGGAGCAGGGCCGCCGCGCCCGTGGCCTCGTCCTCGTCGATGCCGTCGTCACGGCCGGGGAAGCCGCGGGCGCGGATGCGGCCGGCCGCCTCGTCCTCCCAGGCCCAGGCGTAGAGCCACTCCCCGGGCGGGGGCACGGGGAGGTCGTCCACCTCGGCGGCGGTCGCGTACTGCCGCAGCGTCCTCGGCGGCGCCCACTCCGCCCGCGCCTCGATCCAGCTGAACTCGCCGTCCAGCCGCGCCCCCACCACACCGGCAGGGGTGACCAGTTCGGGCACGTCGAGCAGCCAGGCCGTACCGACGCAGGGGTGGCCGGCGAAGGGCAGGCGCAGGGTCGGTGTGTAGATGTCGACGACTCCGCGCTCGGGGTCGTCCACGAACACCGTCTCGCTGAACCCGAGTTTCGCGGCGAACGCCTGCCGGTCGCTCCGCTCGGGGATCACGGAGCCCTCGCGGACGACGCCGAGTTCGTTGCCGTAGCCGCCGGTCGGTCCGCAGAAGACGCGGAGGACGTCGTAGTCAGTCACGGTGGCATTGAACCTCATGTGGGCACCATGGCGAGTGAAGGTAAGGCTAACCTAAGCTTTGACCATGACCGTACTGGAGAAGGCCGCGTCCGCCTCCGCGTCCGTGGCCGAAGTGCCGCCCCGCAGACGGCGTACGGCCGCCTGGCTGCTGAGCGTCGGCATGGGTATCGCCCTTCTCGTCCTCGTCCCGGTCGCCGCGGGGACCGGTGCCTATCCGGTGCCGGTCGGGGACGTCCTCGCCTCCGTGCAGCACAAAGTCGGGCTCGGCGGGGGTGAGTTGGACCGGATCGCCGAGACGGTGCTGTGGAACGTACGGTTCCCGCGGATCGTGCTCGCGCTGCTCATCGGGGCGTCGCTGGGGTGTGCGGGGGCGTTGATGCAGGGGGTGTTCGGCAACCCGCTGGCCGAGCCGGCCACCATCGGCGTCTCGCTGGGCGCGGCGGTCGGGGCGGTGGCCTCGATCTCGCTCGGGCTGACGTTCCTCGGCAACTGGACGCTGCCCGCGATGGCCTTCGTCGCGGGGCTCGGCACCGTGCTGCTGGTGTACGCGATGTCGCGCTCGGGGGGTCGTACGGAGGTGGTGACGCTGATTCTCATGGGGATCGCGGTCAACGCGTTCGCCGGGGCGCTGATCGGCCTGTTCATCTTCCTCGCGGACACCGCGGCGGTGAACCAGATCACCTTCTGGCAGCTCGGCTCGCTCGCGCAGTCCACCTGGCCCAAGGTGACGGCCGTGCTGCCGTGTGCGGTGGTGGGGCTGGTGGTGGCGCCGGTGTACGCGCGCCGCCTGGATCTGCTCGCGCTCGGTGACCGGCCCGCGCGGCATCTGGGGGTGGACGTGGAGCGGATGCGGGTCGCGTTGATCCTTGTCGTCGCCCTGCTCACCGCGGCCGCGGTGAGCGTCTCCGGGGTCATCGGGTTCATCGGTCTCGTCGTGCCGCACCTGCTGCGTATGGCCGCGGGGCCGGGGCATCGGTTTCTCGTGCCCGGCAGTGCGCTGGGTGGGGCGGTGGTGTTGCTCGCGGCGGATCTCGCTGCGCGGACCGTGGCGGCGCCGGCGGAGTTGCCGCTCGGGGTGCTCACGGCTCTGCTGGGCAGCCCGTTCTTCTTCTGGCTGCTGCGTCGGACTCGGCGGCGGCAAGGGGGGTGGGGGTGAGG
>NZ_JAKEIP010000407.1 GCF_021474425.1 Streptomyces muensis | reverse complement strand
GCCCGGCCGGCAAATCCAGCCCCTCCGGCGTTTGAGGAGCGGGGTCTGGGGCGGAGCCCCAGAAAGGGGCGCGGGGACCTGCGCGACCAGCCCCCGCCCACCCGCACCCGAAGAAATGACCCCCCGGGGTCGAAGGGCGGAGCCCCTGGGGATGGGACGGGTAGGGGCGGCGGGGGCGTGGAACCTTCCGGGCTACAGGCCGTAGCGCTCCCGGGCTTCCTTCACCGCCGTCGCCTTGACCTCGCCCCGTCGGGCGAGCTGGGCGAGGGCCGCGACGACGATCGACTGGGCGTCGACGCCGAAGTGGCGGCGGGCCGCCTCGCGGGTGTCGGAGAGACCGAAGCCGTCGGCACCGAGCGAGGAGTAGTCCTGCTCGACCCACTGCGCGATCTGGTCCGGAACCTGGCGCATGTAGTCGGAGACCGCCAGCACCGGCCCCTCGGCCCCCTGCAGCGCCTGACGGACGTACGGCACCCGCTCCTCGCCCCGCAGCAGCGCCGCGTCCGCCTCCAGGGCGTCCCGCCGCAGCTCCGTCCAGGACGTCGCGGACCACACGTCGGCCGCCACGCCCCACTCCTCCGCGAGCAGCTTCTGCGCCTCGATGACCCAGTGGATCGCCGTGCCGGAGCCGAGCAGCTGGATGCGCGGGGCGTTCGCCGCCGGGGACAGCTCGGCCGACTCCGCCGTGCTGAAGCGGTACAGACCCTTGACGATGCCCTCGTCGATGCCGAGCCCGGAGGGCTTCGCCGGCTGCGGGAGCGGCTCGTTGTACACCGTGAGGTAGTAGAAGACGTTCGGGTCCTCACCCGGCGCCGCCTCGCCGTACATGCGGCGCAGGCCATCGCGCACGATCGTCGCGACCTCGTACGCGAACGCCGGGTCGTACGTCAGCGCCGCCGGGTTCGTCGCCGCGATGACGGGGGAGTGGCCGTCGGCGTGCTGCAGGCCCTCACCCGTCAGGGTCGTACGGCCCGCCGTCGCACCGACCAGGAAGCCGCGGCCGAGCTGGTCGCCGAGCTGCCACATCTGGTCGGCCGTGCGCTGCCAGCCGAACATCGAGTAGAAGATGTAGAACGGGATCATCGCCTCACCGTGCGTGGAGTACGCGGTGGACGCGGCGATGAAGTCGGCCATCGAACCGGCCTCGGTGATCCCCTCGTTGAGGATCTGGCCGTTCTTGGCCTCCTTGTAGTACATCAGCTGGTCACGGTCGACCGGCTCGTACGTCTGGCCCTTGGGGGAGTAGATCCCGAGGGACGGGAAGAGGCTCTCCATGCCGAAGGTGCGCGCCTCGTCGGGGACGATCGGCACCCAGCGCTTGCCCGTCTCCTTGTCGCGGACCAGGTCCTTGATCAGGCGGACGAAGGCCATCGTGGTCGCCACGTTCTGCGAACCCGAGCCCTTGTCGAAGGACGCGAACGCCTTCTCGGCGGGGGCCGGCAGCGGCGCCACCGGGTGCACGCGACGGGCCGGGGCGGGACCGCCGAGGGCCGCGCGGCGCTCCTGGAGGTAGCGGACCTCGGGGGAGTCGGCGCCGGGGTGGCCGTAGGGGACGACCCCGTCGACGAAGTCGCTGTCCTTGATCGGCAGCTCCAGCAGGTCGCGCATCGCCTTGAACTCGTCCACCGTCAGCTTCTTCATCTGGTGGTTGGCGTTCTTCGACGCGAAGCCCTCGCCGAGGGTGAAGCCCTTGACGGTCTGGGCCAGGATCACGGTCGGCGCGCCCTTGAACTCCAGGGCCGCCTTGTACGCCGCGAAGACCTTGCGGGCCTCGTGGCCACCGCGGGAGAGGTGGAAGCACTCGAGGATCTTGTCGTCGCTGAGCAGCTTCGCCAGCTCCACGAGCGCCGGGTCCTTGCCGAAGAAGTCCTGGCGGATGTAGGCGGCGTCACGGGTCTGGTACGTCTGCACCTGCGCGTCGGGTACCTCGCGCAGCCGGCGTACCAGCGCCCCGGTGGTGTCGAGCTGGAACAGCTCGTCCCAGGCCGTGCCCCACAGCGACTTCACGACGTTCCAGCCGGCGCCGCGGAACTGGGCCTCCAGCTCCTGCACGATCTTGAAGTTCGCGCGCACCGGGCCGTCGAGGCGCTGCAGGTTGCAGTTGATGACGAAGGTCAGGTTGTCCAGGCCCTCGCGGGAGGCCAGGGCGAGTGCCGCCGTGGACTCCGGCTCGTCCATCTCGCCGTCGCCGAGGAACGCCCAGACGTGGGAGTTCGAGACGTCCTTGATGCCGCGCGCCGTCAGATAGCGGTTGAAGCGCGCCTGGTAGATGGCGGAGAGCGGGCCGAGGCCCATGCTCACCGTCGGGAACTCCCACAGCCAGGGCAGGCGGCGCGGGTGCGGGTAGGACGGCAGGCCGTTGCCGCCGGACTCCTGACGGAAGTTGTCGAGGTGCTGCTCGGTGAGGCGGCCGTCGAGGAAGGCGCGGGCGTAGATGCCGGGGGAGGCGTGGCCCTGGATGTAGAGCTGGTCGCCCGAGCCGTCGGCTTCCTTGCCCTTGAAGAAGTGGTTGAAGCCGGTCTCGTAGAGCCAGGCCGCGGAGGCGAAGGTGGCGATGTGGCCGCCGACGCCGTGTTTGCTGCCCCGGGTCACCATGGCGGCCGCGTTCCAGCGGTTCCACGCGGTGATACGGGACTCCATCGCCTCGTCACCGGGCACGGCGGGCTCGGCGGAGGTCGGGATGGTGTTGACGTAGTCGGTCTCGAGGAGCTTGGGCAGCGCGATGCCGGTGCCCTCGGCCCTCTCCAGCGTGCGGCGCATCAGGTATGCGGCGCGGTGCGGACCTGCCGCCTTGGCGACCGCGTCCAGGGAGGCCTGCCATTCGGCGGTCTCCTCCGGGTCGCGGTCGGGGAGCTGGTCGAGCGCGCTCGGCTGGATGGCGTTGGGGTCGGTCATGTCGCCGCCTTCCTCAGTCGAAGGGGGTTCCCTCATCGGTAAGGGTTCGGGGGTGCCCTTTGTCTTTGGCAGGACAGGGCGGAGGGCCGCGGTGCGGTGGCACCTTGCGGCTCTGCCGCGTGGCCCGTCGGCGACAATAACTCGCTGATCGATGATCGATCAAAGGGTTGAGGGCGAAAACCTCTTGATCACGAGAAAGTCGGCACGGGGTGCCTTCGGCAGTGGCACGGGGTGACGGCTCCGTCGGCGGTTTGCGCAGGTGAGGAGGGGTGAGCGCGGATGAGCTCGGGAGCAGTCCGCACAGCCCCGCGCCGCCCTTTCAGGGCGCTTGTCAGGCCCGGGGTGCGCAGCCGAGGACGTGGCTCTTGACCAGGTCGGCGATGCGGGGATCGCGGCGCTTGAACGCGGCCACCAGCTCCGCGTGCTCCTCCGCGTACGACTGCTGCACCGTGCCCAGCCACCGGATGGACAGCGCCGTGAACACCTCGATGCCGAGGCCCTCCCAGGTGTGCAGCAGCACCGAGTTGCCCGCGGCGCGCACCAGCTCGCGGTGGAAGGCGACCGTGTGCCGCACCTGGGCCGTGCCGTCGGCCTCGCGGTCGGCCTCGTACAGCGCGGAGACATGGGGCTCCAGGGCGGAGCAGTCATCGGCGAGGCGGTCGGCCGCGAGTTCCGCGGCGATGGCCTCCAGGCCGGCCCGCACCGGGTAGCTCTCCTCCAGGTCGGCGGCCGTCAGACTCCGTACGCGTACGCCCTTGTTCGGCGCCGACTCGATCAGGCGCAGGGACTCCAGCTCGCGCAGCGCCTCGCGCACCGGCGTCTGGCTGACCTCCAGTTCGGTGGCGATCCGCCGCTCCACGATTCGCTCGCCCGGCTGCCAGCGACCGCTGATGATCCCCTCCAGGATGTGCTCGCGGATCTGTTCGCGCAGCGAGTGGATGACGGGGGCGGTCATGAGGGCTCCTTAGGGCGCGTTGACGTTTAGACAATACGGCCGTTGCGCTCCGCTGGGTGGGCCGACGGGGGTGCTTTGGTGCAGGTGAGACGAGACTTACACGGGGTGACTGGGGGCGGGGCGCCTGAGAGCTCGGTGCGCGGGGTTGTCGGGCGGGTGCGGGTGGTCGTTGGCTGGTCGCGCAGTTCCCCGCGCCCCTTCAGGTGGGTCCACCGCGCCTACCTCAAGGGGCGCGGGGAACTGCGCGAGCAACCACGAACCACCCGCACCCGCCAATCGACGAACCGCACCGAGCTCTCAGGCGCCCCAAAAAAATGACGCCCCGCCCGGAGAAAGTTCCGGACGGGGCGTCGTACTGCTGGTCGGCGATTACAGGCCGAGCTCGACCTCGAACTCGCCCGCCTCCAGGATCGCCTTGACCGCCGTCAGGTAACGGGCCGCGTCGGCGCCGTCCACCAGGCGGTGGTCGTAGGACAGGGTCAGGTACGTCATGTCGCGGACGCCGATGACCGTGCCCTCCTCCGTCTCGATCACGGCGGGACGCTTCACGGTCGCGCCGATGCCGAGGATCGCGACCTGGCCCGGCGGCACGATGATCGTGTCGAAGAGCGCACCGCGCGAACCGGTGTTGGAGATGGTGAAGGTCGCGCCGGACAGCTCGTCGGGCGTGATCTTGTTGGCGCGGACCTTGCCCGCCAGGTCGGCCGTGGCCTTGGCGATACCGGCGATGTTGAGGTCGCCGGCGTGCTTGATGACCGGGGTCATCAGGCCCTTCTCGGAGTCCACCGCGATACCGATGTTCTCGGTGTCGAAGTAGGTGATCGTGCCTTCGCCCTCGTTGATCTTGGCATTGATCGGCGCGTGCGCCTTCAGCGCCTGGGCCGCGGCCTTGACGAAGAACGGCATCGGGGAGAGCTTGACGCCCTCACGAGCCGCGAACGCGTCCTTGGCCCGGGCGCGCAGCTTCATCAGACGCGTGACGTCGACCTCGACGACCGACGACAGCTGCGCCTGCTCGTGCAGCGCCTTGACCATGTTGTCGCCGATGACCTTGCGGATGCGCGGCATCTTGACGGTCTGGCCACGGAGGGGGGAGGCCTCCAGGGCGGGCGCCTTCTTGGCAGCGGCGGCGGCCGGAGCTGCGGCAGCGGCCGGGGCCGGAGCAGCGGCGGCGGCCTTCGCGGCCTCGGCGGCGGCGACGACGTCCTGCTTGCGGATACGGCCGCCGACGCCGGTGCCCTTGACGGTGGCCAGGTCGACGCCGTTCTCGGCGGCGAGCTTGCGCACCAGCGGGGTGACGTAGGCGCCCTCGTCGGTCGCCTTGGCGGCGGCCGGAGCTGCGGCAGCGGCCGGGGCCGGAGCAGCGGCGGCGGCCTTCGCGGCCTCGGCGGC
>NZ_JAKEIP010000406.1 GCF_021474425.1 Streptomyces muensis | reverse complement strand
CGGGTGAGGCTCGGATGGGATCTGAGGGGGTGGGAGGAGCAGGTGCCGAGGGGCGGCGGCCGGTCGGCGGGCGTGCGCAGGGCGCTGGTGCCGACGAAGCGCCGGCCGCGGAAGGGGACGGAACCGGGATTCTCCGGGTGATGCGGGAGTACGGGCGGCCGATTCGGTACTCCTATACGGAGCGGGACCAGCCGTTGGCCGTGTACCAGACCGTGTTCGCGCTGCCGTCGGGTGATGGGGCGGGGAGTGCGGAGATGCCGAGTGCGGCGCGGCCCTTCACGGTGCGGATGGTGACGGAGCTGGTGAGTCGGGGGGTGCAGTTCGCGCCGGTCACGTTGCATACGGGGGTGGCGTCGGCGGAGGCGCACGAGCCGCCGTATCCGGAGCGGTTCGCGGTGTCGGAGACCTCGGCGCGGCTGATCAACGCGGTCAGGGCCGGGGGCGGCCGGGTCGTCGCCGTGGGGACGACGGCCGTGCGGGCCGTGGAGTCGGCGGTGGGCGCCGACGGGGTCGTACGCGCGCGTGAGGGGTGGACGGACCTCGTCGTCACGCCGGAGCGCGGGGTGCGGGCGGTGGACGGGCTGCTGACCGGGCTGCACGAGCCCGAGGCCTCGCATCTGCTGATGCTGGAGGCGGTGGCCGGGCGGGCCGCGATAGACCGTGGCTACGAGGCGGCGCTGCGCGGGCTCTACCTGTGGCACGAGTTCGGCGACGTGCATCTCGTCCTCCCGGCGGAGACCCCTCACACAGAGCATTGCGGCAGCAACTGCCGGTGAGACCGTTACGTGGCCGATGTGAGCCCGCGCATAGGGCGCAGGTCACGTACGAAAGTCCGTAGTAGGTAGTGACGTCCCTTTTGAGCGGGACAGACGGTCCTGTCTGTCCTAATTTGCCCCTCGCGGGTCCACTACCGAGGATCGTACGTCACACCTTTGCCACGCAATTTTGCGGCCGCTAAGAATTGCTCCCGTCGCTCAGCGCCGTGGGTTCTCCCCGCGGCGTTTGTGCAGGAAGCACCCGTGTCCCCCGACGGACAGCGAGCGACCTCCGCGCTATTCGAAGAGGTCCCACTGCCATGCTCAAGAACGCCAAGAACCGACTCAGTCGTACGCTGACCAACCGGCACAAGATCGCGATTGCCGGTGTCGGCACGCTCGGTGCCGCCGCTCTGGCGCTGTCCGCCGTCCCCGGCAACGCCCAGACGACGACGGCCGAAGCCCCCACGGGCAAGGTCGCGTACAGCAACGAGCAGATCAAGGACGTCAAGGGCAGCGTCACCGACCAGCTCGCTTCCGCCAGTGTGAAGGCCGAGGACATCGCGGCCAAGAAGGCCCAGCAGGAAGCCGCGGCCAAGAAGAAGGCGGCCGCCGAGGCCGCCGCCAAGAAGAAGGCCGCGGACGCCGCCGCGAAGAAGAAGGCCGCCGCCGCTGCCGCCGCCAAGAAGAAGGCCGAGGCGGAGCGCAAGGCCAAGGAGGCCGCGAGCCGGTCCGCCAAGCGCGTCCAGGCCAAGCCGGTCGCCGCGAAGAGCTACGCCAACAACCTCGACGGCTGGATCCGCGAGGCCCTGGACATCATGAAGAAGCACAAGATCCCGGGCACCTACGACGGCCTGCACCGCAACATCATGCGGGAGTCCTCGGGCAACCCGAACGCGATCAACAACTGGGACATCAACGCCCAGAACGGCGTGCCGTCGATCGGTCTGCTCCAGGTCATCAAGCCGACCTTCGACGCCTACCACGTCCCGGGCACGGCCTGGAGCCAGTACGACCCGGTCGCGAACCTCACCGCCGCCGCCAACTACGCGGCCGACCGGTACGGCTCGATCGACAACGTCAACAGCGCGTACTGACCGAGGTAGGCGCGGGCCTCTGCTCCGTACGCCGAAGGGCGGCACCCTCCTGACGGGGTGCCGCCCTTCGGGCGTCGTACGAAACGCGACTACTTGCGCATGACCTCGGGCTCGTGGCGGCGCAGGAAGCGGGCCACGAGGAAGCCGCAGATCACACCGAGGGCGATCAGGGCGGCCATGTCGAGGCCCCAGACGCCCACCGTGTGGTCCCACAACGGGTCGGTCGTGGTCGGGTCGTCCTTGTTCGGGTTGACCAGGTTGAAGTCCAGGGTGGCGCCCGCGGCGGCGACCGCCCAGCGGGACGGCATCAGGTACGAGAACTCGTTGACGCCGATGGAGCCGTTCAGGGTGAACAGACAGCCCGTGAACACGACCTGGATGATCGCGAACATCACCAGCAGCGGCATGGTCTTCTCGGCCGTCTTGACCAGGGCGGAGATCACCAGGCCGAACATCATCGAGCTGAACCCGAGCGCCATGATCGGCAGGCACAGCTCCAGCTTGGTCTGGGCGCCGAGGATCAGGCCCTCCGCGGGAACCTCGCGGGCACCGAACCCGATCCCGCCGACGATCAGACCCTGGACCATGGTGATCATGCCGAGCACGATGACCTTGGACATCAGGTAGGCCGAGCGGGACAGACCCGTCGCGCGTTCCCGCTCGTAGATCACCCGTTCCTTGATCAGCTCACGGACGGAGTTGGCCGCGCCGGCGAAGCAGGCGCCGACGGCGAGGATGAGCAGGACGGTGGTGGCGGTGCCGTTGGGCTGCCGCAGCCCGTTGGCGCGCGGCTCGTTGGGCAGCAGGTTGTTGCCGGAGTCGATGAGCAGACTGACCGCGCCGAGCACGGCGGGCAGGATCAGCATCAGGGCCATGAAGCCCTTGTCGGACGCGATGACCGAGACGTACCGCCGGACCAGGGTGATCAGCTGCGAGCCCCAGCCCTGTGGCTTCGGCGGCCGCATCGCCTGCATCGGCGGCATCTGTACGGACTGCGGGGCAATCGCGTCGATGTCCGCGGCGTACATCTGGTAGTGCTGCGAGCCCTTCCAGCGTCCCGCCCAGTCGTAGTCGCGGTAGTTCTCGAAGGCGGAGAAGACATCGGCCCAGGTGTCGTAGCCGAAGAAGTTCAGGGCCTCCTCGGGCGGGCCGAAGTAGGCGACCGCGCCGCCCGGCGCCATCACCAGGAGCTTGTCGCACAGCGCCAGCTCGGCCACGGAGTGCGTGACGACGAGGACGGTGCGGCCGTCGTCGGCGAGGCCGCGCAGCAGCTGCATGACGTCGCGGTCCATGCCCGGGTCGAGGCCCGAGGTGGGCTCGTCCAGGAAGATCAGCGACGGCTTGGTGAGCAGCTCCAAGGCCACCGAGACGCGCTTGCGCTGGCCACCGGAGAGGGAGGTGACCTTCTTCTCCTTGTGGATGTCCAGCTTGAGCTCGCGCAGCACCTCGTCGATGCGCTGGTCGCGCTCACGGGCCGTGGTGTCGGCCGGGAAGCGGAGCTTGGCCGCGTACTTCAGGGCCTTCTTGACGGTCAGCTCCTTGTGCAGGATGTCGTCCTGCGGGACCAGACCGATGCGCTGACGCAGCTCGGCGAACTGCTTGTACAGGTTCCGGTTGTCGTAGAGGACGTCGCCCTGGTTGGCGGGGCGGTAGCCGGTCAGCGCCTTGAGCAGGGTCGACTTGCCGGAACCGGACGGTCCGATGACCGCGATCAGCGACTTCTCCGGGACGCCGAAGGAGACGTCCTTGAGGATCTGCTTGCCGCCGTCGACCGTGACGGTCAGATGGCGGGCCGAGAAGGAGACCTCACCGGTGTCGACGAACTCCTCGAGACGGTCGCCGACGATACGGAACGTCGAGTGACCGACGCCGACGATGTCCGCCGGGCCCAGCAGCTGCGAGCCGCCCTTGGCGATCGGCTGGCCGTTGACGTACGTGCCGTTGTGGGAGCCGAGGTCGCGGATCTCCATGCGGCCGTCGGGCGTCGAGTGGAACTCGGCGTGGTGCCGGGAGACCTGGAGGTCGGAGACGACCAGCTCGTTCTCCAGGGCACGGCCGATGCGCATGACGCGGCCGACGGAGAACTGGTGGAACGTGGTGGGGCTGCGGTCGCCGTAGACCGGCGGCGCCCCCGCCGCGCCGCCGGAGCCCTGCTGGTACGGCACCTTCGCGGCCGACTGCTGCGGCGTCTGCTGCTGCCAGCCGGCCTGCGCGGCCTGCTGCGGCTGGGCCTGCTGCTGCGGGATCTGCTGGGGTGGCGCCTGCTGGGCGGGGGCCTGCGGCGCCCAGCCGGGGTTCGCGCCCTGCGCGGCGTACGGCTGCTGCTGCGGCTGGGCCTGCGGCGCGGCGACGGACGCCGCGGTTCCGGAGAGGTTCAGGCACGGTCCGTCGGTCGCGTTGCCCAGGTGCACGGCCGAGCCGGGGCCGATCTCCAGGTGATGGATCCGCTGACCCTGCACGAACGTGCCGTTGGTGCTCCCGTGGTCCTCGATGACCCAACTGCGGCCGCTCCAGCTGATCGTGGCGTGCCGCCAGGACACCCTGGCGTCGTCGAGCACGATGTCACCCTGCGGATCGCGTCCGAGGGTGTAGGACCTGGACGCGTCGAGCGTCCAGGTCCGTCCATTCAATTCCAGTACGAGTTCCGGCACTCCATGCCCCACTGAGTAGTCCCCCGAGTTACCCCCAACACAGGGAGTCTAGGGATGTCGAACATCGTCGGGAACTATTTCAGGCTCCGCCCCCTGACCGAAAGTCGGGCCTTGTGAGAAGCACGCCCACGCGCTTCGACTGGTTCCGTTGACGGGGTTGAAATCAGTCCGGAGAGTGGTAATCCACGCGAGGGGGACATGCGTGGCGAACAGTCGCCGCGCCGCGGATCGGGGGGTCTGCCATGAGCGCGTCCACGAACGTCGAGAACCCGGGGCACGGCACACGGCCGCTGCCGTGGGGGGACATCCTGTTGTCCGCGCTCGCCTGCGTGAGCTGGGCGTTGATCGGGATGGCGGGCACGGCGGCACTCGGACTGCATCTGCTGGAGGCCGACAGCTCCGCCTCTCTCGGCCCGATGACCGCAGCGGTGGTGGCCCTTGGGGCGGGTGGTTCTGTCACGCCGTCCGGCGATGTGTCCGCTTTCGGGCTGACGGGCGCTGAGGCGGCGACCGCCGTCGAGATCACGCCACTGGGGGTCAGCCTGGTCGGCGCGGTACTCCTGTCGTGGTTCTTCTTACGGTCCCTGCGGGGCGCGGGAGTTGTGATCGCGCCGACCGAACTGCTCGCGCGCGCGGGCACGGTGGTCGCGCTGTTCGTGGCGATGCTGGGGGGACTGGCCTGGGCGGGGCACGACGTCATCACGATCGACGGGAGCGCGCTGGGGCTCGACGACCTGCCGGGA
>NZ_JAKEIP010000405.1 GCF_021474425.1 Streptomyces muensis | reverse complement strand
CCACGTCCAGCAGCGCGGAGACGGGCAGCACGACCTCGCCGTGGCGGGTGTGCCCGGCGAGCCACGGGGCCGAGCGGCCCCATAGACGGGCGGTGAGGACCATCTCCTCTCCGCCGGCTGACGGCTCGTGGAGGCGACTGCCGCGGCGACGCCGGCCTGCGCCCGCGGCATCCCGGAGACCGCCGTGTTGGTGATCGGCGCGTTGACGAACCCGAATCCGATCCCGAACACCGCGTACCCGAGGACCAGCGTGACGTTGGAGGTCTCGGCCTCGAACAGGGCGAACATCGCCGCGCTCAGCGTCATCGCGGTGCCGGCGATCAGCAACGGCAGCCGGGGGCCCCGCGTGCCGACCAGCCGCCCGGCGAGCGGTGCGCACACGAACATCGGGGTCGCCATCGGCAGCATCCACAGACCCGCGTGCAGGGCGTCCAGCCCTCGTACGTTCTGCAGGTACAGCGTCGACAGGAACAGGAAGCCGCCCAGCGCGGCGAACGCGCCGATCGCGATGACCGTGGCGCCGCTGAACGGGGCCGAACGGAAGAACCGCAGGTCGATGAGGGGTTCGGTGCGGCGCGGCTCGTACCAGAGGAGGCCGAGCAGGGCCACGAGGGCGGTGATCGCGAAGGGCAGGACCGCTGTGAACCCGGCGTTCGGGGCCTCGATGATCGCGTACGTCAGTGAGCCGAACAGCGCGATCACCAGGAGCTGGCCGACGGGGTCGAGGCGGCGGGCCTTGGGGGCGCGGGACTCGGGGACGTGGAGGAGGGTGAGGAGGAGGGCGGTCAGGCCCACCGGCAGGTTGACCCAGAAGATCGCCCGCCAGCCGACCGAGTCCACGAGCAGTCCGCCGACCAGCGGGCCGGCGCCCATTGAGATGCCGACGACCGCGCCCCACACGCCTATCGCCCGTGCGCGTTCGCGGGGGTCCACGAAGGTGTTGGTGATGATCGACATCGCCACCGGGTTGAGCATCGAGCCGCCCACCGCCTGGACCATGCGGAAGACGATCAGGGAGTCGAGGTTCGGGGCGAGGGAGCACAGTGCCGAGCCGATGGTGAACAGGACGAGGCCCGCCATGAAGACGCGTTTGCGGCCGATGCGGTCCGCCGTGGAGCCGGCCAGCATCAGGAGGGAGGCCAGGACGAGGGTGTACGCGTCGATCGTCCACTGCAGGCCGGATGTGCTGGCGTCGAGGTCGCGCTGCATCGCGGGGAGGGCGACGTTGAGGGCCGTGGTGTCGAGGCTCACGATCAGCAGGCTCATGCAGCAGATCGCGAGGACCAGCAGGCGGCGGCGTGGGCTGAACTCCGGCATTCTTGAATAGTACGCCTAACTAATGAATTTCGCCGCTGTCCGTCCGGTACGTGAGAATGGGGGGATGTCCATGACCGCCTCGCCCGTCGTGCCGCCCGCCGTTTCGCCCGTCGTCTCGCCCCTTCAGGTTGGTCCGCACAGCGTGCAGCCGCCTGTCGTCCTGGCTCCCATGGCTGGGATCACGAATGCGCCCTTCCGTACGTTGTGCAGGGAGTTCAGCGGGGGCAAGGGGCTGTTCGTCAGCGAGATGATCACTACTCGGGCGCTGGTCGAGCGCAACGAGAAGACCATGCAGCTGATCCACTTCGACGAGAGCGAGAAGCCTCGTTCGATCCAGCTGTACGGGGTCGACCCCGCGACTGTCGGCAAGGCCGTCCGCATGATCGCGGAGGAGGGGCTGGCCGATCACATCGACCTGAACTTCGGGTGCCCGGTGCCGAAGGTGACCCGGAAGGGCGGGGGGTCCGCGCTGCCGTACAAGCGGAATCTGCTGCGGGCGATTCTGCGGGAGGCGGTGAGCGGGGCGGGGGAGCTGCCGGTGACGATGAAGATGCGCAAGGGCATCGACGACGATCACATCACCTACCTGGACGCCGGGCGGATCGCCGTCGAGGAGGGGGTGACGGCCATCGCGCTGCACGGGCGTACGGCCGCGCAGCACTACGGGGGTACGGCGGACTGGGACGCCATCGCGCGGCTGAAGGAGCATGTGCCGGAGATTCCCGTGCTCGGGAACGGGGACATCTGGTCGGCCGGGGACGCGGTGCGGATGGTGCGGGAGACCGGGTGCGACGGGGTGGTCGTCGGGCGGGGGTGCCTGGGGCGGCCGTGGTTGTTCTCGGATCTGGTGGCCGCGTTCGAAGGGCGTGCGGACGGTGTCGCGCGGCCTGCGTTGCGTGAGGTGGCGGACGTCATGGTGCGGCATGCCACGCTGCTCGGGGAGTGGATCGGGGACGAGGCGCGGGGCGTCATCGACTTCCGTAAGCATGTGGCCTGGTATTTGAAGGGCTTCGCGGTCGGGTCGGAGATGCGGAAGCGGTTGGCTGTCACGTCGTCGCTGGAGGAACTCCGTTCCGGGCTGGACGAGTTGGAGCTGGATCAGCCGTGGCCGGTGGGGGCGGACGGGCCGCGTGGGCGTACGTCCGGCAACAACCGGGTGGTGTTGCCGGAGGGGTGGCTGAAGGATCCGTATGACTGTGCGGGTGTGAGTGAGGATGCTGAGCTGGATACCTCCGGTGGTTGAGCGGGGGTGCCTGCGGGGGCCTGTGGCGGGCTGCGGGTCCGTGCCGGGCTGTGGGCCTGTGGCGGGCTCGGTGGGGGCGGGCGTTTTTGCGCAGTTCCCCGCGCCCCTGATGCCTGCGGCGGCCCGTTGCGGTGTGTGGGGGCTCGTGTAGCGCGGTGCGGTTTGGTGGTGGGTCGGGGCCGCGCCGGGGGGTGTCCGTCCTCGGTCCGGCGGCTCGGTTGGCCCAGGAGGGGCTGTCCCTTGACGCCGGCCGCTGCGGGCGGACACCCCCCGACACGGCCCCTTCGCGCCGTGGGCGACCGCGGTCCGGTGGGGGTACGCCATCCGGCGCGTGACTGACGAGGTGATGAAGTGGGGAGCCCTGTGCCGCGCCCTGGCGCCCGCGTGGTGCTGGTCGACGACGCCGATCGGCTACTGCTGTTCTCCGCACGGAACGAGGCCGGCGGCTCGCTTCGCTGGTTCACTCCCGGAGGCGGTGTGAAGTCGGGCGAGAGTCACGAGCAGGCCGCCTTGCGGGAGTTGCGGGAGGAGACGGGGCTGACGAATGTCGCGCTGGGGCCGGAGATATGGCGAGGGCGTCCATGGGTGACGGTCCGGGAAGGGGTTCTCTACGAGGTTCGGCAGCGTTACTACCTCGCCCGGGTGCCCGCCTTTGACGTCGATACCTCGGCTTTCGAGGACGTCGAAAGGGCCGCGATCAGCGGGCACCGTTGGTGGACCGCCGCGGAGTTGGCCGCGACGTCCGATGTGTTGCGCCCGGCCGAGTTGCCGGAACTGCTGGCGTCCTTGCTGATGGATGGCCCACCGGCCCGGCCGATCAGCGTGGCCGGCTGAGCCTTGTCAGGCGGCATCACTGAAGCTACCCGCCTACGCTCGGCTCTTGCCCGCTAGTTCTTCTGCAGGGTGCGGGTGACACCCGCGATGACGGCGGTTGTCAGCACCCAGCCGAAGGCGATCAGCAGGTAGGCCAGCCACTGGAGGCTGTCGTTCGGCCAATACCAGGCCGTGCGCTGCCCCAGGCCCCCGATGGGGATCAAGAGGTCGAGTGTGTAGACGAGGGGCTGGAACGGGGCACCTTCGCCTTGTTTGACCGGCTTGGGGGCGTCCGTATGGAAGGACAGTGTTCCCAGCAGGATCAGGGCGAGGAGCCAGACGCCGGCCAGCCAGGGCCGGTAGCCGTAGCCGACGGTCACGTCGAGGAGGTGGCCCCATGCGCGGGCTGCCGGGGACAGGGTGCGGCGCCGGTGGCGTTGCTTGGCGAGGAGGACGCGGCGGGCGTCGTCGTCGTGCCCGGCCTTGCGGTACCAGGCTGCCAACTGCTCGTACGGTTGTGGGTTGTAGCCCGGGCTGCTGCGTATCCATGCCACGCGTCGGGTCACGGACTCCCGGTCGCCCACGGCCTCGTGGCGCTCGTCGTTCGCGTCCGTCGTCTTGATGGAGCCGTAGACGAAGCCGTCCAACTCCACTCTCTCCGGCCAGCTGTGCTCGTTCTCATGGAGGTACGAAACCTGAGCGCCTCGCAGGTCGAGGGTGCCGGACGGGGGCCGGGCGAGGGTGAGATCAAAGTCGACGGCTTGCAGGTGCATGGCGACCAGGGCCGGGGCGTTCGCGTCGTCGGTAGGCGGGCCGTTCAGGATGGCTCCGTCGAAGGTCACGTTGTCCGTGACCTGGGTGCCGCGCAGCCGTACCGTGCCGTTCGCGGTGAACCCTTGGGAGAGCTTGAGCGACGAGGCCGTGGCGTTGTCGAGGGTGAGGGCGACGCCACGTGGGCCGGGTCCTTCCAGTCGGGCACCGTGCATGACCAGAGTGCCCGGCAACCTCGCTCCCATCAGCCGGACTTCCCCGTATGCGACGAACCCGTTCTTGCAGAAGACGCCGCCTTCCATGGCCAGGCCACCGGCCGACAGGGCCCACCCGTCCGGGGCGACCAACTTGGCCCCGTTGAGGAGCAGTCCGCCGTTCACCCGGGCGTCGGTGAGTGACAGGGCGGTGCTCACGCGGTTGAAGGGCGTGGGGGCGCCGCCCTCCACCACGCAGTGCCGCAGGGAGAAGTTGCCCTCGATGCGGGCCGAATCGGCCTCGATGCCGGGTATCCGGCTGCCCGTGAACACGAGGGTCTGCGTCGACGCGCCGAGGAGATTCACCGCCTCCTCGAACCAGCAGGCTTCAAGCCAGAGAGCGTGGGCGATCTGCGCGCCGGCCAGGTCCAGGCGTCCGGAGATCCGTGCTCCGGTGAGTCGTAGACGCGCCACCGCACCCGGTTGTCCGGTGTTCGCGCCCAGCAGCAGCGCGGCGACCACCGCCGCCCGCACCGTCCGCTCGGGCCCCCACCGTCCGCCGTCGGCGACCCTGTCCTCCTCCGGAGTACCCGCACGCAGGTCCACCCGCCGCCCTTCGGGGAACGCGTCCCACAGCGCACGCTCCGGTGAAGTCAACTCGTCGTAGGAAAGCACACGTGCAGGGTAGTGATCTTCCTTCGTGCACGCCCGACCCCATCGCACCCGGATCGGACGAAGCCCCTTTCTGTTAGGAGTTCTAAGCCTCACGCGCCCGCAGGGGGCTGCGCCGCCGCTTCAGATGCCGCCAGCGCGTCCGACGTCCGAGGATGAGCATGCCGTCCCCAGCCTCCACCCACCCGCAGGGGCTATGCCCGCCCAGCCACCTCCAGCCCGTCCGGCGTTTGAGGACGAGGCCGTTTAGGCCGATAGGGGTGCAGGGGGCGGAGCCCCCTGGC
>NZ_JAKEIP010000404.1 GCF_021474425.1 Streptomyces muensis | reverse complement strand
CGCGGCGGGCGTGTACGACTACCTGCCCGGACGCCACGCGCTCACGCCGGTCCCGGTCGACGCCCCGACCCTCGACGAACGCGTCTACGCCCTGTCCAACTACTCGGTGGGACAGGCCGCCGTCACCCTCGTCCCGCACTGGCATCCGGAGCGCGCCGTCGCCCGGGCGGGACCGCGCGCCTACCGCTACGCCGCCGTCGCCGCCGGTGCGAGCGCCCAGCGGCTCCAGGTGGCCGCCACCGCCGCCGGCCTCACCTCCGGAATCGTCCTCGGCTTCCAGGGGCCCGTACTCGAAGCGGCACTCGGGCTCGACACGGACGGCCGGCACGCCCTGCTGTGCGTCTTCCTGGGCCACCGCCAGGAGGGCGAGGCACGCCTCGACGACCGCCTGTACTGACGCCGGCCGCGACCTCCCCGATCACCCCGCCGCCCAGGAGCACCGTTGCCTTCCTCCCCTTCCTCTCCGTCCTCCCCGCGCACCGCCCGTCGCGCCCGTGGCTACCTGAGGGATCCGCATCCGCACGGCGACCTGCTGACGTTCGTCGCCGAGAACGACGTATGGATCGCTCCCGTCCACGGCGGCCGCGCACGTCGGGTCGGCGGGGAGCACGAACGGGTCCGGCATCCGCGGCTCAGCCCGGACGGCCGTCGGGTCGCGTGGACCGCGTGGCGCGAGGGCGTGCCCGAGGCCGTCGTCGCCCCGGTCGCGGGCGGGGCGGCCCCTGTCCAGGTCACGCACTGGGCGAACGCCCGTACCCGCGTGCTCGGTTGGCTCTCGCCGCAGGAACTCCTCGTGGTGAGCGCGGTCGGGCAGCGCGCGACGCGCAGGACGTGGGCCAGGGCGGTGCGGATCGACGGCGGGCCGGACCGGCGGCTGCCCTACGGCCCGGTGGCAGGTGTCGCGCACGGGCCGGGAGGCGCCGTACTCGTCCAGACTCCCTCGATGTTCGCCGAGGCCGCCTACTGGAAGCGGTACCGGGGCGGGACCATGGGGCGGCTGTGGATCGACCGGCTCGGCGACGGCGGCTTCACCCGGGTTCACGAGGAGGTCGACGGCAACATCGAGTGCCCGCTGTGGGTGGGCGACCGCATCGCCTTCCTGTCCGACCACGAGGAGAACGGCCGGCTCTGGTCGAGCCTGCCCGACGGCAGCGATCTGCGATGCCATACGGCACACCCCTTCGCGACGCGCGGCGCGACCACGGACGGTGCCCGCGTCGTCTACCACAGCGGCGGCGAACTGTGGCTCCTGGACGGCCTCGGACCGGGCGTGGTGCCCGAGCGGGTCGACATCGACCTCGGCGGTCCGGCCGCCGGGCGGGGGATGTACGTCGTCACCGGCGGCGAAGGGCTGGAGGACTTCGACGCCGACCGGTCGGGGCGGCAAGTGCTCGTGACCGTACGGGGCTCCGTCCACCGCGTCGGCGGCCCGGCCGAACCCACGAGGGAACTGCCGAGAGAGCCCGGCACCCGTGCCCGGCTGCCGCGGGTCCTCGGGGACACCGGCAAGGTGGCGTACGTCGTGGTCGTCGGCGGCCGCGAGGCCATCGAGGTCAGTGAGTTCAGCGGGACGGCGGCGCCTGCGCACAAGGCTGCCTCGCACCGGTTCGGGACCGGGCTCCTGGGCCGGGTGCGTGAACTGGTCGCGGCACCGGACGGCCGGTCCCTGGCGATGGCCACGCACGACGGCCGGGTCCTGGTGGCGTGCGTGGCGACCGGGGCGCTGACGGAGGTGGACCGCACCGACGGCGGTGAGGCGACCGACGTCGTCTTCTCCCCGGACTCGCGGTGGCTCGCCTGGTCGCACCCGGGAGCGAACAAGCTACGGCAGATCAGGCTCGCGAACCTCGCGAACCTCGCGAACCTCGCGAACCTCGCGACCGCGGAAGTGATCGAGGCGACCCCGCTCCGCTTCAGCGACCGCGCACCGGCGTTCACCCGGGACGGCCTGTACCTGGCCTTCCTGTCGGAACGCGGTTTCGACCCCGTCCCCCAGGCGCACCTTCTCGGTCCCGCGTTCGCCGCGGGCACGCGCCTGTGCCTTCTCCCGCTGGCGAAGGACACGCCGTCGCCGTTCAGTCCGCACGATCCACGGAGTGCCCTCGCCACCGGTGAGGTCACCGTGGACCGGGACGGGCTGGCGGAGCGCGCGGAGCTGTTCCCGCTGCCGGCGGGCGACTTCATCGCCCTGCGCGCGGCCGAGGACGGCGTGCTGTGGATCCGCAAGGACCCCAGCGGCGACTGGCTCGCCGAGCGCGGCACCCTCATGCGGTGGGACTTCGCCACCGTCAAGGCGAGCGAACTCCGCCCGGACGTCGACGCGTACGTGGTCACCGGCGACGGCCGACGCGCCGTGATCCGCGCGGGCCGCACCTTGACCGCCGTCCCCGCGGACCGTCCGGCCTCGGGCGGCGAGGCGACGGAGACCGGCCTGGAGTCGGCCCGGACTCTTGTCGACCCGGTGACGGAGTGGGCCCAGGCCTTCGAGGAGGACGGCGAGTTGATCCGCGACGTCTACGTCCGCACCGACATGGGAGGCGTCGACTGGGACGCCGTACTCGACCGGTACCGCCCCCTGGTGGACCGGCTCGGCTGCTACGACGACTTCGTGGACCTGCTCTGGGAGGTCCACGGCGAGCTGGGCTGCTCCCACGCCTACGTCAAGGAGCGCCCGACGGCATCGACCCCCGGGCGCCACCAGGGCCTGCTGGGGGCCGACTTCACCCGGGACACGGACGGCACCTGGCGCGTGCACCGCATCCCGAAGGGCGACTCCTCCGTCGAAGGCGCGCTGTCCCCACTGTGCGCCCCCGGCGTCGGAGTCCGAGCGGGAGACACGATCCTGGAGATCGACGGAGTGCCGCTGCGCCCGGAACGAGGTCCCGCCGCCCTCCTCGCGGGCAGGGCGGGGCTGCCCACGAGCCTGACCGTCCGCTCCGCCGAGAGCGCCGCACCGCGAACCGTGACGGTCGTTCCCCTGCGGGACGAGACGGCACTGCGCTACTGCGCGTGGGTGGCGGAACGACGCGAGCTGGTCGACACCGCCTCGGGCGGACTCCTCGGCTACCTGCACGTTCCGAACATGCTGGGACCGGGCTGGGCGCAACTCCACCGGGACCTGCGGACCGAGTTCGACCGCGCGGGCCTCGTGGTCGACCTGCGGGAGAACACCGGCGGCTACCTCTCCGAACTCGTCGTCGAGGCCCTGTCCCGCCGCGTCCTCGGCTGGCGCGTCGCACGCGGCGGATCCGCCCTGAGCTATCCGTCCCTCGCCCCGCGCGGCCCCGTCGTCGTGGTCACCGACGAGTTCACCGGCTCCGACGGCGACGTGGCCACCGCCGCGATCAAGGCCCTCGGCATCGGCCCGGTCGTCGGCAACCGCACCTGGGGCGGCGTCAACGTCATGGACTGGAACTTCTCCCTCGCCGACGGCACCGGCCTCATACTCCCGCGCGAGGCCTACTGGCTGACCCAAGACGGCTGGCACGTCGAGAACCACGGCGTCACCCCGCACATAGAGGTGCCCTGCACCCCCGAGGACTGGACCCAGGACAGGGACCCCCACCTGGAGGAAGCAGTACGCCAGTGCCTGACCCACCTCACTACCCGGCCGACGGCGACACCGCCGGGTCCGACCTGGTGATACACCCCCGGGGTCCCCTATGCCCGCGGCGCCGGCTGGTCAGGCCAGGCGAAGGCGTAGGCCGTGTCGCCGCCGCCCCGCACGACCCGTACGAAGCGAAGCAGTTCCCGCACGATGCCCGCATTGCCCATCCCCCACCCGGTTTCCGGTTCGAGGTCGCTCGGGTCGGCGCGATGCTCGACGTTCGACCAACGGGCGCCCTCGGCGTCGCGGGTGGCGTGGGCGGCGATGTCGGCGACGAGGAGCTGGGCGAACTCGGGGGAGTCGCCCTGCTCGGCGATGCGGTCGCAGGCCAGGGCGAGTACGCCCGCCGTACCGCAGCAACGGCCGTTGTTGTCCCAGAAGCCGGGACGCAGCCGGTGCGGCACACCGGAGTGCGTGACGGTGTGCCAGCAACGGTCGGCGAGGGCCGGCCAGAGGTCGTAGTCGCCGAACAGGTCCCTCAGCAGCCGGAAGACCTGGGCATCACCGCTCGGTCCGTGACACCAGCCGTAGTTGTACCGCGCCACGACATCGGGGCGGTGGTGCGGGTCGGAGTGCGCGACGAGGAACCCGTCGGGCCCGGCCTCGTCGCGGGAGACGACGTCCGAGGCGCCGGCCAGTGCGAGCTCGACGAGGTCCTTGCGCCCGGTCGCGTGGCCGACCGAGGCCAGCCCGTACACGATGCCGAGCGTGCCGTGCGAGATGTGGTGCATCCGCGCGGGTGCGCCGGGCCGGAACTGCCACTGCACCCCGGCACGGGTCTGCTCGGCCGTGCGGGCGTAGGGTTCCACCGCCCGGACCGCCAGATCCTCCGCGCCGAGCAGGAGCGCTCCGAGGCCGATACCCGCGTTGCCGCCCATCAGCTCGTACAGCTCACCCCAGCGTTCCCCGTCGAACCGCGACCGCACCAGCTCCACGGCCCGGTCCGCGGCGGCGCCGGCCGCGGTGTCGCCCAGGCAGACGTGAAGGGCGCGCAGCACCAGGGCCATTCCGATGCGGCCGAAGTACAGGGAGTCGTCCTCCACCCTCTCGACGGCCTCCACCAGCCCACGGCCGGCGCGCAGGGCGGCATCCGCGTAGGAGTCGTCGCCGAAGTGGCGCCATGCCTCCAGGAGTACGGGGACGACACCGGCCGTGCCGTTGTAGAGCATCGGGTCCAGCGCGTCGTCGGAGGGCCTGACGGGCCACCCGATCCCGCCGTCGCCCCCGGCGTCCCGCGCGACGGACAGCAGCCATCGCAATCCGTCCACCGCCAGCGCCTCGACTTCGCCCACCGTCAGGCCGGTTGCCTCGATCTCCGCCATGCGGCCCACTCTGACACGGTCGGCCAGCCCATACCGGCGTCCGCGCCCGCCTTCGTCACACCCCCCGAAGCAACCGATTCACAGCCCGCCCGAACACGTACCGCCCCACCCGCTCGACAACCCCGTCCAATCCCCTCGGTACGAACCGCACCCTGATCTCCTCCCGCCACACCACCCGGGCACGGCCGCCCGGTCCGGGGCGGACCTCGAGCTCCGCCCAGCCTGTGATGAAGCGGCCCCGTTTCTCCAGCCGGCAGAGACCGGGTGTGTCGTCGCCCGGGGGCTGCCACACCGTGACCTCCATCGGGTCGGTGAAGGAGAGGGGGCCCAGGACGGAGCGGGCGGTGACGAGGGTGCCCTCGTGGGTGGGGG